>JBDKFM010000009.1:0-26205 GCA_039798685.1 Candidatus Parcubacteria bacterium | reverse complement strand
GTGATACTTCGTGTACAGGTTGTTGCGTTACAGGACACACCACTTGGTGCAAGACCTTTGTAATGCGCAGGGAGTGTGAGAGTGACGGTGTAGGTGCCGTTGGCGAGACCGTAGAAGCCGTACTCACCATTCGAGTTTGTTGTGATATTTCCCCTCGCAGTAGGGCCACCACTCAGTGCCATTGTTGCTCCAGAATATCTAGTGTCGCCTGTGGTAAATGTACCCGACTGATCAATATCAAGATATAAAACCCCAGTTATCTGAGCTCCAACATAATACGTATATGTCTGAGTCTGATTATTTGAATAATTTGACTCTTCAGCTGCGTTATTATAATTCACACGAACACGGGCAGTATACGGACCACCCTGTGGCATCGTAAAATAAGGAGCACTATATACGTCACATTTATTACCGAGACCACTGCAATAATAATCATCCTGGTATCCAGCACCAAATTCACCATTGTTCATGGTAATATCACCAACTTCATTCACTGATGAACCAGTAGACTTGTTTTTAAAAAAGGCTGAATACGTACGTTTGTTGTCTGAAATTGCTTTAGTTCCTCCTTGATTATAAAGAGAAACAGAAGGATAAATATTCTCTCCTGTAGCAAAATTTGTCTTAATTATCTCTGCAGAATTAGTCAGCGCAATTGATTGAACTATCAAATCTGCGGGAGGACCAACAGTATAACGATACGTCGCTTGATTGTTGGTGTTGCTCGTCTCATATGCTCGGCAGTCGTAATCGACGTAAACTCGGGCGGTGTAGGTAACGTTACTTGTCGGAATCGACCATTTTTTCAGTCCGGGAAAAGAAGAAAGATTATTCGTACTTGTAGGCCAGGAATCAAAAGTCCTACTCGCACCGACCGCAAGATTGGCCGTTCTGATATAGAGGTTAGAAGGGTCAGAGCCTCTATCGCACACTGTGATATTATTTGCTTCATTCTTAAAAAATGTAGTATATGTATACCCGTCTCCAGTCGTGTACGGATTTGGTCCTGCACCACCCGGTCCCTGATTTTTAATTCTTACCGAAGGATAAATTGACTCATTTACCGCAAAATTTCTCCTAAAATCTCCTGTGCTATCTGCTAATTTAAAGTTCTGAGGAACTAAATCGGCATTTGGAGCATATGCCGGTTCATAATATCCTTCATAATATCCCTCGTAATACCCTTCTGAGTATGTATCATAACTTCCTTCAGAATATGAACTACATCTTGCATCACAGACCCATTGACAAGAACCATACATAGCACCACAAGTATGCCCAACTGTCGCTCCACAACCTGATGAACCCGCATTTCTGATATGACCATAATCACACACAAGTGCTGAAGCGATACTCGGGTGTAAAAGTATGTATGTAAATACAAATAAGGAGGAAAGAGCTGTAAAGATTAAGGAAAAATACGACCTTTTCATCTTTTTACAATTATTTAAAAAGCTTAACCTGTAATCCCCACACTTTCTATTCATCTCTCATAGAGTATGAAATTAAAGCTCTACAGTGTCAAGTTTAAGCACAACAAATTACCTAGATGTGATATGTAAAACGAATAAGAAACTAATAATTTGAGGAAGTCTTGATTGATCCTTTTGGAGATCGTATGAAGATTAGCGGGTAATGAAAACTGAAAGAGATTCTCGGAAATCTACAAGTCCGGAGGCTTTTGATGCATCTCTAAATGATTTTCGATCTTCTGCAGTCATACGAGGAAATAAATCAACTAATAAATCAATTGCTGGAGTCTTTTCTAAAAGCATGTTAATTACATCACCAACAAGGATATCTGTAACTTGCTTTCTTGCGTCAGAAAGACCTTCTCTTCTTTCGATAAAGTCGTCATAAAAATGTGACAAAACAGTGATCACATGAGATACAGCTGTTTCAGGAGATGTAAAGTGTTGGGAAATCCCTTTATACTCTCCTTTTCCTGGATACTCATCTAGTGAAAGAATGGAAAGAAAATTAGGATCTTCAATTCGAGCGATAGAACCCGAACCACTTCGTCTTCGCGTTGAGCCATCAGTTCCTGTAACTAATGAGACACTTTGCTGCATCTCCTCAATATACTGCATTCTCGTTACAAATGTATCGAAAAATGTTCCAGCTGTTCCATCATTATCAACCCTATTTTCGGGCAATATGGAGTTGATCACTCTCGTTACATTCGCAAACGTAAAGTCAACATATGCTTGACTATTTCTATCAACCACATCAAAAGGCGTACGTGCTGCAAGCAGAATATCGCTATCAGCTATCTGTGTAGTTGCTACATTATCATTAAGAATCACAAAATCTACCCCGCTTCCATATCTCCTAAAAAGTGATGCACGATCAACGAGGTATTTTAGCAAAATTGACTCGCTGACATCCTCCGGAATGAACGGCACCCTTTCAGAACTACCAATAATATCCGAGATCAACCCTGTTCCATAAATATGTGGATCTGCCTCCTCCAGTTTTGGAAATTCCGTTGAGTCGATCGGAAGAGAGAACCCACGAGACTGAGGGACGCCATCTGTAACTGTTGAAAACTCAATACGCACCCCTTCCCCCTCCGCTATCTCTCTCGGATCATTTGTATTCAGCACCGGAATTCTATAGTAATCCCTTTGATCTTGCCCTGTATAAAGAGAAACGTTTTCACTCGTCTCCAAACCACCATTTGAAACATGTATAGAAGGTGAGGGTACTAGTTCAACACCTGGATTTACAATCTCAAAAGAAAGCTCACTCGCATCGGTCTTTGTCTGCTTTTTTACCTTCTCAGCTTCATCAGCGGGTATGAGCACCTCAGATCCACCAAAGTACATCGCTTTAAATGGCATCTCTTGAAGTTTTGCATTCAGCTCTTGTAACTCTGGGGACAGATCAGCAAACCGGTGATCTGGCTCTACTGCAGGAACAACCTCAGGTGATGCGCTTGTTGGAAAAAAACTTGCAACGGGAGTCTCAGGTCCTTCGGAAAATATTTCATCCCGTTTTACGACTCCTAACGCAACTACCGGAGCAGCTACCAAAGCACCGCCAAGAGCTTTCACGAGAGTAATATTCGCATCTCTTCTTGTGACTCGAGAATCAAGCGCGAGCTTCACCTTTCTTTGAACAATCTCTTCAACTGTTCGAACAGCAGATGGGAGTGCAGATTCACCAATAAGATCAGAAGGAACTATAGGTTCTCCTGTTGTGGTGTTGAAGAAAGTTGGGGAATTATCTTTTCCTCTACGAATGCCTCTTCCGATTTCAAGATGCATAATGTTAGATATAATATACTATAAGATATAATTTGTCAATAGGGAAACTTATAGTCTTCTACTATATCTCCCACAATATCCTCCTTCTGAGGCTATTTGTCAAGTAAAGAGATTACAAATATGGAGAATCGAGGCTAAAAAGCAAATACCCACACCTTCCTTCTGTTGAGAAAAACACCTATGAGACCTTTCTGGGCATCTTTTTGAGGCCGCTTACACGAAAAATCTATCTTGATGAGATAGTAATATTCAGAGGAAGCTCAGTTGAGGACTCTGCCAACTTAGTAATCTTCTCTCTTTTCGCCTCTCGCCCCTCATATGTCGTTTCTGAGCCTGATGTATCCTCGTAAATCTGTGAGAGGACCGCGAGAAAGATGTTCATCTCAAGATCTTTTGACGAGTATCTAGCCGTTTTCGAGGTATCGAGATAGACATTTACCCTGTACACACCCGCTACCCCATCACTGCCAGGTCCGACTACAGACTCGACCATGATTGGTAAACCTTCACCACTTGTACCTTTATACATCGCTCTGTTCTGCAACACGATGAGAACACTCTGCGCAGTCTGAGGATTTTTTTTCTTATCAATTCTGATTCCATTTGTCCTCCACACGCCCCTGTCATACAAAAAATCAGCAAATTCTGGTGTCATATTGAAGCGAAGTGTATAGCCAGGCATCAGACTTTCTACTCGTACCTTGCTCTGTGATGACGTCCTATTATTTATTCTTCCTAAAAAATAGATACCGACCGCAACCGCAATTATTGCAACGATAATCAGCCCTAAAAGTATATATATTTTTTTCTTCATAAGAATAGCGTACTGGGATACAAACGCTTCGTCAAGTAAGTCTACTCACAACGCGATCTCCATTTACTCGGAAGCTTTTGACAAAGATCCTCTTTCGCTGCTGAATTCTCTCCGAGATAATATGATGACCGTTTGGCAAGCTCCCCAAAACACGCATCTTTTGCAATCTCAGTTGTTGCCAGGGAGCAAAGCGAGATTGCTTTTGGGATATTTCTCGTATCGGTCTCAATCATTCTCGTCGCAGCATTTCTTAAACATACGAGGGACGCATCGGACGGCAGGACTTTGCAGAATTCAGAAGTCCTCTCCGGGTCAAACTGCAGTTTTGGAGTGATAATATAGGCAAGTGCCGTGTAGCAATACTTCTTACCATACTCCGTCGGACTCTTCGCACAGTGCGCATAAAATCCCTGCGGTGTCATAATCTCATCTCGAAAAAGTGGCCAACTTTCATTGATACATGACGCTTGTTGGGCAAGTGTAAATCCTGCACAGTAAGAAAAAACAGTTTCTTTCGTCGGTTGTTTTCCCTCAACGAGACTAAAGTCATCAAATTCGAGCGGTTGAAATATCTGCATAAATGCTCCGTCATAACAAAGCATCGTATAGTCACGTCCTCCTTCTTTTTTGGAGATAACATCACAAAGAGGCAGCGCTTTTTGTATCTCGCCATTTGTCACATACATTGTCAGATGCCCGACTGCATGATAGCATGATGCCTGTTCAACACCTGTTGGCTTCCAATCTCCTCTCGCCTCACAGATCCCCGAGAGATCTGGTGTATATTTCTCGATATCAGAATCGCTAAACATCTGCTTTCGGAACTTTTCCTGAAAACCACCATGAATACATCCATTTGAACACACTCCCCGAGGACATCTCGTCACCACGTCTTTCCATTTAGACGGATCTTTGGCGACTTCCCTGGCTGAAAGTTTATGCCCAACGACATGACAGTACGAGTAGGTCGGATCCAAATCCTGCACAATCGTCGTCACGGTAAATGCTTCTTCCATAGACAAAGTGTCCATCAGTTTTGGAATCTGAACGTCATAACAAGTCGGACGATACTTTGCATCTTTACACTTTGCGATCATTTTTTGCGCATAGGATTCTAATGCTTTTGATGGACTTTCTGTTCCCACAACAGGGTCTTGAAGTAGAAAAAGTACAGTGAGCTGCACACCTATCAAAAGCACGAGGAGGACGAGGAGCACCTTTGATAGCGTAAGATGAGGAAATATTTTTTTTACATTCCTCATAATAACCGCCTCTTACAATCTGCCACGTATGGAGAAGGAATCTCCTTACAGTATGCTACTCTGTAGTCCTTCTCATCGATATAATGAGCAACAAGACCCGTGAGATTTAGATAGCAGGAACTCTCAGTCATCTCGTCTTCTGCCTGTGCGCAGAATCTCTCCGCCGCATTTCTATCATTTTCTCCTCCCCAGTAAAGTGAAGTGAGCGCCTGAAACAGACAGTGCTGACGGCCATCAACCTCGCTCGTGAGTCCACACCACCTATACACCTTTTTCATCTCATCAGCTGTCATTGAGGCGACATCCCTGATATCTTTATTTCTAGCCATAACCACAAATTCCTTACCAAACCCACCAAAGCAGGCAACTCGCTCCGCTTTGTTTGAGAGAGGAATCGGATTACAGTACTGATACGCTTTCGCGAGCTGATCATCTGTTGGATCACTCAATGAGCCTCCTGCCTCAGTCACAAGATGTGGAGTCAGATATGTGTAACAAATCGGTTTTGCGTACACAGGGACAAACTCTTGATTGCATGGAGAGAGCGGATCTGCTGTGAAATAGTTCACAACCTGTCTCTTCCAAACCTCACGGTCATGCACACCAGATGCCATCTCCATCATCGTACCACCGATACACTCCCTTGCCTCCTGCTTATTTTCACCTGTCGATAATCCGTCACAAATCCTCACTGCCTGCTGCATATCATAATCAGATAAGGCAAGCACCCCATGCCCTAAACCATGAAAACACATACCATATGCGCCCTTTCCACCCGGTGCTTTCTTGCAAAGAGGGGCTAATTCCGCAATCGCTTTTTCACCTTTCTTAAGAAAAAGTCCTATTACGATAGAATGGGAACAGGCATTTCGAAAATCATGTGTACAATACTGGATACCCTCAGCACCTTTTTGTTTGAAGAGCATATCGCCAATGGTATGTGCCAAAAGATGCGTATCAACTTTTTTCGGGAGTTCTGCCCTTTTAAGAATTTCAAATCCATACTCAGCTCCTTTAACTTCTGAAACTTTTTTCAAATACGAAGAAAGCTCGTTAAAAGTCATTGACTGCATGTCCACTTGCGTCAACTCCGGATACTCCACATCAGCGACCACACTTTCTCGCGCTAAGGATGAGAGTCTGAGGTATGAAATAAGAAGCACTGTGTTCAGGAGCACAAGCAAAACTGAAACGAGTACGAACCATTCTCTCTTCTTCAGAAGGATATAAAATCTCTTCATGGTCTCACAACAAAAAGTCCGGCTGTAGTACCGAGCGCATCACAACCAAAACCATAGACCCCGGGTCCTTCTGCGAAAGTCAGCAGATATTCCTCACTACTCTTTGCGGGTATGGTGTAACGGGCATTCTTGTTCAGAGAGAGTGTGTGTGCAGATTTATCATTGTTTACTATCTTTACAGGACGTTCATTTGTCACAAAAAGTACCACCGGCTTCCCTTTACACCCTGACACATCAAGATACTCTGCCTCCTTGGCATACTCGATAACTTTCTGAAAATGCTTTTTCTTTTCTGCCTCACTTGCATCCTGTAATGGCGTATCCAGAAGGACTGCTTCTTGTGGATCGGGCGTAGGACTTGCCTGAGGTGTCACTATCTGTTTTTCTGTCTGAGTGCTCACCATCGTAAAATATTTATATCCTATTGCGAGAGACAGCCCGACCGCAATGAGAGAAAGAATGGTGATAAATAGCGTAGATTTATTAATCCTTAATTTCACTGCCCTATCATAGGGTATGCTCACCCACAGGTCAAATGAGAATGATCACAATCGATGTAGACATATTGAAATTTTCAGAAAAAAATAATTAGTAAATTTCTGTGATTAATTGATGCTTTTAAAAAGAGTGACAAAACTCGAAAATACTGCCCCACCATGCTATACTCTGCCCATATGCCAGGGGAACAATTTTCAGGATCCTCTACTACAGCACTTCTCTACCCAAATCCAGACAGCAGGCAACTCGAGAATGGTGGATTTTCAAATATACAAATACTAGTCTGGACAGGAGAACACAGAGTAAGAAATGATAATGAATTTGCTGCAAATCGTAGGCAATTTGAGGAGATGGGAACCTCATTTTTTAGAAGAGGATTTACTAATCTAGTTTTTAGTGAAGATGCGAGAGGGGATGTGTTCCAAAACCTTCCAACTTTTAATAGCTATGCAACTGAACACAGATCGTTTCGTCAAGCATATTGGCATGTTATACAAGGACTCAGTGACCAAGTTGCTCACGCAAGAACAATGTCGTTTGAAAGAAATACGACTGAAAAATTCGAAAAACTTGCTCAGCAAACTGGACTAAATACTCTCGCTGCCCAAATAATGGCATTTAATTATTCTATCTACACGAGCATGGATGGAATTCTCCGCAAAGGGCTCCCTATCGAAATGATGACTGAACAAAAAAGTCAAGAACGCGTTGCATTAGGCAAAATACTTCAATCAATCGATACAAATAATCCAGAATGGCACAGAAGATTTCTCTCATCAGCAAATGAAGTAAATGCAGAAAATGCAAGACAAATAGAAGAAGTTGTACATGATAATCCATCAAAACTTCGCCTACTCGTGATTCTCGGATCTGTCCACAAAGGTGTCACTCAATTACTACCTGCAGATCTACAGACAGTAACCACTTCAATCAACTACGATGAAGCACATGGGACAAGTACTTTTGAGAAACTCTGGGGAGAAATGGCACAAAGAGAATTAACAGATGATGAGATTTATCAAGTACTCGGATACGACACAACGAGAAAAAAAGTACCCACACTTTCAGGAACGATCGTCCAGCTACCAACAAAAAGGTAAATCATTTCACCCTGTTGAGCTTTGATCATTGGATGACGTCTATTTCAGTACTACTGGTGACAGGCTGCTCTCCGAGAGGAGAGTATTCTTGTTGATGCAGAGAGTTAGAATTCCCTGCTTCGATAAATGCACCGGCTGCAAACGATGCGATAAACCACCCAGCACCAAGACTCAGATACGCTGCATCCCGTGACACCATCTCCTCAGCAGGAACTGAGGCGAGAAAACTGACAATAGTTGCTGATGCAAATCTATTTCCCCATTTTCTCGCTGTCTCAGGATGAATATGTTTGTGCTCAGCCACGATATGAGTACTCTCATTCGGAGCATTTACTACCTGTGCAATTTTGTCTTTTATAGCAGAGAAAGCTCGCGGTCCACCACGAAATGATTCATTTCCCATAGTCCGATAGTATACTAAATGAAGCTCAAAAAATCAAACCAAACTCAAAAAGATCCTGTTCGTGAATACATAAAACGTAATTTGCTACAATGCACTCATGTGCGGAGCATTTGGCTACACGAAAGAGCGCGGAAAAGCCCATTTTGAGAAACGTTTCATGCTTGAACGATTTCCCGAGCATGACTGGCATTCGTACAATATCCGACCTACACAAGAGAGCTATGTCATTGTCCGAAAATCCCCAAACAAAGCAATAAAATTACAGTTCGGTATACCAGCTCCGTGGGACGAAAAACATCTCCTCATCAATGCGCAATCTGAGACAGTTGCTGAAAAACGAAGTTTTGCAAAAATGTTTCGTGAGAGCCGTTGCCTTGTCGTCGCAGACGTTTTTTATGAATGGAAGCGATTATCTGACGGAAAACAACCATATGCGTTTTCACTCAAAAACGATGAGGTATTTAGTTTTGCAGGAATTCATAATGACGAGGGATTTATCATACTTACCACGAAACCAAATGCACTCATGGAAGATGTGCACAATAGAATGCCAGTCATTCTTCACCCGGTTGATGAAGATGTATGGCTGAATCCCGATACAGAAATGGAACACCTGCAGAATACTTTCAGACCTTATCCTGCACAGGAAATGAAACGCTGGGCTATCTCCTCACTTGTGAGTAAGTCCTCAAATAATTTCCCTGAAATTCTCAAACCCGTCAGAGAAATATAGATTCTTGAGCTCAATTGCACAGTAGCAACTTGTTTAGGTTGATGCAAAGCAGTTATAACTAAAGTATGGAAAATCCCTTTCAGCAACATGAAATCAGCTTTACTCACACTCGAGATATTCATGCATCAAAACCATCCATGGATACGATACAGGCGTTTTTCGACAGGAGACTCACTCGTGACCAATCTAAAAGCGGCATCACAGTATCAACTGATCCATTAGGGAATACGTGCTATCGTTCAAATTCGACAACTGAAGCAACTCTCAAATCCCAATCAACTCCATCTGAGCTCGTTGCCTCTCAAGCCGGGCAACGACTTGCCCTGAATAATCCCGGACTCCTCCGAAAGATATATGACGGATCAGTTCATCACAAGGGAATACCTATCGGCGGACTAGAAGGACTCGTCTACAGAGTGCCACTCCAGACAGGAGATGGGGTAAAAGACTTTGCACTCAAATATGTATTTCCTGTAGTAACCGGTCGTCCGGATGCTGACGTGAGGGCTGTCTTTCACTCATCAGGAATTGCTGCGATGCGCATGCTGCAGCTGGCAGAGAGGGAACAACCAGCCGGCGCACAGTTCATCGCACCGGTCCTCGCAACCCATGACATCACACTGGCTCCGTTTCTCGAAGACAGTTTAGGACTTCATGCTCTCATGCAGTTAGAAAATTCAACCGACCTAAGTAACCTTGTCATCCGAAATGGACTCTCAATAGAACAAACAAATAAAATTGCGGAAATTATTGCACACGATAATGGCGAAGAAAATTCTTTTAAGGTGCAACTTAAGGATGCACTTAAACCTACGACTGAGACGATTGAAGACTGGGTGGAAACAGAAGCAGACAAACCAATGTTCTCTGATTTTCACTACAACATCGATGGGAGCGCTATTGGTCAGGGCATCATAAAGATCGATGACCTCGCCAGAATCCATCAACGATTTGCTACTGATGATACATACAAAGCTGGAAATCAAGAATTTTTGGCTGACCTACTCCGTGCCATCCACATCGTCGAGCTGGGCGTCGGCAATGCCACGATCAGATAATATTACTGCTGAGGAATATCTCGATACGATTGGACTACTTGATCGAGACATCATAGAAAACCTTATATTGTCGTGCTATACTCCGCCTCATGGGAACAGGACCAGAGGCAGCAAAGAGACCAGATCTGTCCGGACCGCTGGTAACTCAACCGACTCTTGAAGAGCTTGAAGCAATTGATCGTCCATTTTCTGCAAAAGCCGGGCTCGCACTTGACGAAGGCTTCACTGTTTTTAATAACACATTTGCAATGGGTGTTCATTACAACCCAAAGAAAGAGAACATTCATTTATCCCTCGTATGGGAAAAGACTTTGCCTCTCTATATCGTTCGGAATGGAATATTAGTTCCACTCGATAGCAATCGACTTATTAGACATACCTACAAAATGATTGATCTAACGTATACTTCAGCATCAGAAATATATCTTGGAAAAAAATACCGTGTTCTTACTGAACGTTTTACTCCTGATGGCAGAGCAGCAGTCACAGAAGTACATTCAAGAACTGAGGTACGGCCTCCTGACGTAACCAAAATCAATGAAACTCCAGAGATAGGAAAGTATATGGATAACGTGCGATGGAGACGAGTTCAACCCAGTCAACAGATGTAACTACTGAGGAATATACCGAAACGACCGGGCTATTTGATCGAGGTCATCATAGAGAGCTTCAGAGTCTGTAGAGAGTGTGTAAACCGTCCACTCAGTCGCATATATAAAATAATCCACTCGCTTTCCAATGATCAGCTTTGCAGCAGGGTAAGAGTTAATTACAAGGTCTTCTTTATCAGTTAAACTAAAATGATTCTTTACGCCAAGATCATTAAGATACTGATCAATCGTTTCAAAATTTGTTCCATTATTACTTATAGCAATTTCCCCTACATTACTCTTTAAAATTACTAGACTATATTTCTCCTCAATGACGTAATCTGAGGGAACATCAATTGAAAAATTTAACTGCGAAAAGATGAAACTCTCAGATTCAATCTTGAAAGCTTGCTGATTAACCGGAATACTTTTAACCGAAACTGCGGCAAGTATGACAAAAGTTGCCCCAACAAGAATTAATATACTAAGATGCAATAAATGCTTTCTATTACTTACCTTCATGTCAGTATCTATACTCCAGCCTACTGCTGTTAGTAGATAATTGCAAGATCCTCATCCCATTTATTTTTTTATTGATTATTTTTCCTCCCTGACTTTCAACGATTCCTGTCGTGTTATTTTTAAAATCATAACTTAGCACTACTCCTCCATATATTTTTGAAAGAAAGGTTTGTGTGAGAACATTTAACTTTCCCTGTTTATCAAAAGAATAAAGTACTGCAAGACTATTTGACTGCAAACTTATACCTGGCTGTAAATTATATTGCAAAGATTTTATAGCTAAAGTATTTGATTTAAAAGATAGTATCTTATATTGATTCTTCTCAATAGACGCTGAGAGCTTATTATTGGCCTCGTCAATAGCTATCAACTCTTCATTGTGTTGATCAAGCGATGTTTGGGATAAAATCGCAGAGCCTGAAGAATCGAGTGCTGTATAAATAAACTTACGTGACAAGATGTCAAATTGAACAGATATTTCCGGAGGAATTTCATCAAGATTTTTTTGGATAGTAAAATTAATTACTTTCGTCTCTTCGGTATTTCCGACAATATCCACAGCATAATACTGAATATCATGCTGACCCAATTCTGAAACTATAAATGGTTCTTCATAATTCTGCCATCCACCTCCATCGAGATTATATTTGATACTCTTGATACCAAACCCAGCACCATCTGATGCGCTGAGAGTTATCTCTACATCTGAACGATATGTCGTGCCACTAAATATATCTCCTCCAAGTTCAACAGATGTGACCGGAGGAGCAGTGTCGTCAAGTACGATGAATTCCCTTGTTTCTTTCTCCTCGATGTTATCATCATTATCGACCGAATAATATGTAATCTTGTGAACTCCTTCATCTGAAACCACTACTGGTGACACATACTCTTTCCAATCACCATCATCCAGATTATAAGCAATATAGTCGACTCCTAAACCAGCTCCATCTGATGCAGAAAGACCAACCGATACATTTGAATGATAAATATTCCCGGGCTTTGATATTCCTTCAAAGCTTACATTTGTTGTTGGAGCAGTAGTATCGATTCGTTCAGCCATGAGTGCAAAATAAGTAAGATGATTGATCTGCGCAGTAGCCGTCTTGCTCTGCATGTCTATATTTGCGACCTCTTCTTTAACCCAATTTTGACCGTCTTGACTCGAGTAGAGAGAGATTGTTCCTGGATCATATCTACTAAGATCAATCTCTGCAAAATCAATCGTCAGTGTCAAAGCAGCGCTGAAATGTGTAATCGCATTACCCAAAATGTCTAATGCACTAATAACAATTCCTGGGCCTAAAACCCCAACAAGAGAGGTAGGAGCAGAAATTGAAGTCAGAAATGCTTTCAATTCAAATTCCTGATTATTGTTTGCACTTGACGGAATTATAATATGATTTTTTCCGACATCGACACTTCCTCCATTACTTGGAATAGCAATGTGCCTTGCACCAAGAGGTGTCGTCCAAAGATAGGAACTTTTCATGCCTATCCTTTCAACTCCACCATAGTTAAATGTATAGTTTTCCCATGGATCATCATCCTTGGACTGCCAACCGAATGGGTCTACCAACCCATCCGGAATATTATCCTCGAAATTCCCATCAGCATTTTTGTCATACACGACCATGAAATGAATATGTGCTCCGTCCTCACTACCTGGACGGACATTTCCTGTAAATCCCACTCTCCCAATCGTTTGTGCTTTGTCTACGTGAACATCAATACCTGGCGTAGAAACAAAAAGGCCTTCAGTTTGCAAGTGATAGTATCTTGTCTGAAATCCATTCCCATGATCGATAAATATTGCATTACCACAAGCACCGCAGGAATCCACAAAACGCGCAGCACCACTTGCTGCTGCGAGAACTGATTCCCCGCTTCTTGCCTCTGCTCTTTTCCCCCAGTCATAACCATCATGAGATGAATAAGGCTCATCTGTTCTTAAATTCTCCCTATATGTTACGATTGTTCCCTCCGTCCCCACTGTCTCCGGCAATACACTTAATCTACTTAACAAAGGGTATTCATGATCAAAATAGGAGTTAATTGCTGTCGCAGCTGTACTGAAACTTAACCCTTTACCACTGTAATCCCATGGGAGATCAAGAAATGGTTTAATCTGATCACTGTCATCAATATGCACTATATACACAGGCCCGATTGTCTTAGGGCCACCACACCAATCCATAAACCGTACGGTAATATTATTGGTCGGAAAATGCGGTAACGAGGTCTTGAAGAATAAATTCGTAATATCTACAGGTGTGAGTATAGAGCTCCCAATAATACAGTCGGGTTTTGCTCTATATGTATATGATCCGCTTCCTGGATACGTAGCATATGCCTGAATCATATCCCCTATCCGCATAGCACCCTCTCCATCCGGCGTACTACTAAGCACCATCTTTCCTCTCACATAAGGGATACCCGCAAACCCAGAGAACAGCACCCCTCCAACACCTGGTGCCCCCTGATACGTTGCAGTAAATCCATCCGTAATCTTATATGAAACTACCTTAGCGCTCGCTTGTTGAGGAGTGAGGAGGGTTACCGTTAAGAGTGATGCCAAAGCTGCTGCTATCCGCATGAGCTTTGCCAAACGGCCCATACATCCTCAGCGTAGACCTCACATCGCACATTTGCAAGAAGCAAATTACGATCTTAACTTTCTAAGATTCCCACTACCGATCTCACGACTCCTTTGTAATCTGCTCTAAAATACGATACTGCTGACCTTGTCGCTCGTGCCTCTCTCATATGGGTCACATCATAAAAAAATGCCCTAATTAGACCTAAATGCATCACTCTCCTGTCTTGAAGTAGCGAAGGCAACAACTCCATTGACCCTTCATACACATCCTTAAACCCCCGGAGAAAATGAGAGATATAAAAAATCTTCTGCTCCCGAGATAATTTCAGGCCTGAAAGAATCCCAATATCAAGCGAAAGTGAAGTAACTGGATCAACCGGCTTGTCCAATTGACGATGTTTCTCTAAAAGCTCAGCATCTTCTTCGTAGATCCTCTGAATCGGTCCAGAGTAATTCTCAAAATCAATCAACACAACATCAGAAACATTGTCATCCTTTACCATAACGTTTCCACAATGATTACACTCCGGCACGATACCGGTGTTCGCAAGTAAAGCTGTCCATTTCCCATATGCTGTTATCGTATTACTCAGTGCTCCAACATTTGCAGAGCTATCTGATTGTTTCAATCGTTCAAAAATACTTCGATATTGATCGAGATTCTCCATCTCAATAACTCCGTTCTGGAAAGCATGAAATTTCACTGCACGAAATCTCACACCATCAATAGCATTTCCAACTCCCTCAAGTCTATTCTCAAGCTCTTCCTGGTACAACCATTCTCGTTCAGCGCGTATTTTTGGATCAGTTGAAAGGGGCCATTCAAAAAAATTCCTTCCAAAAAGAGGGTATTGTGCGCCTCGAGAAAATGCTTGAGCAGTCACTGCATAAATGTAGCTGTTTCTTGAGTTAAAATCTTTCCGAACCACAGCTCCATCATGCGAGATTCCATTGTGTTCAATACGCATAAGCAAGGATTATACTATAAGATTTTAAATGGAGCAACACAGGACCTCCTGCTCATAATTTCTGCAGGTGGGTTTCTTTGAAGTGGGTAGGGTATTTCAAACCAAAACCGAGGAAGCGATCTATCCCAACATGCGCAAGAAGTATAAGTCCGAGTGAGACTGCGAGTGTACTCCCGAGCACTAACCCAATCATACAGACCACAAGCCCAAGTACGTAATTGTGCACGAAATTATAAGTAATTGCCCCTATCTTCGTATTCTTCACATACCCTATCATCGAGATATCAGGGGTGAGAAACAAAATAACAAACAGAAGCCAATCTGCACCAAGAAGATAATATAAGTAGACAGAGGAGAGAAATACCGCCAAGCCTTCAATGTGCAACACTTTCCGAACCATAGAGTGAGTATAACAAACAATTACCAGTGCGGAATATAATCTTTCACATTCGTCCCGTCAACCCTGACAGACTGCGCCTTGCCCTCTACAATCTGCCTGGCAGCCTTGCGGCAGATACCCTCGATGGTGCGCTCAAGAGAACGGATACCAGAATCAAACCCAAGCGGACGGATAAGCCCCGGCCAGACTGACTCCTCGAGTGTAAGCTGTGACTCAGTGAGTCCTGCCTGAGAACGAATACGATTGAACAAATACTGTCTGGCAATCACGATTTTTTCCTGATCGGAATATGAGGGCATCTGAATAATTTCAAGACGGTCAAGTACCGCTGTTGAGATGTTATTGGTATTATTTGCCGTTGCGACGAACAGAATATTTGAGAGGTCAAATGGATAATCAACATAGTGATCAGTAAACGACTGATTCTGTTCGGGATCCAAAAGCTCAACGAGTACTCCCATGATGTCTGCCCGCGCCGTATCAGTCACCCGGTCGAGCTCATCAAGAAGTATGACAGGATTTTTTGTGCCTGCGTGAAATAATTTTTTAATCATAAGTCCGGGCTCCGCATCAGGAAATGCACGGGACTGACCACGGAGCGCACGCGCATCACCCATACCTCCAAACGGAATACGCTCAAACTTTTTTCCGAGTGCCTCAGCGATAGAAGAGGAAAGTGTCGTTTTTCCGGTACCCGCAAGCCCAACGAGACAAAGAATCGGTGCGTGTGCGATATTCTGCCGATTCTGAATCTTGGTATTTAACATAATTGTCGCCAAATACTCAAGGATACGATCCTTGATAGGATCAAGACCATAATGATTTTTGTCCAAAATTTCTTTGGCTTTTACCAGATCCAGTAAATCCTGACTCATATTCTGCCAGGGAAGACCGACAACCCAATGCACATAGGACGCTGTCGCTTCATACTCGAGAATGTAGGTTGAGCTCATAAAGCCTGAACTCGAACGGATGAGTGCGAGACGGGAGATCCGCTCGATGAGATTTTCTTTCAACTGTTCAGGGAGAACAGCTTTCTCGATCGTATCTGCGAGTTTGCGGAGCTGGTCACTTGAGACGTTATTGTCGCGCATGCTGGCTGACTGCAACTGCGAGATCGTCTTCGCGGGAGGATTTTGTTGTGGGTCTTGGACAGGATCCATACCTCTATCTTAACAGAATATCCGTTAAGTACCAATTCAAATTTGAATAATTTTAACGAGAAAAAACTAATTTCTAATGGGGGACTTAGCGGTCACGGTTTCCGCGAAAAGGAGTTCTTGTCGATGTGCGTTCTCGCCTGAACTGTCTGGTTAGAGGATGATCATCCTGTCTCGGCATAGATCCCATGGGTGCTCTACTCTCAGTTCGTGGCTGAAAGTCGCCCCTTGGCTGAAAATCTCTTCGTGGAGGCCTACTACGCATACCACCTCTGTCTCCTCCGCCTCTATAGCCACCACTCTCACGCCTCTCAGGAGGACGTCCGCCGCCGCCACTACCAGGCTGTTTGTCGTCATCAGATGATGGATTGAGCTTCATTGAAAGATTTATTCTTCCCTGATCATCAATCTCAACAACCCGAACTGTGACCTTGTCACCAACTTTAACTACCTCCTCAGGACTTTTGACATATCCTTCTGCCATCTGTGAAACATGCACCATGCCTTCTTTACCCGGAAGAATCTCAACAAATGCGCCGAAATTAAGAATTCTCTTCACTTCACCTTCATAGACTTCACCAGGCATGACACTTTTTACAATACTCTTTACCCACTCAACTGCCTTTGTGACACCCTCCGGATCAGTACCGGAAATTGTGACAATACCGTCATCTTCAACGTCAACTGTTGCACCTGTTGTTGCGATGATATTTTTAATAATCTTGCCGCCCGGCCCGATGACTTCACCGATTTTTTCTATCGCGATCTGTACCTGCTCAATTCTCGGTGCAAATGCTGAAAGTGTTTCACGCGGTGTAGGCAATGCCTTTTCCATGACTCCGAGAATCTGCATACGTGCTACTTTTGCACGCTCAAGAATTTCTTCAACCTGTACGACAGTCAGACCAGGAATCTTTACATCGAGCTGAATTGCAGTAATCCCTGCATCTGTTCCTGCAACTTTGAAGTCCATATCGCCTGAGAAATCTTCAAGACCAATGATGTCTGTCAACAGCACATATTCATCTTTTTTGTCACTTCCGAAAGGATAAGACATCATACCGACTGAAATTCCTGCAACGGGTTTGATAAGCGGGACTCCTGCATCCATGAGCGAAAGAGTTGAGCCACAAGTCGCTGCCATAGAAGTTGAACCATTGGATGAGAGAATCTCTGAGACAACACGAATGGTGTATGGGAATGCTTCTTTACTTGGAAGTACCGGTTCGATTGCACGTTCTGCAAGTGCACCATGTCCGATTTCACGTCTGGACGGAGTTCCCATACGCCCTGCTTCTCCGACTGAGTAAGGAGGCATAGAGTAATGGTGGAAATAGCGTTTGGATTCTTCGCCTTCTGCTGATTCAAGGAGCTGTTCCGTACGCGGTGATCCGAGTGTCACCACTGAGAGTGATTGTGTGATGCCACGCTGAAAGATTGCTGATCCATGAGTACGCGGGAGAATTGAGACTGCTGCAGAGAGCTCTCGCAACTCATCAACTTTCCGACCATCCGGACGCTTTTTCTTCTTCACGACGTCTTCACGGATAATTTTATAAAGAATCTTCTCAACTGCTTTTCCGATGATCTTTTTATCCAGTTCTGCTTCAGGATTCTTCAATTTCTCAGCATCATAGATTGCAGTAATCAATTTCCCTGTCTCATCACCGCCACCTTCTTTATTGGCCAAAATCGCAACGAGACCAGCAACCTCTGCTTTATATGATTTCTCAACAACTGCTGCCATCTCCTCAATTCTCGGATCTGACGCGACTTCGATTTTCTTCTGTCCTGATTTTTTGGCAAACTCCTCGATGAATGCGATCATCTTTGCGGTCTCAACATGTGCCTTCTTCGTTGCTTCAACGAAAATATCCTCTGTGACCTGAGTACTACCAGCCTCAACCATATGTGTTTTTCCAACTGTCTGCGACACCACAAGGTCAAGTGATGAAGTCTCAAGTTCTGGACTTGTCGGATTGAGGATATACCCTGCGTCAGCACTGTGACCGACACGGATTGCACCAATCGGACCCTTCCATGGGATAGGTGAGAGTGCTAACGCTGCTGAGACAGCATTGAGGGCGAGAATGTCAGGTTTATGCACCAAATCAACTGAGAGTACAGTCACGACAACCTGTACTTCTTTTTTATATTCCTTGGGGAACAGCGGACGAATAGACCTGTCAATCAAGCGACCAATAAGGATTGAGTCATCTGTGGGACGCCCTTCTCTTTTTACCCATCTGCTTCCTTTGATGATACCGCCTGCATAAAGCCGCTCTACGTACTCAACAGAAAGGGGGAAGTAATCAATATCATCACGCTCACGCCCTGCGACAACTGTTGCAAGCACGACAGTATCACCAAGTCTGGCAAGTATAGCTGTAGTCGCTTGTGGGGCGAGGAGACCTGTTTCAAATGTGAGTTCTTTTCCGGCAAAATCAACCGAAACTGAGGTTTTTTTATTTACCATTTAGTCTTTCAATCCTATCTTCTTGGCAATGCCTGTTGCACGGCCACCATCTACTTTTTTAAGGAAGTTCATCAGTCTACGTCTTTTTGCAATCATTGAGAGCAAGCCTCGTCTACTATGCACATCATGTGCGTGTTCTTTTAGGTGATCTGCGAGACGTGTGATGCGATTTGTAAGGAGTGCAATCTGCACTTCCGGTGATCCTGTGTCTCCGTCAACGGTCTGGAACTTCTTTATGATATCTTGTTTTTGAATTGTTGACAATGGCATATGTTTTATTAATCTCTGTAATTATAGCATACTGAGCCTAGGAAAAAAAGCATCAAGTTACTCTCTGTTCTTTTTACACTTCCCGGGAGCACGTCTCTTAGACATTTGAAGAGCCTTTGTAGACTTTGGGAGTTAGCCAGTCAGACGGTGGCTTCTGCGCTGCCGGCTGCTGATTCTGCACCTGTGCCTGAATATCATTTCTGATCTGATCAAGATTCTGATCAAACTGCTCATCCTGTTGTGACATCGCTTGTGGCTGTACGCGCTGTTGCGGGAAAGGCTGTGATAATGGCGCCTGCGACGGCATTGGTGCCTGTTGGCGGAGAGTCTGTTGCAATGACGGTTGTGGACGCACCATAGGTCGCGGCATTGGACGCTGAGGTCGAGGCATTGTCGGCATCTGCGGCATCTGGGAACCGGCAAACTGATTCCGCACACCACCACGTGCACCTGCACCTTGTGAAATCATTTGCTCAGGCATAAAGCTTGAAACCTGTTCTTCATTTTGCGCCATCGGCTGTTGACGCTGTCTCACTGCACCCTTCTTCATAAATGTTGCTGCCATCTCGAATGCGAGAAATGTTGTTTTCGGGCTCTGGAAATTTGCTGTTCCGACAGTAATACCACTCAAAAGATTCTGCGCAATATCTACATCTAGCTCAACACCAAGTGAAAGAAGCAATTCTCCGACGATTTCTGATACTGACGAGGCAGTCTGTGAAACCAACACCACATCACCAAATCCCTGATTATCAGCTTTGTTGTCGAGATTGACGATTGAGGTATCTTTGAGTGATTCCGGATTAAAGAGGCTACCAAGATCAGCAAGCCGAGCTGTTCCGACGATAAAGAGCACCTGAGGAACTCCACCCCCACGTGAATATCGTACATCCTGCTCCTTAAACTGAAGACCCTGTTCTCCTGCTTTGACGACTATATTCAGCAAACCGCTCTCAATTGTATATGATACTTTCTCAATCTCTCCTTCGCGATACGGGAAAGACACGATCAGGTCGCCACCATCCCCTTCAAAAGAACCTTTTACGCGGTCAATTGCAACAAGAGAAGAGTGTTCTACTAGAGGCTGGCTTGATGAAGCGATAGAAACTTTTTTACCAAGCTTATTGAGTCCGAGAAAAAGCGACAGCGCGGCTGCCATATCATCAATACTTGGGTTTTTCCCGACGGCAACTGCTATTTTGTCGTTTTTCTGGAGAAGCTCGCTCACTCTGGCCTGAAGGTTTGTATCCATATATCCTATATTAATTAATTATGTATGGGATACTATCATATCTCCGACTCTAAAGTCAAGCACGTGGCTCAGGAGAATGCCTGCTTCGTGCCCACGCTCTACCTTGGAAATTTGATTTTTTCCGCTTCGGACTGAGGCTATTGTTGACTCCCCGACTATGACATCTCCACGCTCAAGGCGCACCAAGTCGCCTTTTGCAAGCCTACCCTCAAGAATTGAGACTCCAAGCACGGTTTGCTTGTCAAACGGAAACAATGCGAGCACTTTGGCACGACCGAGAATCTGCTCGAGGCCAGCCAGCTTTTTTCCTTCAAGTACGTCTTTTATCTCATCAAGCATCTCATAGATAATCTCATAGTTTTTCGCAAGTACTTTCTCAAGCATTGCAAACCTCGCGACGTCAGGCTTTATTCTTGAATTAAATGAGAGGACAAGACCCCCAGTCGACTTTGCCATGAGAATATCATTCTCTGAGACCTCGCCTGTTTTTTTGGCAAGAATTTTCACCTCTTTTGGCAAAGACTGCAAAATCGCCTCCAAAGACCCCTCAGAATCAGCCACGAGTACGAGCGCCAGATCAGACTGCTTTTCGGCCTTCTGATAGACGAGCTCTTTTTGCAACTGAGCCACAGGTACAGCTTTCACCACAGTCTTCGGGTTTGATTTCAACGTCACCACTCCTCCAACAGCAGGCACATCATCAAAACCCAATAGCTCAACTGCATCACCAACAGTCGCACTTTTTACCATTTCACCTGAGTCAGTGATCATGCTTTTCACTTTTCCGACTACTCCCTCACACGTAATCTCGTCACGGGCATTGAGTGTCCCGCTCTTGACGACAATTGAGGCTCTCGGACCGACTTTCGGGTCACGTCGCGACTCGATAATAACGGCTGAGAATGGATCAGTACTACTCACGGTTCGGCTACTTTCCCTCAAATCAAAAATAAGAAGAATCAAATCCAAAAGAGCCTGAATATTGTGATTCGTTTTTGCTGAGACCTCGATGACAGGAATCTCTCCACCGTAATTCTCAAGCATGACCTGTTCTTTCAAAAGTTGCTGTTTGACCCGCTCAGAATTACTGGTATCCAAATCGGTCTTTGTGAGAACGACAATGAATGGTATTTCCGATTGCTTGAGCAGCGCGATACTCTCTTTTGTCTGCGGCATGACTCCATCTGCACTTGAGATGATCAGAAGCCCAATATCAGCAACTGTCGCCCCACGACTTCGCATATTTCCGAATGCTTCATGCCCGGGAGTATCAAGAAAAGTGATCTTTCTGAGCTTCTTCTCGTGGGGAATTACGACTGCTGATGCACCGATCTTCTGGGTTATACCGCCAACTTCGCGTTTTACATGTGATGTCTTGCGGATAGCATCGAGAAGCGTCGTCTTGCCATGATCAACATGGCCAAGCACTGTTACGACAGGAGGAAAAAGAGAGGTGCTGTCATTTTTTTTGTCGTGTGTATCCATAGCAGGTTGTCTTTCTGTGTGCCCGATCTCTCAAATGCGTACTGTGCGTTTTTCATTGTGAAACGAAAACAGTGTTACTCACTCTTCTCAGGTTCGGTTGGTACTGCAGGCGAAGCGGCTTCATCTGTCGTCACGATAACTTCATCTACAGGCTGTGTCTCTGTTTTTTCCGATGTGGTTTCGGGTGCTTCTGCTTCAGCTATTGCCTCTACAGTTTCTTCTGCTGCTTTTGCATCTTCTTTCTTCTCTTCTTTGACTGTTTCTACATCAGCTGCTTCTACTTCAGGTGTCTCATCCTTATTTTCAGCTTCAACGTCCTCAGCAACTGCCTCTCCGCCTTCACCCTCTATTTCTATCCGGTACCCGGTCAACTTTGAGGCGAGACGAACATTCTGACCTCCACCACCAATCGTCAAAGAGAGCTGGTCAGCCGGAACGAAAACATGGGCAACTTTTTCTTCTTCTTTTAGTTCAACTCTGACATTTTTGGCCGGTGAGAGCGCATTTGCAACGTATGTCTGCTGATCATCTGTCCATTGAATGATATCAATTTTCTCAAGACCGCTAAATTCCTGAATGATTGCTTGAATACGGACGCCTTTTTGTCCGACACATGATCCTACTGGATCAATACCCGGCTGCGTTGAGGCAACAGCGACTTTCGCTCTGTTTCCAGGCTCTCTCACGATAGCTTTTATCTGCACACTCCCCTGCGAAACCTCAGGAACTTCTCGTTTGAAAAGCCCTTCAAGAAGTCCGTTACTCGCACGCGACACAATGACCTCTTCGCCTCTTTGTCCTTCACGGATCTCAACAAGATGCACTGAGAGACGTTGATTTAAGCGATACTTCTCTGCCTGGATCTGCTCCTGCGGTGGCATGATCGCCTCTGTCTTTCCGATATCGACGATGACATTCGGACCTGCAAAACGAAGCACCATACCGTTCACAACGGTCCCGATACGGAGCTTGTAATCACTAAGAATTGCTTCTTTCTCTTTTTCACGGATCTTCTGAAGAATTACCTGCTTTGCAGTCTGTGCTGCAATTCTCCCGAAGCCCGGAGGAGTCACGTCAACTCCGTTATGGAGAATTTTCGCTTCACCTGTGTTGGGATTTAACTCTGCAGTGTACTCTTCGAGTTCGACTCCCGGATGATCTTTGCGGTATGCCGCAACAATTGCATTTCTGACCGTATCTAACACCACAGTCACGTCAACACCGCGTTCCGTGGCGACTTGATTCAACGCTAAAGCAAATTCCGATCGTTGTACAGCTGGCATAGTGGGATCAAGTATACCAGATCAGCTTGCTTCGATCAACCGTACAGAGTGAAAAATATAAAAAAGAACACCAAGAAATAGCAGTAACGATATGAAATTGAAGCGCAGATATATTACTGCTGCTCCGAAGAAACCTCCAGATTAATCAGCTGTAGCGTATTTGTATTACCAATTGTACGAGGAGTAGCCACCTGCACCGCTACCGGATCCTCTGGAGTCTTCACGATATTCGGCACCAATCCACCTGCGAGAAGATAGCTTATGATTATAATAACAAGTATTATTACCAAAACATACATGTTTGAAGAACCCTGACTATAGTATTTGTATTTGAAAAAAAATGAGCGCATCATACCGTTACTTCTCCACACAAACTCTTTATATTCTTACTGACAAATCCCATTCACAATTGATTTAAAAATTGGGGTCAACTCAGCAGGATTACCTACTGTAGTTGTCTGATAATAAGGCGCCGATCTTCCTGATGCGATATCCTTCAACAAATCAGAGAGCGGAGAGATGAGTGCTGCATCCTCTGTTCCAGGTGTATCATCATAGATCGCAACTGAGTACACTTTACTCACAAGGTCCTTCATATCTGTATCAAGACCAAATCTTCTCGGATCCTGTGCTTTTGCAAAACATCGATAAAAACTGGTCGCAGGATTTCCGACTTCAGCGACACACGCATCATCTGTCGCTCCACTCACCTCAGGAACTCCATCTGAAAAAAGAATTGTCACATAACGATATCCAGGTCGTTTTTCCTTCTCTGCGTCGATGAGAGGGAGCGCCTCCTCAAACCCTGCCTTCATATATGTTCCGCCGAGTGCTCCCGGAGTAAGACCGCTGATCGCAGCTTTTACACGATCAGGATTCGCTCCATAACGGACGAAAGGAAGACGTGACTCCGCACCCCCAGAGTAACTATCCGGACTTCCAAAAACCTGAATTGCAATTCTCGTATTTGTTCTCAATGACTTACGGAACTCCTCAAGTGCTGTTCTAAGCGCAAGATCTTTCCCATTATTTCTCATCGAGTAGGATAGATCGACAACAAGATCAATGGCTGTGTTATTCAGACATGCAGTCACCGATGTCGGGGTTGGGGTATTTGGCCTCCTTGTCGGAGTCGGAGTTCTCGTAGGTCTGGGTGTCGGTGTTGGAGTACCTAAACCAGTCGTCGGTGTCGGAGCATCAGTCGGTACTGGAGTCTCAGTCGGGGTGAGAGTGCCTGTAAGCTTGATACCAATATTGACAAGCTGCAGATTATCTTTATCTGAGGTTGCCGATGTATCATCAATCTCGACGTGCTCTGCATCCAAAGGATTTTGTTCAATCGCAGGCAACAAACCACCAGTAATAAGATAACTTGCAGCAGCGACCATACCCAAAAGCACCAATGTATAGGCCTCGCCACTACCGGCAAAAAAGGCCTTACATGAATTTGTGTTCTTCTGCAGAAACCACCAAATCTTCATACTCATTTATGATACAACAACGCCAATCGTGCCCTTTTCTTCCAGAACAAACCGTGCCGATGCTCCGCGAGCCAACTTATCTTCAAGCTTCAACTTCGCAATCGCATCCTCAACTGTCGTTTGTATATAACGACGAAGCGGACGGGCACCAAATTGCGGATCATAGCCTTCTGCTGCAATCTTTTTAACGACATCATCACTAAAACTCAGTGTGATATCCTGCTCCTGCATTGTTTTTACTATTTCATCAAGAAGCAGTGTCGTTATCTGCGCAATTTCAACGGGACCAAGAGGTGTAAACGTAATTACCTCATCAAATCTATTTAATAATTCAGGCTTAAAAAGGTGCTGGGATTGAAGATACTCAAGGAGATCCTGATGAAAAGCTGTATCGACTTTTTTACCCGCTGCAATCTGTTCACGAATGTACTCAGATGCCGCGTTTGAGGTCGCAATAATAATCGTCTTATCAAATGATACGGTTCTTCCTTTGTTATCGGTGAGACGTCCGTCCTCGAGAACTTGTAAAAATAGGTCAAGAATGCGGGGATTTGCTTTCTCAAACTCATCCAGGAGCACAAGCGCGTACGGAGTATCATGCACTTTATCGGTCAATTCGCCCCTCTCATCACCCTGACCGGGGGGTGCACCAAGCAACCGTTTTATTCCGTCAGTATCTGCGTATTCACTCATATCAAGCCTTATGATATGCGCTTCTCCATGAAAATAGATATCAGCAAGAGCTTTTGCAGTCTCTGTTTTTCCGACACCTGTCGGACCGAGAAAAAGAAATGATATGGGGCGCTCTAATACTACAACCCCGCTTCTCACACGACGCATCGCCTCGGCAATCGCACGAATCGCTGCGACCTGATCGATTACCCGCGTATGAAGATGCTCTTCAAGATGTAGCAAGAGATCTTTCTCAGCTGCGAGAGGCATGCCGACCGGAACATTTGTTTTTTGCTCGACAAGTGCCGTCACATCGCCACCTTCGACAATGGCACCTTTGCCTTTCTTTGCAGCGATCTGACTCGCGACATCTGAGAGAAGCCGTACACCACTTCCGGGAAGTGCCTGATCAGGCAGATAAAGATTCGCATGTTTTACTGCCTCCTCTATCGCTTTCAACGTCACGATACAATGGTACTCTGACTCAATCTGCATTGACCGTTGAAGCAGCATCCCCAACAATACGTCTTTCTCAGGTGGTTGCACCTTAATAATCGTAAATTCTTCTGCAAGAGGATTTTTTTCAAGATACATCTTGTAATTTCCGGGTGACATCGTGCCGACAATCGGCAATCGTCCATCACGAAGGTAGGGTAGAATGGTTCC
>JBDKFM010000008.1:0-29727 GCA_039798685.1 Candidatus Parcubacteria bacterium | reverse complement strand
TAAGGGAGGAACCCAGGGGAATACAAACCCCCTACCGGGTTCTACCCCCAAAGGCTTTACTGACCCCATTCAATTACCGGACATTTCTAGGTTTTCTATTGTAAAAGGTTCCGCCAAAACTGAACAAACAGAAAGATACCCATACGAGGTTGACCCAAAGACATTTGAACCCACTAACAGCCTTGAAGCTGAAGCACTGCGGACATGGGAAAGGCTTGAACCAGACCGTCCGCAAAGTTTTCGCCCCACCTATCTGCGGGCTGTGTCTTGGGGATTACCAGAGGCGCTTTTCGGTCAATACGCAAGCGAGATTGAACAAGACCCAAACGTAGGGAAAAGAGGTGCTATTTTTCTAAGCCGGGCTATCAAGTGGAAAGCTGAAAATGAAAAGAAAAAATAAAACAATCCAACTAAAACATAAGAGAGAAATCAAAGTTATCGACAACTTTGAGCATATTGGCATGGATAACTTCGTGCGTCTTGCACTCTCGGCATTAGAAGTAAGTAAGACAAATACTTATAGGAAGGAGGTGAATACCTTTGAAGCTAGATATGAAAAACGATAAACTCTCTTTATTTATAAATGACATTACGGAATACATTTTCGTAGCAGGACAAAAGTCTGAAGCTAAAAGAACTTTCATAGTTACGCTGATAGCTATTTTTCTTTCATCTGAAGAAATTGAACAACAGAAGACAATCCGGCACATTTTTGGAGTGGATTCCTGGAGCGAGGGACTGCTAAACATGATTTGCGGCAATCCTTTATTTCGTGATTCCTTCAATGGATTTGTAAAGGAAGATGAGGAAAAACCATCTCAAGCAAAGACAAGCATTGACAAGCAATAAACTTTTGTGTATTCTCTAACTATGACCAGTAGTCACATAGTAGATGAGTTTTTAACTTTGAAAGAGGCAGGAAAACTTATTGGTGTTCACCACGAAACAATAAGAAGGTGGCACTTGAGGGAGGGACTGAAGACTTATAAGTTCAAGAAGACACTTCGTGTCCGAAAAGAAGACCTGCTGCACTTCTTAGAAGCTAATAAAAAATAGGTATGGAAGTATTAACAAATGGCATCATAAAACCGTCCACAAACGGCATACAGACCGCTATATTCAGAGTGGCGATATATGCCCGCACCAGCACGCTAGCACAGGCAGATGAAGATAAGATAAGTATTCCAGACCAAATAAAATGGGCAAAGGATATTTGCGAAGAAAGGGGCTGGGAGTTTATCGGAAGTTATCAAGATACTTTACCCGGTGACACTGAGTTTGAACAAAGACCAGACGGATACAAACTCTTAGAAGACGCAAGGTTCAAGCTATTTAATCTTGTTTTGTTCTACCATTCGAGCAGACTAGCAAGAGAACCCTGGGTAGGACTAAAAACAATATCGTTATTAGGTAAATTAGGTGTGCAAGTTTACCTTAGAAACGCACCAATGGAACCCACCCTTCCCCACAATTATGTCTACGGCGGGAATGTCGCACACGAATATCTAAATGCTTTGTCTCTTGTTGGAGATAAGCAAGAAAATGTAGCAAGAAGCGAAAGAGTTACTAGCGGCTTCAAGAATCTTGCTCAAAGAGGCACGCTAGTATTTGCCCCTTATGGATTAAAGAAGATAGCCAAAATAGAAACCAGACCAGACGGTAAACAAGAATATACGTGGCATTTTGAATCAGACCCCATTAAAACAACTGTGACTAATCGAATCTTTAATGAATACTTGGATGGAAAAAGTCTAAGAAAAATAGTTCACGGCTTAATTCAAGACAAGATTCCTTCACCTAGCGGCAAGCTCGGACTTGGTAGCTGGACTGCTGCAACTGTCAAAAACATTCTATCTAATCCTGCATACATAAAAAAGGTAAGATGGGGACGTAAGTTAGGAAGCAAATATAGACAGGGAAAAAGCTATACAGGTAAACAAAAAAGAGTTTTTACACCACAAGATAAATGGTCGCTTGAAGATGCAGAAAATGTTTCGGATGCACTTATTGAAGAATCAGTTTTTTATAAAGTTCAGGAACGATTGCGTCAACGTGGTAAGGCTGCCGGGAGACAGCTAGCTGCTGATTCATTGTTAGCGGGTCTTGTATGGTGCGGTGAATGTAATAGACGTGCCTACCTAAAAACTAGAAGGGCTAAAAAAGACGGGAGAATCTATGTTAGAAGCGACTTTATTGATTCCTCTTACTTCCGGGCGTTAGATTGCAGACGGCACTTAATGTCTTCGGATAAATTGGAGCACTTAGTATTGACCAAACTACAATCAAGATTGATGGAACTTCAGGAAAGAGACATAGACAAGGAGCTTTCCGTAAAGGAAGATTCTACAAAAACAATGTTATCAGGCAAGCTGGGACAGCTTGATAGACAAATAAAAACTTACGAGATGAAGCAATCAAGACTAATGGAATTATACCTAGCAAGTTCTATTAATAAGGACGGGTTTGATGTTCAGAAATTAAAACTTGATTCTGAACTGACAATCCTCATGCAAGAAAGGACTAGAATTCAGGGTCTTATTAATAACAAGACGAAGCAGCGGGAAGCATTGAACACCCTCAAACAGTTACTTGAGATGTTTGTAAGAGTTTCAGACCGGAGCACACAAAAAGAGATGATTTACCGTATCATAGATAATGTGGTGATTCATAAAGATTACATAGAAATAGTCTACAAATATGGTATTGAGCCTACTTATGGTCTTAATGTAAAGCCACATCCATGTGGATATCTTGGGGATAAGTCGCACACATGCAGTTGCACTGCGGCGCAAATACTACGCTATCAGAAAAAACTCTCCGGCCCGATCCTCGACCGGATTGACATACACCTTGATGTTCCCGCAGTAAAAACCGACGTCCTTTCCCAACACGCGACCGATGCCGAATCTTCCCACATAATTCGTAAACGTGTCCAGAAAGCCAGGGAAAAACAGAGGCAACGGTTTTCATCACTATCTATTACCAATAACGCTGAGATGGCAACAAAACATATCAAGGAATTCTGTCAGCTCTCTCAGGACTGTCTCTCTCTGATGCGACTCGCCATAACCACGATGCACCTCTCTGCACGCTCATATTACCGCACTATAAAACTCGCGCGGACAATTGCAGATATCGAAGGAGGTGATGTGATAACACCAGCACATATTGCAGAATCTCTCCAGTACCGTCCAAAAGCAGAATCACTTCACTAAAAGTTGCATTCCCTGTTCTTCCATAGGATACTAGATACCACTTCCCTATGACACAAATAATCAAATCCAAAAACTTGCTTTTCTTCACTCACTAATCACTATGCGTACAGCCTATACCTTGCTACTCAGTTTCCTTATTTTTCTCCTTGTCTTTATCGGCTACTTCCACCAAGTCACTGCCTTCACACAGGATCTTGGACGCCATCTGTTATTGGGGAAAATTATTTTCACAACACACCTTGTACCGACGACCAATTTACTCTCCTATACCTATCCTTCTTTCCCATTCCTCAATCATCACTATCTCTCAGAGGTTCTTTTTTATCTCATCACAACGTACACGGGGATATTCGGACTACTTTCAATCACCACACTCCTCATGCTTCTGTCTTTCGGATTGCTCTTTTTCTTTTCGTACAGACGTACCGGAATAAGCACGCTCCCCGCCTCACTACTTATTATCCCTATACTCTTTGAAAGAACTGATATCCGGCCTGAAATGTTCAGTTACTTTTTTTTCTCTCTTTTTCTGGTTATTCTCTACAAAAACCGGAATTCCCAGACAAAACTACTCTCCCTTCTTCCCCTCATCACACTCCTCTGGGTCAATATGCATATCTACTTTTTCATGGGAATACTTCTAGTCTTTCTTTTTTTCATCGATGGCCTACTCAAAAACCGGAGAAATCTTACCTGTCGCTACAATAAACAACTGCTCACCATTCTCATCCTCACACTGTGTGCGACCCTTATAAATCCGCAGGGCATTACGGGGGCACTCTATCCACTCACAGCGTTTCAAAATTACGGATATGCGATTGAGGAAAATCAGAATATATTTTTTCTTGAATCACTCGGTTTTCATAAAAATTCCGTTGAATACTTCAAATTCGCAGTTGTCCTCCTCTTCATGAGCTTAATTCTTCGCAATAAAAACACACGTCCAATTGACTGGTTGCTTGCACTTACCTTCTCCATTGCAGGCGCAGTTGCGGTACGAAATCTTCCTCTTTTTGCACTCGCCAGCCTCATCCCGATTGCATCAAATCTCAAACCCCTTCTTAAAAAACTCTCTGCCATAGCAACGCACTTCCCCCTCCTCTCTGCATCTCGTCAAGTACATCTTTTCTTTCTCCTCCTCTGTCTATTCTCAATCTGGCAGATGCAGGTTGCCATACACAAAAATGCATTCGGGTTTTCCGTCAACAACGGCGCAGCAAAAGCCGTCAATTTTATCGAAACACACCATATCCGCGGACCGATCTTTAATAATTTTGATATCGGTAGCTACCTTGCTTATCGTCTCTATCCGAGAGAAAAAGTCTTTGTAGACGGAAGACCCGAAGCCTATCCAGAAACATTTTTCCAAAAAATATACATCCCGATCCAACAGGATAAATCATCATTCGCAGATGCTGAGAAAACGTACAATTTTTCAGTTGTCTTTTTTACACACACAGATCAAACCCCGTGGGCAGAAATATTTCTGAAGGACATGCTTCAAAACCCATCCTGGAAAGTCGTGTACCTTGATGAAACAGTTATCATTTTTCTCAAAGATATTCCCCGCAATCGACAAATTATTCAAAAATATGGGATGGATCATACAGCACTGAACGCATCGTATAATCAGCTCGATACACAATCACTTCTCCAACTTGCAAGTTTTTTTGAGCGGACAGATGACCTGCAAAATCTTTTTCCCGTTCTCCAACGACTACTCATCCTTGATCCGACCAACTGTCAGGCTCTCTATAACAGAGCCAGTATTGCGATCAATCACCACGACCCTCTCGCCTCTTCATATACTGCCTCATATGAACGTACCTGCAACAAAAGACTGCTACAATAAAATAATGGAGAAAGGACTCACAACGATTGAAGCGATCACAAAAGAACGAGAGGTTGGAAAAAATGTTATCGTGACAAAAAAATCATTCACCATCCTCTCTCTCTTTGCTTCACAATTTCTCACCTACCTTCATGGAGTTCTACTGATTGCTGCAGCATTCTCTTTTCTGATCGGACACTACCTTGACGGATCGTTTATCCTATCTGCAATCTTTCTCAACGGAATACTCGGGTTCATCCAGGAATACAGAGCCGAACGGTCGATTGAGAAGCTAAGTACCTACATCACGCTCACCGTACGTGTATATCGCGACGGACAAGAGACACAGCTCCCGTCAACCGACCTCGTCCCGGGAGATGTAATCATACTTTCAGAGGGTGATAGAATCCCTGCTGACTGTGTCATCATAACCTCGCACCGACTCGAGATTGATGAGTCTATCCTTACAGGAGAATCCCTCCCTGTCCTTAAAGACATAAACGACATGGTTTTTCTGGGTACCCTTATCACAAAAGGAAAAGGGGTGGCACAAGTTAAAGCAATCGGGATGCAGACAAAATTTGGAGAAATCGCACAAAGTCTCTCAACTATAAAGATAGAACAAACTCCGCTCCAAAAAGACCTCGCAAAACTAGGTAAAACTCTTTCACTCATTGTTGTCTGTATTGCCGGATTACTTATTCCACTTGGTATCCTTCAGGGTAAAGACATCTTCGAGATGCTTCTCACATCAATCAGCATTGCAGTTGCTGCAATCCCCCAAGGTCTTCCGTCAGTAATCACGATCGCTCTCGCAATCGGAACAAGTCGCATGGCAAAAAGAGGCGCAATCGTAAGAAGTATGCCTGCCGTTGAGACACTCGGCGCGGTTCAGATTATTCTCGTTGATAAAACAGGAACCTTGACGGAAAACAGCATGCGCGTACGCAAGTACTATCTTCAGGAAGAACGCTTCTTTACAAAGCTTGCACAGGCATGCGTCCTGGGAAACACCGCATCGGTTGTCCAAAAATCGAACGGTTGGGATATTATTGGCGACAAAACCGATGGCTCTCTCTTAGCCTGGGCAAAGGATCATCATCAGAGCATTGAACACGTAATCAAACTTGGATCTGTTGTTGATGAACATGTATTTGATTCGAAGACAAGAATGATCACTACAGTGTGGGAAAGAGACAAAAATAAACATGTCTTCGTTCGGGGAGCACCTGAATCGATCCTCAATAACTGCCTCCTGTCAGAAGCACAACGCGCAGATGTCTTTGCAATCTATGAAAAATATGCAAAGGAAGGACTACGCGTTATTGCCTTCGGAACAAAGACGGTCAAAAATCATGCAGAAATGACCCGGGACCAGTTGGAAACAGATCTTCAATTTATCGGCATTATCGGTATCTATGACCCCCCACGGCACGAAGTAAAAACGACAATTCACCAAGCTAAACTAGCAGGCATCAAAACAATAATGGTAACCGGCGATAACGAACTCACAGCGCTTGCAATTGCCAAAGAGATTGGTCTTATTGAAAAAGACGAGGATGTTATAACAGGCGAAGAGCTCGCCAAAATGGATGATGCGACGCTGGCAGAAGTAGTTCGAAAAACAAGAGTATTTGCACGAACCGAGCCGCAGGACAAACTTCGCATCACAACAATGCTACAAAAGCTCGGGTTTGTCGTCGGTGTTACCGGTGACGGAGTCAATGATGCGCTCGCATTGAAGAAAGCTAATGTCGGTGTTGCTATGGGGAAATCCGGAACAGATGTCGCGAAGGAAGCAAGCGACATGATAATCACAGATGATAATTTTGCAACCTTTGTAAAAGCTATCGAGGAAGGAAGAACAATTTATCGTAACATTGTCACCGCCATTACATATCTTCTCGCCGGCAACCTCTCTGAACTCTCACTCGTTTTTTTTGGAACTCTCCTGGGACTTCCCGCACCTCTACTACCCACACAGATACTCTGGATTAATTTAGTAACCGATGTTCTTCCGGCAATGGCGCTCGCAAGTGATAATAAAAATCCTGATGTCCTCAAACAGTCCCCAAGAGACCCGAAAGAACCGATACTCACACAAAAACGGATAGTTTTTATAGCGATAATCGGTTTTGGGATTGCCGGAATACTACTTTCGATTTTTGCCTATTTTCTCAATACCTCCGGAGAAACAGCTGCACGCACCACAACCTTTAACGTACTGATCGCTTCCCATATGCTTCTCGCATTTTTTGTACGACGACAATCAATTTTCCGCCTCAATAAGCCTCTCGTACTCTCGGTATGCGCGATTCTACTTCTGCAACTATGCATTAACATTATCCCTCTTTTCAGAACTGTCTTCTCCTTATAGACAAGACTTATTTCAAATTAGCTACAACAACCTAGTCTGCTGATCATCATGGGGCGGTGTGAGACCTAAATGGATATAGGCATTCTCTGTGACCACTCTTCCTCTCGGAGTCCTTTTTAAAAACCCGATCTGCATAAGATATGGCTCTGTCATATCCTCAAGAGTCCCAATATCCTCAGCAATTGTGGATGCAATCGTTTCAACGCCAACCGGACCACCTTTATGCTTGTCAATTATTGCCCGCAAGTACCGGATATCAAGTGTGTCAAGTCCAACACTATCAACCTCCAAAAGCGAAAGTGCCCGCAATGTGATTTCTTTCTCGATGACACCCTTCCCTTTTACCTCAGCATAATCACGAACTCTCTTCAAGAGTTTCAGTGCTATCCTGGGTGTTCCTCTGGCTCGTATTGCAACCTCCCGGATGCTCTCATCATCTATGATGACCTTCAATTTATCAGCAGCCTTTCTAATAATCACATCAAGTGCTTCAGGCTGATAAAATTGCAACCGATGCACAACACCGAAGCGGTCCCGAAGCGGTCCCGAGATAAGACCGACTCTCGTCGTCGCACCGACGATCGTAAATCTGGGCAAATCCAACCGCACTGTTCTTGCTGACGGACCTTTTCCGATAATAATATCCAAACAGTAATCCTCCATCGCAGGATACAATGTTTCCTCAACAACTTTATTCAACCTATGAATCTCATCAATAAAAAGAATGTCGCCATTTTCAAGGTTCGTCAGAATTGACGCGATATCCCCTGCCCTCTCAAGCGCAGGTCCTGAGGTAACTCTGATATTTTTCCCCATTTCCTTTGCGATGATATGTGAAAGTGTCGTTTTTCCAAGACCTGGAGGACCATACAGAAGTACATGTTCAAGCGCCTCACTTCTCCTTCTCGCAGCTTCAATTCCAATCATCAACGAATGCTTTACCGACTCCTGACCGTGAAACTCTTCCCATGACACAGCGCGCAGTGAGGTAAAAAGCATTTCCTCCTCAGGCTCATCATGCTCTTTCTCAGATTTCACTTTTTTCTTCTTACTATCCTCTGCCATAATACATCACTTTCCTAAATACTTTAACGCAAGTCGTATTCTCTCCGCCGCTCCTTCTGCCTGACCGCTTACCTGCTTAAATACCTCTTGTGCTTCTTTTTGCGTGTAGCCAAATGATTTCAGCGCTTCGACAACCTCCTCTACTCCCTCACCACCCAATTCATCTAACGCAACTGCTCCGCTTGAACCGAGCTTTCCTTTCAACTCAATAATTATCTTCTGTGCGCCTTTTGTTCCAAGTCTCGGAACCCCTGAAAAGAATACAGTATTTGCCTGTAAAATCGCGTTCACAATCTCTTCTCTTGTTCCATTACCGAAAATGCCGAGTGCTGTTTTACAGCCGATTCCTGAGACACCAATTAACATCTCAAAAAGCAGAAGATCTTTATGGTCGGTAAATCCATATAGCTCAAGCGCATCATCTCTGACGTGCGTATACGTGTATATGATCACTTCATCACCAATCGCACTACCTCTCAGCGCAGTAAGGGGAAGGTGCACCTTATAACCAACACCCGAAACATCGACGATGAGAAACGACATATCTTTGAGGACTATTGTTCCCTGAAGCCGGGCAATCATAGAGGTGGAAGGATTATAGCACAGAATACCTAATGCGATCTTCCCTTTGCTTTTTCGAGTTGATAAGAAAATGCGTGCGTCAACGCAATCGCCAACGCATCCGTTGTGTCATCAAGTTTTGGTTTTTTTGTCATCTGCAACTGCAGCATCGTCATTTTTTCAACCTGTTTTTTTTCAGCATGCCCAAAACCTGTCACTGCGCTTTTTACCTGAAGTGGGGTATATGCAGTGAGCGGTATGTCCTGTTGCGCTGCGGCAAGAAGAATCACCCCCCTTGCCTGTCCGACGATCATCGCTGTTTTTGCATTCGTACTGAAAAAAAGATCTTCTACCGCAACAGCATCCGGTTTTTCTGTGTTAATAATCTCAACAAGAGCCATATACAACGTGCGAAGTCGCTTCTCTATTAACTCGTCTTTTGACGTCTCAATGCACCCAAAATTCCGCACTGTATACTTCGCACTTTGCACCTCAATAACTCCCCACCCCGCTCTCCCAATGCCAGGATCTATCCCTAAGATTTTCATGACTCTCACAATAGCAACAATCTAACAAATTCACAATGCAATATTTGAATTGCTCTCTTAATTCCTGTACAATACTAAAACATGCAACAGAAATACGCACTCAAGGCTGAAAAAAGAACCATACTAGGAAAATCAGTCAAAAAACTTCGTAGAACCGGTCAGCTTCCTGCAAACGTTTACGGAAAAGGACTTGAATCAACTGCAATTCAACTCAATACAAAAGAATTTGAATCAATCTACAAAGAAGCAGGCGAAACAGGCCTCATCGATCTCGCATTTGACGGACAAACACACCCGGTTCTGATCAAAAACCTTCAGATGGAATATCCCCTTCGTATCCCACTTCATGTCGACTTTTACCAGGTAAATCTCCGCGAAAAAGTAAAAACAATGGTCCCTATCGAGATTATCGGAGAACCAAAAGCAGTAACAGAAAAAATCGGCACACTTATTCAGCCGCTCAACGAAATTGAAGTTGAAGCACTCCCTGCCGAACTTCCGGAAAAAATTGAGATAAATGTCGAACCGCTCGCAGCACTCAATGAGCAAATTACCGTTGCAGATATACAAGTACCTGAAGGTGTCACAGTGCTGACAGATGGAGGACAGGTCATCGTGAAGATAGATGAGCTCGCTGCGCCAGAGCCTGAACCGGTTGCTGAAGAAACTCCTGCAGAAGGTGAAGAAGGCGCCGCCGCTGAAGGAACCGATGGAGACAAAGCAGCTGAAGGAGACGCTGAGAAAAAAGAAGAAGCTTCTGAAAAAGAAGAAAAATAACTACCCCCGTATTTTCTTCTCGAATTCACGACCTACTGCATCATTCGGATCAATCTCAAGCACTTTCCCTATTGCACGAAGTGCCTCATCCCGCTCGCCAAGCTGATACGAAACGACCGCAAGCTGCAAAAGCGCATCTTTATAATCAGGATACTTCAGGACAATCTCTTTCCAGTACTCTTTCTGACTTGCTAAAACCTGGTGCATCGCCTCTCTCTTCTTCAACTCCTGAACATTTGTGTACAGCTCTATACTCACAACGCCAATTCCCATAAGCAGCACTCCGCAAAGGAAGCTCACGATAACAACCTCACCATGTGAGCGAAGCGATGCGAGACTAAGCCACGAAGATACAGTTTTTTCGGGAATACTTCGGGGAATATTCGGTAATTCTTTACCTTCAACTCCCTCACTCTTCTCTTTTGCTGGAGAGATCACTTTTTTTACTGTCTTCTTCATATGACTCAGACTATGCGTTGTGGGGTAGTTCTGCAACTGTTGGCCAGGGAGCAATCATAAGCGAGGGGATGCTTTTCTTGCCTGGAAGTGTCTGATAAATCTCCTCAGTAATAAACGGCATGAACGGATGAAGCAGCCTTAATTGCTGAAGAAATAATGAGTGCAACACGACGTATGACTTCGCATCCAGTCTTGTCTTTACGTCTTCAATATACGTATCTGCAAATGTATGCCAGACAAACTGATACAAAAGCTGCGCTGCCTCATGAAGACGAAATGAAGCAATATGCTCAGTTACTCCTTCTATAAGTTTCTCTGCTTCTTCAATAATTTCCTTATCTGTCTCATGCGTTGCAAAATTTCTCAGCTCCCATATATTCTCTACCGCCTGAACATCATCCGCTGACAGGTCCCCCCGCTTCATCTCAATAAACCGACCGATATTCCAGAGTTTATTTGCAAAAAACTTCATACCTCTTACCTTATCTTCAGACATCGGGATATCATTCCCCGCTGCCGTCGAGTATATAAGGGCTATTCTGAGCGCATCTGTCCCATACTTCTCAGAAATCTCAAGAGGATCAATCACGTTTCCTTTGCTCTTACTCATCTTCTGCTTGTTCGCGTCCCTTACAAGCCCATGAAGCAACACTTGTCTAAAAGGCACCTCTCCCAGAAGATATGTGCTCATTAAAATCATTCGTGCGACCCAGAAAAACAAAATATCGTATCCCGTCTCAAGCACACTTGTGGGATGAAAGTCTCTGAGATCTTTGGTCTCCTTCGGCCAACCGAGAGTCGAAAATGTCCAGAGCCCTGAGGAGAACCATGTATCAAGCGTATCCTGATCCTGCTCCCACCCCTCCCCCTCAGGCGCGTCGGTACCGACATGCATCTTTTCCCCCTTATACCACACGGGAATTCTGTGTCCATACCAAATCTGACGCGAGATACACCAGTCACGAAGATTATCAATCCAATGATAATATGTTTTTATAAAATGCTGAGGCGTGATTGCAATCTGACCACTTGAGACAGCATGCTTCATCAATTGCTTCAGCGTGACACTGTCACCATCTTTAATCCCCTGCATGCTCGAATGCTGCATGGTAAAGCTTTTATTGACGTTTACCATCCATTGCTTCTTAATCTGCGGCTCAATCACTCCACCACCTCTATAATTTATCGCAATCCTATGCACATACTTCTCATCCACTTTTACCACAAGTCCTTTTTCACGAAGCCTTTCGACAATAAGAGGACGGGCTTTTTTAATATGCTGCCCTGCGAGATCTCCGGCAATCGGGAGTAATTGTGCATTAAAATCAATGACCTGCTCCATGTCCAACGTATGTCTTGTCGCAATTTCAAAGTCCGTTCTGTCATGCCATGGGGTAATTGTCATCACTCCAGTACCGAATTTCATATCAACAGCGTCATCCTTGATGATCGTTGCGGTAACTTTCCCGTTTATCCACTCAACCTCTATCTTCTCTCCATGTTTATACTTCAAATATCTGCTATCTTTCGGATGCATCACCACATACTTATCACCAAATTTTGTTTCCGGCCGTGCGGTAGCTATAACAAATGGCCCGTACTGAAGATAATAAAATGGTACCTGCTCTTCCTTCCACTCGATCTCATCATCTGACACCGTCGTCTTCATCTTAGGATCCCAGTTGACGATCGTATCGCCCCGATAAATCAGTCCGTCTTGAAACATCCTGACAAACGCAGTTCTGACTGCAAAATTTCTTTCTGTATCAAGCGTATACGCCTCTCTCTCCCAGTCAACTGATGCGCCGATCCTACGAATCTGATTCACTATCGTGTCATGGCTTGTCTGTGCGAACGCTTCTACTCTCTTCAGAAATTCCTCTCTTCCGAGATCAAAACGGGTCTTTTCTTCTTCTTTATAGAGAATTCCTTCAACTTTTGATTGCGTAGCAATTGCTGCATGATCTGTCCCTGGCACCCAGAGCGTTCTGAATCCTTTCATTCTGTGATAACGGATCAGAATATCCTGAATCACGAGCATCAGAGCATGTCCTATATGTAGCGTTCCTGTGACATTTGGTGGCGGCAGCACCATGCTGTATGGCTGCTTTTTTGTATCGGAATCAGGCTTAAAATAGCCACTTTTTTCCCAAAAATTGTACAGTTTTTCCTCTACATCCTTATGGTTATATGCTTTGTCCATTTACAACGCCTTGCACAAATCAAGGCTGAAGGGATTGTAACACAGGCTCAGAATGAGTTCAACGGAGGCTAAGTGGTTTCTTCGGTAATAAATCGGGAAATATTCGGGGATTATTCATGGGGAGCGAGCTTATACCCTCTCGTCCTGATTGTCACAATCTCAAGCGGACTTTTCTGCTGCTTCAGTTTTGATCTCACACGCGCAACCAATCTATCTATTGCCCAGTCGGAAACACCGAACTCACTATACTCAGGCCACACCGTCTCTACAATCTTTTCGCGTTCACATATCTCTCCTGTATGCTGTTCAAGAAGCGTATAGAGGAGATGCTCTTTCTTGCTAAAATGCACCATATGATTTTCCTGCTTTCCCTCATCATGTACCCGCAAATACGCTGCAAATAACTCACTAAAAAGAAATTGCTTCCCATCTTTCTCAACGACAAAACCGCAGTCCCAAAGATAAGGCGCTCTGGCCTTCTCTTCCGCTGTTATCTCGGCCGCATGTGCCACTTTCATCAACACGTCCTTCTCTTCTTTTGTGAGACTCTCCCAGAGCTCTTCTGACTGAAGCACAATTCGCTCATCATGACTGAGTATCGCAAACAAATCCTCGGCACTCGCCGGCAAGTGCTCTTTCTTCTCATTCAAGATGATGAGTGCGAGCTGCAGATACTGCACATATCCATTTGCCAAATGCAGTAATGCATCTTCAACAGCCGGCAACAACGCTAAATTGTATCTATTTTTATATGTCTCATAAATAATTTTCGTGTCCTGTTGATTTGCAGGCTTCATCGACACCACCTTTGAAAACACAGAGAGCGATGCTTTAGGGAAAACGCTCGGAGAGAGAATATCAAGACTCCTATCTCCAGTAAACACATACACAAGTTTTTGATTTGCTGCATCCTTTAAGCCCTGAAGATTATCAAAAAATGAGGGAGTCACCACATCCTTCATTCGGTCGAACCGAAGGAAGAAAAGCGAGATAGTGATATCATGCGACACAATTTCTCCAATCAACCTCCGTACGCTATCGATTAACAAAAAAAGATCCTGTGTTTGTATACTGCTTAAAAAAAGCGACTCAATCTGCTTCTTGTCCAGATCCGAAAACTTCGATCTCCCGACCGCATCGACAATCCTCTTCATCGTTAATGCCCAAAACGGAAATATCTCCCGCTCTACCAGGTCATTTAAATCGATTGGAACAAAAAGATACTTATCGCTGGGGTGAATATATGTCGGGACTACTGCCTGATTGTAGAGGAAAAAACGAAGAAAATTACTAATTCCAACCCGCTTCATTCCGACGAGGTCAACACTATGACGGTGCGCAAGCTGCTTGCCCAATTCCCTCGCATCGTCCTCGCGAAACGTGACGGGATAATCCTTCTCAATAACTGAGGTTTCCACGAAGCCTATTGTAGTGTGTTTTTTTTCATTTCGCAATGATTCGTCAAATCCGTCTTCTTCATGTCACGTTTCATTTCATGCCTATGCTATACTCGTTAAGAAACAGAGATGCAAAATCCACAAATCCTCTCAAAAACAATCGACGAACTTATCTACGCTGCAGTTTTCTCAGAGCACGAGGATGAGAAAAAAGCAGCAAGAGCACACATTAGAGATCTCGCATCTCAACAAGGAGCTCTCCCCTCATCAATCCACCCTCTCTATATGGCATTTGGAAAAAAAGACGTTTCAGGATTTACTGTTCCTGCAATCAATATAAGAACTCTCACCTACGACACGGCGAGAATCATCTTCAGGCTCATGATCGATAAAAAAATCGGTCCTGTAATATTTGAGATCGCACGATCTGAGATAGAGTATACCGAACAAAAACCGGATGAATATTCAGTTTGCATTCTCGCAGCAGCAATTAAAGAGGGATATAAAGGGCCGGTGTTTATTCAGGGAGATCATTTTCAACTCAGTAAAAATAAATTCTCCCTCAATAAACAGGAGGAGATAGAAAAAATTAAAACACTCGCACACGATGCAATCGCTGCACAGTTTTACAACATCGATATTGATGCATCAACACTCGTTGATCTTGAGAAAGACGCGCTTTCTGAGCAGCAACGCAATAACTATGAAGTCACCGCAGAACTCACAGAATATATACGCTCTCTTCAACCTGAAAATATGATCATCTCAATTGGAGGAGAAATTGGTCATATCGGTGGCAAAAACAGTACTCCAGCTGATTTTGAAGCATTTATGGATGGCTATACGACGCTTATAAAGGAACACGGCATAAGCAAAGTCAGCGTACAAACAGGATCCAGCCATGGCGGTACGGCACTTCCTGACGGGACAATCGCTGCTGTAAAACTTGATTTCTCAGTGCTCAGGGAAATTACGGAAATTGCTCAAAACAAATACCACATAGGAGGATCAGTCCAGCATGGGGCATCCACACTCCCCCAGGAATTTTTTGACAAATTCCCAAAGGAAAAAACACTTGAAATTCATCTGGCAACTGGTTTTCAAAATATCGTCTATGACACCATGCCGGATTCACTTCGCGAGGAGATATATGGATGGCTCAGATCTGACAAGAAGAAAGAGTGGGAAGAAGGGTGGACCGAGGAACAATTCCTCTATAAAACACGCAAGAAAGCATTTGGCCCATTTAAAAAGCAGCTCTGGGATCTTAATGAAACACAAAAAAAACCGATCCATGACGCACTCTGCGCACAGCTCCTGTTTTTGTTTGAAAAACTCAATGTCATTGGGACAAAAGAAATCACAGAGAAATACTTCACGCTATGAATACTCAAGTAAGCCTTACCGAATTCATCCTTGAGGAAGAGAGGAAGTACCCAAAGGCACATGGAGACTTCACGCTTTTGATGACCCAACTTGAATATGCGGGAAAAGTCATCGCCGGACACATAAGAAAGGCGGGGCTCGTTGATATTCTCGGAATGACCGGAAACACGAACTCCTCAAAGGAGGAGGTTATCAAACTAGACCAGTTCGCCAACACGACACTTGTCGAAACACTTACCTCTTCGCAACAAGTACACGCCATCGCATCAGAAGAACTTGAAGATATTCATAGTGTCGAGAAACATGATGGAGAATATGTTGTGTTTCTTGATCCTCTCGACGGCTCCTCGAACGCTGACGTTGATGTCACAATCGGCACAATCTTCTCCATTTATCACAAAAATAAATCACTGCTGCAACCGGGGATACACCAAATTGCGTCAGGATATATTCTCTATGGGTCAAGCGTCATGTTCGTGTATACTGCAGGCTCTGGAGTACACGGCTTTACCTTCGAACCAACAGTCGGCAGCTTTCTTCTCTCTCATCCAGATATCAAAATTCCAAAGCGCGGGGATATTTACTCGGTAAACGAAGCAAATACTGAAGGATTTGACGAAGGCACAAAAGCATACCTCGCATCACTCAAAATGACAGAGAACCCTCAGAAATCCCGCTACATCGGATCGATGGTTGCAGACGTGCACCGCACACTTCTCAAGGGAGGAATTTTCCTGTATCCGCGTGACACAAAATACCCGACAGGTAAACTTCGATTGCTTTTTGAAGTCAACCCACTCTCCTTCCTCATGCAACACGCAGGCGGCAAGGCAGTATGTCACTCTGGAGATCCGCTTACAATTATTCCCACATCACTCCACGAACGGTCAGATATCATACTGGGAAGTCCTGAAAATGTGGATGAGTATCTACACTTCACAAAAAAATAACTTTTATGATCAAATACATAAGCGATTCGGAGCCAAAAAATACCACCATTCTCCTCCGTGTTGATTTCAATGTCTCACTCAAAGGAGACTATACTATTGCCGACGACACCAGGATCAGACAGTCTCTCCCCACAATCAAAATGCTTCTACAAAATCACAACAAGCTCATCCTCATCTCGCATCTCGGACGCCCGAAGGGCAGGGACCCCAAGCTCTCATTGACGAAAGTCGCTCAGCAACTTGCCACGTACCTTCCGGGTTTTGAAGTTTCGATCGTAGATGATTTTCTCAGCGACAAGTCACAACTTGTGTCACAGCAAGAAACCCAGCTTCTCATGCTTGAAAATATTCGTTTTTACGACGGGGAAAAAAATAATGACCCAGAATTTGCAAAAGAACTCGCCTCACTCGCTGAAATCTACGTAGACGACGCATTTGGCGTCTGTCATCGCATTGACGCATCAGTTGTCGGGATTCCGAAACTTCTCCCCTCTTTCGGAGGGCTTCTTCTTAAAAAAGAGATAACCGCCATGGATGTACTTCTCAATCATCCCACTCACCCCTATACTGCAATTCTTGCAGGAGCGAAAATCTCTACCAAGCTTCCGCTTATCCATAGACTTCTTCCGCTTGTTGACAGCCTGCTTCTTGGAGGAGGTCTCGCAAATACCATGCTTCTGGCCAAAGGAACTCAGATCGGAAAGAGTATCGCTGAACCGGATCTTCTCGATAACGCGAAAACGATCCTCGCCGAGGCGGGGCATAAAATAATACTTCCGATCGATGCAATTGTCGGCGGATCAACTGATGATCCTACGCCTACAAATAAAGAAATTAGTCAAATTCAGCCATCAGATATGATTCTTGATATCGGCAACGAAACACGCCTACTTTATGCTAAGCAGATCGCACAATCGAAAACTATCGTCTGGAATGGGCCTCTTGGCTACTTTGAAAATCCACTGTATAGACAGGGTTCGAAAGCAATTTGTCAGGCAATAACCGACACCTCAGGCGCGACTTCAGTGATAGGGGGTGGAGAGACGCTTGCGGCTATCGCAGGCTCAGGCAAACTTGAGAAGATTAACCATATCTCAACCGGAGGCGGAGCGATGCTTGAGTATCTGGAAAAAGGCACACTCCCAGGCATTGAGGCGCTCAAGACAACCTCTTAAACCCACACTAGTCTGCCTAGGCTAAAAATTGCCTCCTTTTAGGGATCCGAGGCCGTAAACTCGATACTTTGTCAAATAACTGTCAGGTTCACTCCTTAGAAAACGTCACGCAACTTTACCTAGCTTATAGTAAAATAGCTGAATGGAACGACGTCATTGCCCTGTTGGTGACCAAAAGGGTTTCTCCCAGGCCCTAAGTGCTTCTCAAGAAGAAGTTGCACAGACCTTCTCAAACCTCACAAGCAGTATCGGGTTTTTTGGAGACCGAGGTGGGACACAAAGACCAGAAAAACCTGTTTTCTTTACAGAGCTTGTACAACATTATGCAATCCGCGGATTACGCTTCGGACGCGAGATGACGTTTAGTTATCGGCAACGGGATTTTGTCGTGCCTACAATTCTAGTCCTTAATGGCCTCCTTGACGGAAGAACCTATGATGCCAACGGCGCACAGCCAAATCAGTCTCCAAATATAGAAGATCGAATAGTTGCTTCACTTGAAAAAGCGGATGGAGCACTCAGCTTCGCAGAGGCTACCAAGTCTGAGTTAGAAGGAATAATTGATAGATTCGCTGAGGCGTATCCTAGCCTCGTTCCTGCGCTTCATGGTATGTTTGAAGTTGCCGGCGCTGAGGGATTCGTAGGAATTGTAGTATTGGCAGATCGATACATCAGAGCTGCAAGAAGCGGTGAACTGAATGATGAGAATATCGACGATTTTGGAGCTGAAAATTACGCCCCTGATGCCTTCATGATGCCACACGAGGGATTCAATGGAAATACGTACGGCTGGGAAACCCAATGCACAGGCATAACAACCACAAAAAAGATCGTTCCTTATCTCAAAAGAGCTGCGATAAGAGCCAACAAGATAGAGTCTCTCCACCTCAGCGGAGAGCCATATACAAACTCCCAAGAAAATATTCGCGGATTTCGAGATTATATGCGCAATATCGCTAAGAAAAACACGGCTCAGAACTTGACTAACAAAGCATAGCCCTTACTTCACCTCCTAAGCCGAGGCTAAAATGTCATATACCTGTCAGCTAATGAGACCCAAATAAGTCATGAAGAGATAGCCAAATTAAGATATTATAGGATTATTATGAGCTCAGAAACACCAACCCCTAAACAGACTGAAGTAACTACAAAACCCGATGTGCTTCCGGCATTCTCAGGATATATCGATGCCGGCCTCATCTTAATGCGGAATCGCGATCTTGCAGGAGCCATGATGCATTTTAGAAATCCTCAACCAGCACATGAAGCAGGATTCTATCTTATCGATTACACTCCGTGGATGTCCGCCGTGAGAACCCCTGAAGACCTTGAAATACTAAATACTAGCTTCTCCCCTTCAGGCGTATTGGAGAGTGAAGAATCAGGAAAAGCTAGCATTACCATCGCAGGCTACAATTTAGGCCCTGACTTCACACATAATGATGTACGAGAAGGCTTAAAGCTACAAGTAACACTATGTTTTGCCGAAGAGTGGTTACATGCCCAGCAAAAACTCAAGGCACAACAAGTCGGCGCATGGATGTCATCACTCATCGATGGGAGGCCTTTGGAAGAACGACTTGAGATAGAGCAAGATATCGCTTTCTATCTTCACAAGATGAATGTGCCGATGGATGCCAGATTTCTAAGCGCGTATCACAGATATTCCGCATTTCAAGAGCGTGGAATCTCTCCGGAGAGCATAATTGAAGCCTCCTCACACCCTACGTCAGGTTTGTCAGCTTAACAGAATACGTCCTGTCAAGTTTATTCATGATACCTATGGCATAATGTCTTATAATATGGAAACTACACCCTATATTCCTAACGACTTAAAGTTTTCATCAAATGGTCTCATGAGCACTGATCGCTCTTCTCTTCGTAGAGGAGACTTGGAGAGCGCTCTAAACTCCGCGTCTCAACCAACAATTGAGATTGGTCCGACATTTAACCCTGATCCCCTAGTGATTGTTCCTGTCCATAATGATAACCGAATTCCCACACTCCGACATACTTTTGACAGCCTTGCAGAACAAGAAAGGCTTAACAGTGGCTTTCAGGTTGTGGTATCCGATAATGGCCTTACAGATGAAGGAGTACAAGAGATACATGGCATAGCCGAAGGTCTAGGATTAGGGCTCACCATCGTAAACGCTCGTCCTGAAAAGGAAAGTCAAAAAAATGCTGCACACGCCAGAAATCAGGCATTTCAAACAATTGCAAGCCTTGCGGAGCAGGATTCCCGCTTCCGAACAAACGGTGTGCTTCTAATCGATAGTGATACCGCCCTACTTCCCCATGCCCTCACAGAGCTTCAACAGACATATTATAGAAATCCTGAAGTATCTGCCGTCCAGGCAGTAAGCGTGAGCGCACATGATATTGGAAAAGAAGCACGAGTTCAATATATGAGTCGCCATGATATTGCAACAGGAAGAGAACAAAGATTACCAAAGGTCTATCGCGATGGCGAAATCGACATTGCGAGCATTGTGGCGTTTGGAAGTGATATCGCAACGAAAACTTGCGGCGTCTTCGTTGACAGAGTTGCTATGGCAAAAATGGGACAGAAACCATTCGTTCAGATGCCTCACGGAAGCGCAGAAGATATGGTTCTCGCAATTGGCTTAGGAAGACATGGTGATATATACAGCAATTCACGAGCACAAGTACTTGATCTTGACCGACCGAATCCTTCTGCTATTCAGGCACAAAGAACAAATTGGGGCAGAGACCATGCCATCCTTTTTAACGACTTTGTTGAGCTCAAGCACATTAAACCTGGTATAAAAATCTTTGAACCGATTAATGGTCAATGGGTTGAGTGGATTATTCCTGGATCAGAAGAATGGAAGATTCCTGGATCAGAAGAGGAAGAGAACGTATATGGTGTAATTGTGAATCCGGAACAACTTAAAAGCACTTCACAATTGGTTATTGATGCAGAAAAAAATGGCACCCTTGACACATTAACTTCAAGAGAATTACGTGACGTGCAAATCGGTATTAGCCATTTACAAACAGTCATTTCCCGGATCGATTCTGTCCGGGATACTGTTCAAAAAACTGTAAGACCAGAACTACCTACCCCTGTCCCGCCTAACCCTTCAAGCATACGTTTCTCCAATGAAAGCTTAACCGGATTGCTTGTCGGAAATATCCTAGGAATGTGTGACGAACAGGAGCTATCTGAGGATGCGCTTCCAAAACGAATGTTTTATGGCGTTCGTCAATCAGCCTCATGGAGCGTGTAAGCCCATCAATTGCCTTTTCGCATCTTAGCCAGTAAAATTCAAAGACATGCCAGAAAAAAATGTTCCTTCAGAAATGTCTGCCATCCATCATCCACTGACCATAGAGCTTGAGGGAAAGCGTCATGTCATCGTGGCAATAACTGACTATGACGGCACTGCCGTAAACGAACTTCTCCCAGAAGATCAACGACTGAGCACAATTGGACCTGCGCGGGAAGCAACCGAAATCTTAGAAAGAAATAGGATTCTAGTAGGAGTGGGAACGAGTAGAAGTTCAGGTGAAGCTCTCTCGGCACAAGAAGCACTCCATGGACATGGGATTACTTTCGCCGAAAATGGCGCAACCGCGATTTTGCCAAAAGAAGAACTTACTGAATCAACTAAACAAAAGCTTGCGGGAGAGTTTGGCGACAATCTTACCATGCTTCAGGAGAGATATGTCGTACGACTAAGCGATCTTTCACTTGAACGGATAGATGAATTTCTTAAAACGTGTAGCTTGGAAGCAGCTGCACAAGACCCAACAGGTAACCAAGAAATGGTTTCTACTCGATTCAGCTCCCCAGCACGCCTTCAGGAAGTCGCCAGACACGCAACAATTACTGCGGCACGCTTAAGCGCCGAAAGGATTGCCTCTGCATACATTGCCGAACCAAATCCCGTACAACGAGAAACCATAATGAGACTTGCTTCAGAATGGGGAATCTACGCACATGGACACCACATTAATCTTATCGGTAAAGACGCAAACAAAGGAAAAGCAATGCGATTTATTAACGATCACGCACGCTATTTTATACCACAGGCTGGAGATATTGCGGGAATCATCCCTATTTTCTTTGGAAATGGAGAAAATGACATCGAACTTTTTCAGGAGGCAGAGACAATGGGAGGGTATGGAGTAATTGTAGGACACCCTGACGGAGGCTTTGGAGTAAGTGAGGATAAAATTCCTGCTTCTACAATAAGACAACCCCAATCGCATGAATTCGGTGGAATAAAAGCTTCACTTCCGGCACTATTCAACAGAATTAACAATAGATATGGAACCGCATTAAAGGTATAATATATAAAGCTATGAAGCTCCAGTTTCCGAAAGACTTTAAATTTGGCGTTGCTGATGCTGACCTCCAGGTTGTTGGAGAACGCTTCGCAGTCTCAGAGGAACAATCATCCCCCACCATGTGGACTCACTTCGCGAAAAACTCTCACAAAGTCTTCAATAACGATACACCAGAACCGGGAATAGACAGATATCATCGATGGGAGGAAGATGTTGAGCTTATGAAAGCAATGGGCGCAAAGCACTTCCGCACCTCTGTCTCAATGGCGCGCCTTATGAACCCTGATGGCACGGTTAACTCCTCAGCAGCAACATGGTACATCAACTACTTTAAAGCATTAAAGAAGGCCGACATCACGACCTATGCCACCCTCTACCACTGGGAGCTCCCTATGTGGCTTTTTGAAAAAGGTGGCTGGCTAAACAGAGAAACTTCGGAGGTTCTTGCAAAACATGCAACTTTAGTCGCTGAAACACTTGGCGAATACATTGACGAATATTTTCTGTTTAACGAGCCATGGTGCGCAGCAATTCTCAGCTATTTCCATGGCAATCATGCGCCTGGAGAGCAAAACACAAAGCATGCGCTTGAAGCAGCGCATAACATTCTTCTTGGAATCGGCCTATCGCACCAAGCACTTGAAAAGATAGACAAAAACCTAAAAATTAGCACCGTTTTCAACACTGAGCCTGCGTATGCCAACTCAGCAGACCCCAAAGATATCCTCGCGGCTAAATATGCCGACGGATACTTTAATCGATGGTTTATGGATCCAATCTACATCGGCAAGTACCCCGAAGACATGCTCGAACTTTACGGAAGCAATGTGCCCAAATTCACCAAAGAAGAAATGAACACTATAAAAATCGGGAACAAACTTCACGCTTTCGGTCATAACTACTATTGTGGAAAAATTGTAGAGTATGATCCGGAAGCAGAGTTAAAATTTAAAGTCATTATTCGAAAAGAGGGGGAAACTAATGATTTGGGATGGCCAATCTTTCAAGCCCCTACATATCCGGACGGACTTTACGATATGCTTTCACAAGTATATTTCTCCTATAAGAACTATGGACTAAAAAGAATATATATACCCGAAAACGGAATGGCCCTAGAATCAACATGGGATGGAAAATCATCAATTGTTCGCGACGCAAGGAGAATCGACTACTATACTGAGCATTTGCGCCAGGTGTATAAGGCAATACAACGAGGAATTCCTGTTGAAGCATACTTTGCGTGGACCATAATGGATAATTACGAATGGGCAGAGGGATACAGAGAAGAATCACGATTTGGATTGATTTATGTTGATCGAAAATCTATGAAACGGGTATGGAAAGAAAGCGCCCATTGGTACAAAGATCTCATTCGCACAAACAGCATTACTGTTCCTGAGAATAAAGCATAAATGAGCACAGAAGAACTAGTAGTAGTTGCAGAAAATTTTTCCCGAGAGCTCTCTCTCGCAAGCGCGGGTAAAAAAACCAGCCTCCCCTTCATCGCCCATGAAATCCCTGCTTCCTCACTCGTTCCAGACGGAGAAACATTTCAGATACTCGCTATGGGCGGCAGCGTATTTCTTAATGCCCTCCTGAAAAAACAGAGAAAACACTTTCATACGATTAAAAGAGACAGTAAAAATACCGGCGTCTTCAAAACAAAAGAGTCATTTCTTTCATTCATCGAAAACGAGATAGACCCTAACGTACAGTATATAGCGCTCAACTTTGCATACCCACTCACCCCTGTTTTTGAACGAGGGAGAGTCGACGGCACACTTGTTATGGGTAGCAAAGAAAATACATTTGACGGGCTCCCAGGAGAAAAAGTTGGCGAGGAAATAGAAAAAAGAATCTTTCAAAAAACTGGTAGAAAGGTCACTGTCTCTGTGGCAAATGATACAATCTGCCTCCTCCTCTCAGGACTCACTGAGGTCAGCACGCTTGATCTGGCGGCAGGAATCCTTGGCACAGGGATGAATTTTGCGATGTTTCTGGATGAGAAACATGTCGTCAACCTTGAGGCAGCAAATTTCGATAAGTTTCCGCAGACTGATACAGGAAAACTCATTGATGCGACATCTGTCAGCCCGGGAATGGCGCTTCTTGAAAAAGAGGTTTCTGGAGCATACCTCTATAAGCACTTCAATGAAATCATAAAACGAGACAAGATAGATTTTCCTCCTTTAACTGCCACAAAAGAGCTCGACGCGCTTCTTGATACCCCGACGAGCGTTGCGTATCCTATCGCAAAGATGCTACTCGAACGGTCAGCCGGTCTTATTGCCAGCGTGATCGCTGGAATCACACTCTACAAACGAAGAGACATGACATTTGTCATGGAAGGCAGTCTCTTCTGGAGCGCACGGTATTACCGGAGGAATGTAAAACGGACACTACAAGCACTCATCCCAGAATACACAGTCACATTTATCAAGATCGACGACTCCCCCATCTTCGGAGCCGCAAAACTCATTGCCTAATCACCTATAGTTGCAAAATCTCTCTTAGAGAGCTACAATCCGGCGATGGGAGAAAGAAAATCAGATTTTCTTCATGCACAACCATCCGACCTCACTCCTGATGGAATACAAATATGGAGAGACTCCTTTCGATTAAAACTTTTTGATGTGTTTTCTACCACCTCAACCTTGGAAGAATTCGTCGCTGCATCTTCAAAGCGACCAGGGGTAGCAATGTATAGTGATCTCTACGAAACAACAATGCTACTCGTTGGCAATGTGTCTGGATATATTTCAGAGAAACCATTGCTTGAAAACGCAATCAAGACATCTGGCTTAACCGAGGATGAGACTCTAAAACGATCAGCCCTAGTAGACCTAGTAAGAGTCGGAGAACGAATCCTTAGCACTAAACTCAGTGCCACAAATTCAAACGATATGACCGAGGATGGCATAGTAAATGCAAGACTTAATTTGCTCGGTGTTTCACCAAATAAACTAAGTCAACTTCGCGAAGTGGTTGGCGTAACAGTCCACAGAGAAAGCATTACTGGTGAATGGCAACTAGCAGAAGGCGATTTAGCGCTAGATGTACTGGCGGCCGCAAATCTTCTCCCGTCTCCAGAAGCCACTAATCGTATCTTGCTTTTAAAGCAAATGCTCTCTGGAGATGGCATAAATATTGGAAAAACCATGCTTATTGGAACTTCTTGTCTTAGCTGGGACTACGATCTTGTTGACGTGGTTGGGCAGCAGACTAGGGCACTATTACATGAGATCGAGCATGGTGCACAACCCAGTCTTCCGGGAGTAATACAAGAACTTGGCGCATACGCCCAAGAGATTGAAGGTCTCAATACCATACTTCAGTTGCCGGACAGTAGATTTCCTAAAACGCATCCGCTCTATCCATCAGATCTACGAAGGAATCTCGAGCGTTGGCGAGATCGAATTTCTCAGGCAAGAATGAAAGAAATACTTGTCAAATTTTCCGCGTCATCACCAGCAGCAATCATTGATGCAGACCACAACATAGCAGCAGTCGAGAGGGAAAATGATATGGAAGCTAGAGGATTAGTTAACCAAAGACTAACTGGCTATCACACTGGATAACGCAAAGAGAAATGACGGGATATAAACTGTCAAGATCGACGACTCCCCCATCTTCGGAGCCGCAAAGCTTATCGCATAGTTTGTCTCCATTCTGTCAGCCTCTTGTTTCGTCTGAGTCACGCTCGCTAGTTATTATTGCTCTACACTGATCTCATGAGCCAATTACACGAAAGCCTTAACATTCTTCATGAATTTCACGAACCACCAACGATAGGTACCGTTCACGGAGAAGTAGTGTTCCTCGATACCTCTGATACAGGAGAGGGAGAACATATACCACGATCTGAGTCATTTGTTGGGTACGATGCCTCAACACAACAAAATGTTGCACCGGTAAGAAGATCAATTAGACAACACGTGCTGAAACGTGCCGTATCGCCAATTTCACACCCGATCATCAGAATGGTTACAGTTGTTGAAATCGGAAGTAAGGTTCCCCAACAAAACCCAGCTCCTGCTGCATAATACGCATTTGCACATTCCCTATCCCCATTTGCTATAATAAACTTCATGCACGGAGATTTAGCAGGCATTATCGAGACCGTAGGCTATATTGGTCTTTTTGCAATCGTGTTTGCTGAAACCGGACTCCTGATAGGATTTTTCCTCCCAGGCGATAGCCTTCTTTTCACGGCAGGATTTCTCGCATCTCAGGGAATATTCAACATCTACATCCTCTGTTTCCTTATGTTTATCGCAGCAGTTGTTGGCGACAGCGTCGGCTACATGATAGGACATAAATACGGCAAACGCTTATTTAAAAAAGAAGATTCGCTTCTTTTCCACAAAGATCATCTTGAAAAAGCAAAAGCATTTTATGAGAAACACGGCGGGAAAACAATTATTATCGCGAGATTTATGCCAGTAGTGAGAACATTTGCACCGGTTGTTGCAGGGATTGGCGATATGAAATACTCAACATTTCTGACATACAACGTCATCGGCGGTCTTCTCTGGGCAGTTGGCCTTCCCGCACTAGGTTTTGTACTAGGATCCTCTATCCCCGATGTCGACAAATATCTCCTCCCAATCATTGCCGTAATTGTTTTGGCTTCAGTCGCACCAGGCGCATACCATGCGCTTAAAACGAAAGAGCAGCGTGCCGACTTACTTAGGTTCATTAGATCACTTAAGAAGCGCTAGTTGAGCTTTGAGACCGCACTCACCTTTCTCCGTCAATTCTAGGCATTTATTCTTATCGATTGCACCGAACCGATACCTTCTCATGCTTGTCGACTTTGACATGTGATAGATATGGGGAATGTGGGGTTTATTTCTTCCGACTTTTCTTTGTAGGAACAGGTTCTATCGCAGCTTCTATTGCCTTCATATCAATTCTCGACTTCCAGAAGAAGTAACCGACAGTTCCAAATGTCACAAGTGGCGATAACCACTCAGGAACATACACATCAAAACTATGAAGCAGCATCACAACACCAAGGACAAGAATTGAGTACATGGCACCATTTTTAAGATATTTGTATTTTTTGATTCGCTCAATGTTGCGTATTGTGAGCTGACGAAGCACCACCGCACCTATACCATTTCCCACTAAGATAAGAGGGATCGCAAAAGTAAATGCAAATGCACCGACAACTCCATCTATCGAAAATGATGCATCAAGGACTTCAAGGTATGCAATCTTTGAGACATCAGACATTCCACCGCTGAGCAATTTTTTCTCCTGAGCCTCCGCAAACTGACGAAACCCATGTATGATAAAAAATGCTGTTGAACCTGCAACTGCTCCAAATTGAAGCAATGGCTCGGAACGTGAAAACGCAAGCCAAACAACACCCGTAAGTATAAGCGAGATAACTGCATAAAACCATGCACCCTGACTATTAAAGAACCGTTCACCACGAAGACCGAAGTTTTTTGGCTCAAGAAATAACCAATGGAAAAACAAGAAAACAAGAAACATTCCTCCACCTATCAATAAGACATGTGAGGATTCCTTTATAGTTTTTGCAATTTCAGGATCATTTGAAAAAGCTGCCGTAAGGGTACCCATCACTCCCAGTTGCGGTGCAGCTGCAAAGAGGATAAGAAAAGGCAGAAGTCCTCTCATCAAGAATACAGCGAAAAAGATTCCCCAGGTCAGAAACCACTTGCGCGCTTTTTGCCCCATCGTTGAAAGCACCTCTGCATTAATAATTGCGTTATCAATGCTCGTTATGATCTCAAAAAGCGAGAGTCCGAAGATAATTAATACAATTGAAAGAATATCCATAGGCGTAATTATACCACGTTGTTATCTATTTACACTAACCTACTTCTTCCCGAATGTGAGTGACATCTCAAGATCGCCTGTGAGATATCCAAGCATTGAATATCCAGTACCGCTTCTTCTGAGCGATACAGGCTTTGACAATAATACATACCCTTCGGGCAATTGCACTGTAAGCCTAAAAGGATCTGCTCCTGTTCCCGGTTGCTTAAACAAGGTCAATGAATATTTATTCAGCGCATTACTTAGTGTATATGGTTTTGAATACACAACTAGTATCTCCTTTTGCTTGCCTTGCGGTACTTTCACAAAAAATCCATAGGTAGATTTTCCCTTAAGATCAACTCTCTCAACCTCAAGCACATTCCCTGAAACAGCACCTCTCGCTGATGAGTCACCCTCTAAGAGAGGCGCGAGCATAACCTGTTTTACACCGTCAAGCGCAATTTCTTCAGGACTACTTCCTTCCGGCAAAAGAAATCTCACATAGAGATCGTAGTCTCCCCCAAATGGGTCTCCTAGCCGACTTCCGTTCTCAAGAATCAGAGAAATTTTTGTCGTTGCGACTGTTTCAGAAAGTGACACATCGTAGAAGAATTTTCGCTTTATATATGCATTCACTTTGTTTAGACCTACATTTGCCTCACTGACGCCGACAAAATCGCTTGATCCCTTCTCATTAGTAAAAGACTGCAGAGTCGAAGAGAGTCCTTGGAGCGCAAAAGGAAGAGCCAATCCTTCATCGGCAAACGTTACCATAATGTGCTTCTGTTCAAATCCTGTACTTACCACGCCCAATAATGCCGTCTTTAAAGAGCTCTTCTCACTCACTTTTTTCTGCACCGCGTCATAGAGTTCATTGAGAATATTTTTCTTCTGCCTTGATCCTGGAAAGAAATCACTCTCAACCTTATCCTGTATCAGCGCGATGACATTTTCCGCACTCACTGCGCTCTCAACACCAGAAAGCTGAATCGGTCCGACCACTCTCATCACACCTTCAAGCACTGATGTGTCAAGTGCCACTACCCCATCAACCCTCTGCCCTGTTTCAAGATTCAGAAAAAAAGCAGCATTTGCTGCGCTTTCAGGAAAATCAGGAGAAAAGTTGCTGTCACGCAAATACCAGTGATTTACACCTAGGTATTTTTTCAACGCCGCTGGCGGCTCCACGTGACCGCTGAGCTGCCCATCAGCATCATAGACGTCTTGAATTTCAAACGCCCCCACCTTTCCATTCTTTATGCCTATCACTGCGAATGAGCCTATGAATCCACCTCCCGGACGTAACTCGTTATTGTTCTGAAACAGTACGAGGTACTTTTTTTCTTTATCATATCCCATAATTTGGGGTAGCAAATCCGCAATAGACAAAAATACATCAATGCTTTTTTTATTCTTAACAATTTTCTTCATATACGCATCTGGCAACTGCTTCTCAGCACTCATCTGAGAAACTGCAAGTAATCCTGCTTTTATCTTCTGTGTTGATTGGTTTAATTCATCTTTTGAGACGCTATTCCCTCCTGTGACCATCTCTACATACACGTTCGCACCCGACGAAATGTCCGCAACAACTCCTGATGCCTTTGCTCCTATCTGAATCTTTTGAGAAAGTTGTTGCAACGGACTCTGATCCGGCAAAAACTTATTGAGAG
>JBDKFM010000007.1:0-29803 GCA_039798685.1 Candidatus Parcubacteria bacterium | reverse complement strand
CTTTATAAATTTGAAAGCCTCCGTTACCGTCCGAAGCAGGAGGAGGCAGAGAAATTCTATAAAAATAAAAATTTTGTGTGGAATCTTGGGTATTTTGTGACGTCTCCTGAGTTTTTAATTTCCCTCTTTCGTGAGCACACACACGATATGTTTGAGGATATTCAATTGATCGCTGACACATACGGGACACCTGAATTTTCCGAGAGACTTGAGCGAATTTATCCGACACTTGAAAAGATTAGTTTTGATGATGCTGTACTTACAAAAATTTCCAGGAAAAATATACTCGTTTTTTCTGCAGATCTTGGGTGGAGTGATATCGGAGCGTGGGAGTCATTAAAAGAGGCACTCACCGACTCAGAGCATCAGAATGTGATCAGGGGCGATGTGATGGTTGAGGATTGTCGTGATTCAATTATTTATAACGAGGGAAAGCAATTGATTGTCGGGATCGACCTTGACGGATATGTTGCGATAAATACGGAGGATGTGATTCTTATTTGTCCGAAGACATCTGTTCCGAAGATTAAGAAAATCGTTGAGAAACTCACTGGTACTGCTCGGGAACATCTCACATAATATGCCCTATAGAGAAATAAAAAAAAGTAAATTCTATGAGATGGCAAAGCGCAGTATAGATTTTATCTTCTCTCTTGTGTTGTTCGCTTTGTTCTCTCCCATACTTCTTATCTCCGCAGTTGCGATTAGGCTTGATAGTCCTGGTCCCGTGCTGGCTGATACACCTGAGCGTATTGGGCGGGGGGGTAAGCCGTTTAAGATGTTTAAGTTGCGATCAATGATTCAAAATGCGCACGAGCTCCTTCGGGAGGATCCTGAGCTTGCTGCGCTGTATGAGAGGTACAAGAGGGGAAGCTATAAACTCCGTGATGATCCCCGTATTACAAGAGTCGGTAGGTTTTTGAGGAAACACTCAATTGATGAAGTACCGCAGCTTATCAATATTTTGAAAGGTGATATGAGTCTCGTCGGACCGAGAGCGTATTACCCTGATGAATTACGGGATCAACAGAAGAAATACCCAGAAACTCGTGATGCAGTAAAGGTTGTGCTCTCTGTGAGGCCGGGATTGACAGGATACTGGCAGGTTTCCGGTCGGTCGGAGATAAATTTTGATAAACGTATACAAATGGATGCAGAGTATGTTCGTAAGCGGTCGATATTGTATGATCTGCTAATTGTCCTTCGTACACCATGGGCAATGATCTCAGGAAAAGGTGCCTTATAGTATTCCGAGAGAGGTAGTATTTATTTGACAAGAATGTACCCGCTTGGGTAAGATGGGAGAATATATGGATGGATTTCAAAAAATTGACCTCGGAAAGAAAGAGACTCCACGGGGAAAAGAGGGTGTTGTTGGGAAGAAGGGTTTTAGAAAAAACATCGGTAAGAATTCATTACGGATAGGTATCGTCCTCGTTGTACTCGCAGTGCTCTCAGTATTTACAATTGTGCTTCCTGCACAGAAGACATATAGATCGGCACGAGCTACGTATGACTCCGCAAAATTGGTTGCGGCATATGTGAAAACGCAGAATATTCAGGAGGCGCAAAATGAGCTGAAGCGGACTAAGGGACTCATGGCAACGACACAGAAAGACCTCAACAGTCTTTCTTTTTTGCAATTTATTCCGATTGCCGGCTGGTATTATAACGATGCTGATCATTTTGTTAAAGCCGGTACGCATGGAATTGTTACGGGAGAAATTCTTCTCGACTCACTTGCTCCGTATGCAGATGTGCTTGGTCTTAAAGGGCAGGGAAGTTTTGTCGGAGGGACAGCTGAGGAAAGGATAAAAACCGCTGTTCTGACAATGGGCAAAGTGACTCCTAAGATTAGTGAGCTTTCTGATTCTTTAGTTGCTGTGCGAAATGAGATTGATCAGATTGATCCCAACCATTATCCGGCATTTATTTTCGGTAAGAAAGTAAATACACAACTTCATCAGTTGCAGACATTGACAGATGAGGGAGTGACATTTGTAGAGCAGGCACAGCCGCTCATTAAAGTACTTCCATCTCTTCTTGGTGAGACAAAAGAAAAGAAATATCTTGTTTTATTTCAAAATGATAAAGAACTCCGTGCAACAGGTGGATTTATCACAGCCTATGCAATTTTCCGTATCGATAAAGGGGTGATTCATGTTGACAAATCAGAGGATATTTATCCTCTCGATGATTCGATCCCGAATAAGCCAGCAGCACCTGAGCCAATTAAAAAGTATTTGCCAAAAGTCGCTACATTTAACCTTCGTGATTCTAACCTTTCGCCTGATTTTATTAACTCAATGAAAACATTCCAGACTATGTATAACAAGGCCGGCCAGAGGGTCGAGGTTGACGGGATTATCGCAATTGATACGCATTTATTAGTTTCTGTACTTAAAATTCTTGATGATCAGATTTCAGCCGGGGGAATTAATTTTACAACAAAGATTGATCCCAGGTGTGATTGTCCACAGGTAATTTATGTACTTGAGGATAACATTTCACGTCCGGTTAACTATGTGAGGACGGGAAGAAAAGATCTTCTAGGGACGCTTCTTTATGCACTTATGGAGAAGGCTCTGAAGTCTTCGCCAAAATTGTATTGGGGACCACTGTTTCAGGATCTGATTACTCAGGTGCAAAGGAAACACGTCATGTTCTATTTGTTTGATAAAGATGCACAATCAGGTATTGAATCACTGAATGCAGCCGGGAGAATTCAGGACTTTAAGGGCGATTACCTCCATATTAACGACGTAAACTTCGCCGGTGCAAAATCTAATTTGTTTACAGATCAGGCTGTTGAAGTTTCGTATGCGGTAAAAAATGGTGGGCAGATCGAGAAAACAATTACAATAAACTATAAAAATACGCATGCCCCGTCAGATTGTAATCTAGAAAGAGGTGGACTTTGTTTGAACGCTGAGCTTCGGGATTGGGTGAGGATTTATGTGCCGAAAGGAAGTAAGCTAGTCTCTGCAAAAGGATCTGAGGTAAAGGTACAGACAGTTGAGGATCTCGGAAAAACAGTGTTTGACGGATTTATTACTGTCAGACCACTTGGGAAGACGACATACACATTGACTTATGTGCTGCCGTTTAAAGTTGAGAAAGGATCGTTGCCTGTGCTCATTCAAAAACAGCCGGGTACAGACGACAATGAATATACAATAAAGGTCAATGGCAGGACTGTTGAAAAGTTTCCTCTCCTAACGGATAAAGAGCTGAAGTTAAAAATGTAAAGTTGTCATCCTGAGCTATTAGCGAAGGATCTGCCTGATACGATCCATATAGGATTCTTCGGACACTCCGTTTCCTCAGCATGACGTATGATTATGATGAGAACGTATAAAACAGAAGCAATTGTCATCAAGCGCCGAGATATTGGAGAAGCCGATCGTTTAATTACAGTTTTTACAAGAGATCATGGAAAGCTCTCAATAAAAGCAAAAGGAATCAGGAGAGTGCCGAGTCGTCGTTCAGCGCACGTGGAGCTTCTCAATACAGCTATGCTCACACTTTATCAGGCGTCGAGGTACCCGATATTAACTGAGGCGACGGCGACAGATACATGTTCTGGTTTGAAAGAGGATTTGCAGAAAATTGGGTTTGCATATCATCTCTGTGAGCTTGTCGATGGGTTATGTCCTGAGAATCAAGAGCATCATCAGGTCTATTTTCTTCTCAAAAATACTCTTCAGCGTCTTATTAGATGTGATGCTTCCTCGGGTAATGACGCTCTTCTTGTTGTTCATGAATTTGAGGTTGAACTTTTGACGCTTCTGGGATATTGGCATACACCACAACAAGCGTCCAAATCTATGGACACACATGCATTTATAGAAAATATTCTTGAGCGTCGATTGAAGAGTAAACGAGTGTTCCAAAAATCATTTTAGTCCTCTTTAGAGTTCTCCTTATTTCTGCTATCATACAGGCATGGTTGACCAAATGGATAAAATCGTCGCGTTGGCAAAACGACGGGGGTTTATATACCCGGGAAGTGAGCTTTATGGAGGACTTGCGAATACCTATGATTACGGGCCAGTGGGTACTGAGTTACTACGTAATATAAAAAATCTTTGGTGGGATACATTTGTGCACCGCCGAACTGATATTGTTGGGCTTGATGCGAGTCTCATATCGCATCAGCAGGTATGGGAAGCCTCGGGACATACCAGTGGATTTAGTGATGCGCTTCTTGACTGTAAAAACTGTAAACGCCGAATCAGAGCCGATCATCTCATAGAAGATTTTCTTGATTCTCGTGCTGAGGAGTTGATTGCGAGAACATTTACGCCTGTGAAGATTTCTGCAGATGAGTTGAAAAATGCTATACAGACAAAAAAAGTAGAAGGGTGGACTGAAGAAAAAATGGAGGAGATTATTGCACTCCTTCAGATTAAATGTCCGAGTTGCGACAAATTAGAGTGGACTGGTGTCCGAAAATTCAATTTACTCTTTCCTGTTCGTCTGGGGATTGTAGAAGGTGATCAGGATCTTGCATATCTTCGTGGTGAGACAGCGCAGGGGATGTTTGTGAATTTTGAAAATGTGATTAATTCCACCCGTGTCAGGTTGCCTTTTGGAATTGCACAACTTGGTAAGAGTTTTCGTAATGAAGTGACGCTTGGGAACTCCGTATTTCGGACAATCGAATTTGAACAGGGTGAGATTGAGTATTTTTTTGATCCCGAAACTGAGAATTGGGAAAAGCTTTTTGATGCATGGAAGGAAAGTATGTGGAAATTTGTGACGAAGAGCCTCAGTATTCGTGAGGAAAATCTCAGGTGGAGGTTGCATGGTGATGAAGAGAGGTCTTTTTATAGTAAGCAGACAGTAGATCTTGAGTACAAATTTCCTTTTGGCTTTAAAGAGCTTTGGGGTTTGGGATATCGTACCGATTACGATCTTAAGCAGCATATCAAGCACTCAGGCAAGGAGTTGTACATCGTTGATCCAAAAACAAATAAAAAAGTGACGCCCCATGTGATCGAACCCGCAGTCGGAATCAACCGTTTATTTCTTATGGTGCTTGCTGATGCATATCATGAAGAGGGTGAGCGAGTAGTACTACGAATTGATCCTAAGATTGCTCCATATAAAATTGCAATTTTTCCTTTACTGGCGAACAAAGAGCAGCTGGTCGGAAAGGCGAAAGAGCTTTTTGAGATGCTCCGTGCAGAATTTACCTGTACGTTTGATGAGAGGGGGAATATCGGAAAGCGATATCTCTATCAGGATGAGATTGGAACACCTTGGTGTGTCACGGTAGATTTTGATTCACTTGAAGATCATGCGGTAACTGTTCGTGATCGTGATACAACCGAACAGGTACGCGTTGCAATTACTGAGCTTTCCTCATATTTCTCAAAGAAACTCGCTCAGTAAACCTACTAGAGTGAGCGGATTTTTTGCAGTATTTCCAGTTTTATTTTTCCCGATCTTGATAACTCATTACCGACATACGTCGGATTGTGAAAGAAGAGATGAAACGCAGCGATCATTGTGAGATTGTGAAGAATGAATAGAATGCAGAGGAGAAGGATAGTCGTTCTTGAGACTCTCAGAACCATTCGTCGAAGTATCTCAGCAACTCCAAACGCGATGAGCGGGAGGAGACTTATGAACATTCTCATGCCGAATGCTTCTCCCTGTGACCATCCAGACCATGATCCGATCAGGATAAATACTGCGACAATTACCATAAGAAACGGAAGTTTTAGTACGGTAGTTTTGCCGTGGAGCACAAATAAACCAATCAATCCTGCAACAAAAATAGGGGAATACAAGAGTAGCCCTTTTTGTTCATTGATAAAAAGCTGTAGCAGTTTATTCTGTCCCAAAGAGAACGCAGTTCCTCCAAGGGTGTAAGGTAGGAGGTAAAATGTGCCGTAGAGTGTCTTTGAGACCAAAAGCTGCGGAAGGAAGCCGATGCACCAACCGATGAGGAGCGTGAAGAGGTAAAGAAGTGATTTCGTTGTTATTCTGGGTTTTTTTGAGATGTATTTCTGAACGAAAAAGAAAAGTGGCATCAGAATAAGCAGACTGTCTTGGAGACGGACGAGCGACATCAATCCAAGAAGGATTCCCATCCCGAGCCAGTATCGTTTTTTCATACTCCCCCGGTGCAGTACAAACAGATAGGTAAATATACTGCAAAGGAGGAAAGATGCCGGGTGAGAGTTCAGTACATCAAGACTACCATAATAAAGGAGATTCGTTCCGAAAAGAACGAGAAGCGTTGACGTGCCTGCGACAAATGGAGAATAATATCTTCTCAGTAATGTGTGGATAAGCATCATTCCCATGAGAACAAAGCCGATGTTGATCAGGCCTAGTGTTATCTGATAACTATCGGAATAGCCATTGTGTGGTAATGAGATGCCGAGTGTCGTAATGATATTCACTGTTATATGGACAAGGCTAAAAAAAGGAATCCAGATAAGTGAGGGGCCGAGGGGGTAGTATTTATCGTTTGCAAGATCAGTCTGGCTTGTACCCATGGATTCCTGCATTGTGCTGTTATTTGTCTCAGGACTGTACAGGTGCGCTCCTTCGTTTTGGAACTTTAGATCCCGGTCTATTACTGCTGAACGGGTGTATGCCCAATAGTAGATCCCATCGCCGTATACTGCCTGGCCGACAATATGGTATCTCAGCAAGAACACCGTGATGAGAATGAAAAAAATGGTGATCCAGATAATCGGTTTACCTTTCATGTACGTCTATACTAAGGTGCTGAAGCGGGATTGACAAGACGCAGAAAGCATAGAATAATGTGTCTATGAATAAGAAGCTTCTGTTCCCAGCACTCGCGGTCGTGTTTGTCTTATTGGTGGGTGCCGGGGGTTATTTCTTTTTATCAAGAAATTCTTCTGGGTCTCCTTCTGAACAAGAGGAGCAAGGATTTGTTGATGAGGTAATTCCTACCATGGCGCCTGACGCGATTGGACTTTCGATGGTCGCGCGGTCTGATAAGAAGGCAGTTAAGTTAGTGCTGAGTAATGCGTCTGATATCCAGAGTATTGAGTTTGATCTCGTGTATGATGCTGATCAGTCTACGAGTTTTGGCGAGGACGACGGAGGTTCAGGACAGGTCTCGAGAAATGTGACAGACGAAGTTGCTGTCGACGGAGAATCACCCTTTGAGACGAAATATTATGACCTCGGAAGCTGCTCAAGTGGGAAATGCCGCTACGATACAGGAGTAACTGAGGTGAAGCTTGAGATGAAGGTCACGAAAAAAGACGGCAAAGTCTTTCAGGTCTCAGATTCCCTCGATTTGTAACCTCAAAATTTTCACAGAATTTTTCCCACCACTACAAATTGTGTAATTGATTATCCCGACACACTATTCACCCCATTTGCCTACTTGACTGTCTGTGAAAAATATTTCACAATTAATACTTACTGGTCCCAGTGGGAAAAAGTGGGAAATCTGCTCTTTAAAATATGATACTTGGTCAGTGGATAGGAAAAATTGATGAAAAATCCCGTGTTTCCTTCCCAAAACGGTTTCGTGAAGATTTTGGAGAGAAGTTGATTGTAACGAAAGGTCTGGATAGAAATCTTATCATTGTTTCTGTGACAAGCTGGGAATCGCTTTTGGAGGGAACAGTAGGACAATCTTTCTTGAGTAGTGATGTTCGGGCGATGCAGCGATTCTTGCTTGGGAATGCATCGTTTGTTGAGCTCGATGAGAAAGGAAGGTTTTTATTACCTTCTTATCTTAAGGAACACGCCTCACTTTCAACGGATGTTGTGTTTGCCGGATTGCACCGGTTTGTTGAGGTGTGGGATGTGAAGCTTTGGGAAGAGGAGCAGAGTGCGTTAAGAGAAAAACTCCCTTCGGTGGCGACGAGACTTGCAGAAAAGGAACGAAACGATGAGTAATTATCACCACACAGTGTTGCTACATGAGGCAGTTGATGCGCTCTCCGTTCAGGAGGGGGAGAAGTATATCGATGCGACATTCGGTGGAGGAGGACACGCTCTTGAGATTGCGCGACGTGGTGGGGAAGTACTTGGGATAGATGTTGATGAGGATGCGTTGCGAAATTTCCGGGATGTGAGCGGAGAAATCTCTGCGGAGGTTCTCAAGAGGATAAAGGTTGTGAAAGGAAATTTTATACATATCCGGGAGATTGCCAAAGACAAGGGGATGAGTGATGTATCGGGGATTATTTTCGATCTGGGTGTTTCGGGTCATCAATTTGATGCTCCTGAGCGCGGATTCAGTTTTATGAGAGAAGGAGCGTTGGATATGAGAATGGATAATTCGCTTTCTGTGAAAGCATCAGATTTAGTAAACGGTCTTACAAAAGGAGAGTTGATTCTTCTTTTTGAGCGATATGGTGAGGAGTACGCAGCAAGGAAAATTGCTGAAGCAATCGTATCTGCGCGCGAGCGAGAGCCAATTACAACGACAGTCGCACTCGCACATATCGTTGAGAGGGCTATCGGGAGAAGAGAAAAGATACATCCAGCAACGCGGATTTTTCAGGCTCTGAGAATTGCAGTCAATGATGAATTACATGTTCTTGAAAATGTCCTGCAATATGCCGTACCGCTTTTGAAACGTGAAGGGGTACTCGCGGTAATTTCTTTCCACTCACTAGAGGATCGTATTGTAAAGAGAACTTTTCTCGATCTTGCAAACAAGGGTACCGGAGTCGTGAAGACAGAGAAGCCGATCGTTCCGGGAGAGTCTGAGGTTCTCGGAAATCCGAGAGCGAGAAGTGCAAAATTGCGTGTATTTATAAAAAATTAATATGAAAAAACAAATCGTTGTGTTGATGAGCCTTTTTCTTGTCGTTGTTGTTTTAACAGTTACAAGAGCGGTGATCTCCAACAATCTCTCAACAGCAGGTGTCGATCTGAGCAGGCTCGATCAGGAGATTGATACATACCAGAGAAAGAATGCACTTCTTCAGGAGAAGATTCTGCATGCTTCGGCCTACACGACGCTTGAAGAAACTGCTGAAAAGAGAGGCTATGAAGCAATGTCGAAACAGATTGTGCTGACTTCTCCATTGCCGATTGCGTATAAACGATGAGGTGGCGATACCGGTTGGTGCTTTTCTTTTATCTCTTTTGCTTCTTTGCTGTCGTGCTCAGACTTGCTCACTGGCAGATTGTCGAGGCTGATTCGCTTTCGCTTATTGGGGAATCACAGTATGGCCGTTCGATAACACTCACGCCGAAAAGGGGCGAGATTAAAACGAGTGATAATTTTCCAATTGCAGCAAATAAGTTGGCATATCTCGTGTTTGCGAATCCTAAACAGGTTTCAGACATTCAGACAACTGCGCAGATTCTTTCGCCACTTCTGGAATCAGAGGTTGCCTCGATCAGTAGTCTTCTCTCACTCAACAGGTATTGGGTTGCACTGAACCCGGGTGTTTCATATGAGAAAAAAGAGCAGATAGAGAAGCTCGGAATAAAAGGAATAGGGTTTGAGGAGCAGTATGTCAGATACTATCCTGAGGCGTCGACGGCTGCGCAACTTCTCGGATTTGTCGGAAAAAACAGTGAGGGGAGTAGCGAAGGATATTTCGGCCTTGAAGGGTATTATGACAGGCAGCTGCGTGGACGTGAGGCGAAAGCAGTCCAGATCCACGATGCACTTGGACGTCCGATTCTCGCACGGATGACGGGTAAAGTTGGTGGTGATGACGGCCGCGATTTAGTACTACATATTGACCGTGCAGTTCAATTCCTTGTCGAAGAAGAGTTGAAAAATGGTATTGAGCGCTATGGTGCTCAGGGTGGGATGATTATCGTCATGGATCCAAAGACAGGAGCCGTTCTCTCTATGGCGTCAGCTCCCACTTTTGATCAGCGTGAGTATAAAGATTTTGATGACGGATTGTTTAGAAATCCAATTGTATCAAGTACATATGAGCCCGGATCAACGTTCAAGCCACTTATTATGTCTTCTGCGATAGATGCTGGTCTCGTGACAGCGCAGACGAAATGCACGATCTGTGATGGACCGGTTTCACTTGGGGGTTACGAGATCCGTACATGGAATAACAAATATCATCCCAACTCGACGATGATGGAGGTAATTCAAAATTCAGACAACACAGGGATGGTATTTTCTGCACAGAAGCTTGGATTAAAGCGTGTCCTTTCGTATCTTGATAAATTTGGTATTGGTGAAATGACGGGCATTGATCTTCAAGGAGAGGCTCCGGCTATCCTGAGGGAACCTGATTCGTGGTATCCGATTGATCTGGCGACTGCGAGTTTCGGACAGGGAATCTCAATAACTCCGATGCAGCTCATCTCAGCGTTCTCTGCAATTGCGAATGAAGGGAAGCGCATGGAGCCACACGTCGTCGACAAAATTGAGACAGGAGATGGAAAAGTGATTGTGATACCGCCAAAAGAGATTGCGAAACCTATCTCATCAGCAACTGCAAAAATAATGACAGAGATTTTGATTAATGCGGTTGATAAAGGTGAATCAAAATGGGCAAAGCCGAAAGGATACAGGATTGCGGGAAAGACAGGAACAGCGCAAATTCCGATAGAAGGAAAATATGATCCGAATAAAACGATTCCATCATTTATCGGGTTTGCGCCTGCTGATGATCCAAGATTTATCATGCTCGTCGTGTTGGATCGTCCTACGACTTCGATTTACGGATCAGAAACAGCTGCGCCTCTTTTTTTCAGTATCGCAAAGAAGTTATTGTTGTATTATGGAATTCCTCCGACTCAGTAGATACATGAGATGGTGATCGTAAAGAATCAGACTCGAAACTAGCGGATAGTTGCTCCTGGAGCGACTGATGATTTTGGCTTGAGTGGAATTGGCTTTTTTCCCTCTGCTGCGAGAATCATGCCTTCTGAGAACTCGTTCATAATTTTACGGGGTTCAAGGTTTAGGACGAAGAGAAATAGTTTGCCGAGTAAGTCTTCCGGAGTGTACCAGGTTGCAATACCGGAGAGTATTGTGCGCGTACCTTCATCTCCGAAATCTACTTTGAGCCTGAGGAGTTTTTCTGATCCTTCTTTTCGTTCGCACTCCAGGATTTTGCCGATTCTGAGGTCGATTTTGCTGAAATCATCAAAAGTTATGATTGGTTTCATATGTATAGTATAGCATGCAGGACACAAATTTCAGAGTCTGTATATTGCTACATATTATACGAGTGATTTCTGGCTTTTTCTCAAGTTTCTACACTGTTCTATGAGCAATTTCGACCGTCTGGTAGATATCATCGATTGTGAAGTCAGGTTCGAGTAGTTTTAGTTTTTCAGCATTCATGCCATAGAGTACACCTACTGTTCGTACGCCGGCGTTTTTACCGCCAAGAATGTCTGCTTCTGAATCTCCCACCATGATGGTTTCGTCAGGATCTACGTTGAGAAATTCCATTGCTTTGTGCAGCGGTTCGGGATGTGGTTTGTGATTTGCTACCTCATCAGCGAACACTGCAAAATCCAGTAATGGGCTAAGGAGCGCTTTGTCTAGTCCGAGTGAGGCTGATTTTTTCATACGCGATGTGACCGCTGCGGTTTTAAATCCCGCACGCCTAAGTTCCTGAAGTGTCTTTAGGCTGTTTTCGTATGGCTTTGAGAGATGCATGTTGCTGAGCTGATACTCTCTGTGATATTCGCAGTATGATGTGACGTCGTTTTTGTTTGTGAGAATCTGATAACACTCAGTGATCGGTTTTCCAAAAACTGAGGCGAATACGTGTCTTCCCGGAGATTTTTCATCATGCATTGTAAATGCGTTTTCAAATGCCTGATATATGAGTTCCGTAGTGTCTAAAAGAGTTCCGTCCACGTCAAAGAGAATTGCTCGTGCCTTTTTCATCTTTCGAGTATACCAGACATCGCTGTTTTGGTTTGTTATACTTTGTGGATGACCGGACGGACTCACGATCTCGCAGCATTCACCGCAATGACAATTGTTATTTCATACTCGCATCTTCCGCAGATCTCACTTGCGACTGCACTTGTTGCGTTCGGTGCAAATATGGTTGGAGGATTAGCGCCGGACATTGATCAACCGTCTGCAAAACTGTACTCAAATATACGGGGTGGGAGCATACTGGCAAAAATAATTGATCCGTTACTCGGGAGTCACCGGCTCCTTTCTCATTCCCTCCTGGGAGTTTGCCTTTTTGGTTTTTTGAGCAAATTACTTCTCGATGCGTCGCAACACGTGCTTCTTGTGAATATGGATCTTGTTTGGTGGGCATTTATGATCGGTTTTCTCTCGCATCTGGTTATGGATACATTTACGAGAGACGGAGTACCTTGGCTTTTTCCGATTCCAATACGTTTTGGGGTGCCCCCTTTTCGTTTTTTACGTATGAAAACGGGGGGATTGTTGGAGAAGTCATTTGTATTTCCGTGCTTAATTTTGATTAATGGATACTTTATTTACTCAAATTATGCTGTATTTCTGTCCCTACTGAAGAGTTTGGTGTAGGTGTAATGGAAGCGGTGTAGGAAAACGGGTATAATACAGCAGATGTGGCAGCAACTTAAAAACATCTACCATCTCAGCAGGGCATTTTTTACCTGCGTGGCATATGGTTTTCCGGCTCATGGAATGACTGTGATCGGTGTGACCGGAACTGACGGTAAAACGACAACTGCTTCTCTTTTGTATCATATTCTGAGGCAGGATGGGAAAAGCGCAGCACTTATCTCAACGGTCGGTGCGGTAATTGGCGAGAAAGAATACGGCACGGGTTTTCATGTTACGACACCAGACAGCCGACTTATCCAATCATATATAAAAAAGGCAAAAGATTTCGGTGTGACACATCTTGTACTTGAGGTTACATCGCATGCACTAGATCAACACAGGACATTCGGTATACCTTTCGCTGTCGGGGTGATTACGAATATTACTCATGAACATCTCGACTATCATAAAACCTATTCACGATACCTTTACGCAAAATCCCGACTTGTCCAAAGGTCTTTAGTTGGTGTGATAAACAAGGATGATTCGTCATATGAACAACTTGTGCATCTTTTGCAGAACAAAAAGATTCTTACATTCGGTATGAAAAATGCAGATGTGACGAAGGATACTATTAAAGATTTTAAGAGTCATTTGATCGGAGAGTATAATACATATAATATTCTTGCTGCTTCTGCGGTTGCAATGCATCTGGGAGTTACGCCTCAGGTTGTGAAGGCAGCTGTTGGCTCATTTCGTCTCCCTAAAGGACGGACTGAGGTAGTCTACTCTGATGGATTTACTGTGATGATCGATTTTGCCCATACGCCAAATGCGTTTGAGAATCTTCTTTCAACTTTGAAAAAAAGCAGGAATAAAGGGAGGCTGATTCATGTATTCGGCGCTGCGGGATTGAGGGACGGTGCAAAGCGTCCCGTGATGGGAGAGATTGCGAGTAGATACGATGATGTGATAGTTTTGACAGCCGAAGATCCGAGAAGTGAAAATGTGAGGAAAATTAGTCAGGAGATAGAGAAAGGAATTATCCGCCTCAGGGATTTTCCTGAAGTGACGATGATTGATGACAGACAAAAGGCAATTGAGTATGCGATTTCTCTTGCTGCAAATGATGATATTGTGGTTATTACCGGGAAGGGACACGAAGAGTCAATGAATTTCGGGCAGGGGGAGGTTTTATGGAGTGATCATGAAGCGGTCAATAGGGTTCTTGCAACACGTTATGAAAAATAAAAAACAATTTCCAATCCACTTTGTCGGTATAAAAGGAGTCGGGATGACTGCGGTCGCGATACTATTGAAAGAAGCAGGATTTCCCGTTAGCGGATCAGATACTGCAGAGACATTTATTACAGACGCAGCACTCAAGAAGGCGGGTATTGAGGTGTTTTCAGCGTTTAAGGAGGACCACGTAAAGCAGGCAAAGCTTGTGATCACAACCGGAGCACATGGAGGATTCTCAAATCCTGAAGTCGTGACAGCAAAAGCAAACGGGATCGCTGTCTGGACGCAGGGTGAGGCGGTCGGGAAATTAATGCAGGGAACACTGCTCTCAGACACACCATATACCGGGATCTCGATTGCAGGAACACACGGAAAAACAACAACGACAAGCATGCTTGCGACGATATTTTCATCACTGAAACTTGACCCTTCGTACATTATCGGAACAAGTAGTATTCCCTCACTTCCCTTCCCGGGGCATTTTGGAAAAGGAAGCTACTTTATCGCTGAAGCTGATGAGTATGCTTCGGAACCGAATTCAGATAAGACTCCGAAAATGTTACTTCAGCATCCGAAATATGCGGTGGTGACGAGTGTTGAGCTGGATCATCCGGATATGTACGAGGATATACAGGCGGTAAAAGATGCGTTTGCAGCATTTATCAGCGGTATTCCCTCCGATGGGTTGCTCGTCGCGTTTGGAGATGATGAAAATCTTCGGGAGTTACTTCCGAGAGCTTCCTGTCCCGTCAGGACATATGGGTTTTCTCCGAGAAATGATTTTGTCATAAATAGAGTGTTCGTTTCGGGTCATCAAACGTTTTTTTGGGTACGTGGTCACGGAACTGATCTTGGGGAGTTTCGTTTGAATGTGTCAGGAGAGCACAATGCGCTGAATGCATTGGCAGCACTCATCATCGGGCTTGAAGTTGGGCAGGATGTGAGTCATCTGAAACAGGCACTCGGCGATTTTGTCGGATCAAAACGCAGAATGGAGTTTATGGGTGAGCTTAGTTCCGGTGCTAAATTGTATGACGATTATGCGCATCATCCAACTGAGATCGTGAAGACACTCCGGGCATTCAGGCAGATGTATCCGCGGGAACGAATTACAGTGATCTTTCAGCCCCATACATTCTCCAGAACAAAAAAATTGTTCGATCAATTTACAAACTCATTTTCGGATGCAGACCGGGTTATTCTTCTTGATATTTTTGGATCTGCCAGAGAGTCTGGTGTCCAGGATGTCACGACAACCCATCTTTTGCAGGCGATGACAAGAACGCATAAATCCGTACAGTATGGAAAAACACCTGAGGAAATTCTCCGCTTTGTTGATGAGGAAACGTTGACTGATCGAGACGTGATTATAACGATGGGAGCCGGCGATGTGTATAAGTTGCAGAGGAGTCTTACGAAAAAAGGATGAACGATTTTTTAGAGGAGTTACAGGTGGTCCTTCCGGCGCTTGAGGTAAAACGCGGTGCTGAGATTGCAAGTCTCACTGCATTTAGGACAGGAGGATCAGCGGGTTGTCTTCTCTCAGTCGATACATCTGAGGTGCTCATAAAAGTTGTGAGCCTCGCCTGGAAGCACGACATACAAGTCAGGGTCATAGGAAGCGGAACAAATATTCTCGTTTCTGAAGACGGTTTTGACGGATTGGTGATAAAAAATAATTGTCGTAAATTTGACCTACAGGGGATGAAAGGCAAGTTTATGAATCAGCAAATGAAGCTAACGCAGGCATATCTCTATGCTGAATCGGGTGCGATCATGAATCAGGTCGTCCGGTTTGTTATTGATCAGGGCTTCGGGGGGATTGAGTTTGCGCTTGGGTTGCCGGGAACTATTGGCGGAGCAGTCTGTGTGAATGCGAATTTTCCAAAGGAGAACATTCGGATCGGGAGAGCAGTGTATGCGGCAAAAATTCTGACAAAAGATCAGGGGGTCATAGATGTTGAGAATAATTATTTTCGTTTTGGGGAGGATAGTTCAAGATTGCTTAGTGACAGATCAGTACTGATTTCTGTATTATTTGCACTCTATCCTGAGGATAAGAAAAAGTTGTGGGAACGAGCAGAGCAGGCAGTCACATATAGAACAACGACACAGCCGAAAATGCTCATGACAGGGATGACGTTTCGTAATATGACACTCAAAAATTTATATCCGAACTCTTCACTCTCGTCAGATGTGACGCCAGAGCTTTTGCTCGAAAAAGCAGGATTACTCGGTTTGAGAGTCGGCGATGTTGAGCTCTGGGATAAAAACCCGCGTTATATAATAAATAAAGGGAAGGGAACTCTGTCAGATGTAGAAATACTCCAGTCACGTTTGCGGGAGACACTCTTTCGTCAATTCGGTGTACAATTAGAGATAACATTGCACGGTTTATAGCTATGGAAAAATACAGTGTTACAGGAGGAAGTAAGCTTTCAGGAACAACGAGTGTGTCAGGTGCAAAAAATGTTGCGTTAAAAGCGCTTGTTGCATCATGTCTGACTGATGAGGAGGTAATTATTGAAAATATTCCTCTCATAAGTGATCTTCATATCATGGTGCAGATTATACGCGGATTGGGAGGGACGGTTGTGATGGATGATCACACAGCGCGAGTGTCGATGAAGGAATTTGCAAAGCGGGCAATTCCTCTTGATGCTGCGGCTGAAGTCAGGACATCATCGCTCTTTATCGCTCCACTACTTGCGAGGGTCGGTGAAGCAATTATCCCGAATCCGGGAGGATGCCGTCTGGGTGCGCGGCCAATTGACAGAACGATTGATGGGTTGAGAACAATGGGAGTAAAGATTACGTACAGTAGTGACGATGGGTTTTTCCATGCGAGAACCTCAGGGTTGAAGGGAACGAAGTATGTGTTTGAGAAAAACTCCCATACGGCGACTGAGACCATGATTCTGGCTGCAGTACTTGCGCATGGTGAGACAGTACTTGAGAATGCAGCTGAGGAGCCGGAGATTGATGAGTTGATTGCACTGCTTGTTTCAATGGGCGCATCGATTCATCGTTTCCCGGGGAGGAAAATTACTATTCAGGGTGTAGAAAAACTGCATGGGGGAACAATGAGAGTGAAGCCAGATAGAAATGAGATTGTGACGCTCGCAGTAGCAGCTATTGCTACGGGTGGGGATATTTTCGTGAAAGAGGCAACAGAGGATGTGCTTGAGGCATTTCTTGCTCCATTTGCACAAGCTGGTGGGGGGTATGAAGTACGTCAAGAAGGCATTAGATTTTTTTATAAAGGTCCGCTCAAAGCAGTCTCTGTCGCAACTGCTCCCCATCCAGGATTTATGACAGATTGGCAGGGGCCATGGTCGATTATGATGTCGCTCTCCGAAGGTGAGTCCGTGATACATGAAACTGTGTTCGAGAACCGTTTTGGGTATGTAAAAGAGCTGAAGAAGATGGGCGCAAAAATCACGCTCTTTAATCCAAAAGTTGAAAATCCGGTTCAGACATATAATTTCAACTTGAGTGATGATCATCCTGATTTTTTTCACGCTGCCAGAATCCTAGGACCGGTGACACTCCACAATGCTGTCGTGACGATTTCAGATATCAGGGCGGGAGCGACTCTCGTTCTGGCGTCGCTTGCGGCACAAGGTGTCTCAACTATTTTGGGAATTGAGAAACTCGATCGGGGCTATGAACAGCTCGAGTTACGTCTTGGGAAGCTAGGTGCAACGATAGGGCGGTTGGAAGTATAAAGTATGCAGGCAATATTACTCGCAGCTGGGCAATCCAGTAGACTTTTTCCATTTGGTGGTGATACTCATAAGGCTGCAGTGCGGCTGATGGGTAAGTCACTTATTGCACGTTCGGTTGAGGCACTCCGTGAGTCCGGTATTGAGAAGATTATCATCGTTGTCAGTCCGGATAACGGCATTGAATCTGCGCTCGCTGAAGATGGTATCTCCAGGGATGGTATCACTTTTGTGACACATATCGGGGCAAAGGGTATGGGGGAGGCGTTACTTGATGCGAAGCGATATGTCACAGAAGATTTTTTTCTCATTCATGCGCATCATTTTGAGTGTGCTCTTTTTCTTCCCCGTCTTCTCACGCTTAAGGAGCAATTGAGTGCTGACGGTGCCGTTGTGATACGCGAAGAAGCACGTCCGGAAGGTTTCGGTATTGTTAGTCTGGATAAAGAGCGGATAGTCGGTGTTGTTGAGAAGCCTGAAAGTGCAGAGAACGGGTACCGGGTAGTTGGTATGTACGTATTGCCTCCTGCATTCTTCACTGTACTTGAGAAAGCAGAAAAACATCACTATAGTTTCGAGTCGGCTCTTAATGAGTTTGCAGGAAAAGCGGTTATCGTTGGTCTCAAAACCACTGAGCAGACGATTACGTTAAAATACCCCTGGCATCTTCTGGAGGTTGCTGATTATTTGCTTCGTTCACTGAAGAGAAGCACTGCAAAAACAGCAAAAATTGCAACAAGTGCCGTGATCACCGGCGAAGTTGTGATATCAGACGGAGTCGTAATAGAAGACGGTGCAGTAATTAAGGGTCCATGTTTTCTCGGTGAGAATGCATATGTCGGCACAAATGCAATTTTGAGAAACAATGTCATAGTTGAGAGCGGTGCAGTGGTTGGTGCCAATATGGAAGTAAAGCACAGTATCATAATGGCATCTACCACAACTCATTCAGGCTATATCGGAGATTCCGTGATCGGAAAATCATGTAAGTTGGCAGCGTTTTTCTGTACGGGGAATGTGAGGATCGATAGAGAGCCTGTCTCAGTGATCGTGAAAGAACAGAAGGTTGATTCTGGACAACGATCGCTTGGCGTATGTATCGGTGATCACTCCAAAGTAGGTATTCGTGTTTCCACGATGCCTGGTGTACTTATAGGAAAACACGTCGTGGTCGGACCTTCAACAACCGTCTTTAAAAATATTCCCTCAGATGTGCGGTATTACTCAAAGATCACTGAGGTAATTGAGCAGAAAAATGAAGATGACGAAGTGTCAGCCGGGAAAGTCATTCTTTTTGACATTGACTACACCCTTTTTGATACGAAAACCTATAAAGATTCTGAGCTGAAAATATTTCAATTATACTCTGAGGTGGTAGAGGCACTAGGTGAGCTTGGTCCCTATGCTGAGCTCGGTATTTTTTCAGAAGGTGAAGAAGCATTTCAGAAAGCAAAATTGGTTGAAACTGCGATTGAAGAACGCTTCCATAAAAATTATGTACATGTGGTAGCACAGAAAAGAGATGTCATTAAGGAGATTGCTGCACGCTATTCTCAGACAATGTTATTTTTAGTTGATGATCGCCTCGAAGTCTTGTACCGTGCAAAAGAAACAGATCCAAAGATTTATACAATCTGGATGAAGCGTGGGCCTTTTGCGGCCGCCCAACAGCCGATAGACGGATTTTCACCGGATGCGGAAATTGAGGATCTGCGCATGGTTTTGCCAATCGTCGCAGGAGTTGAGAATTAATATGTGTGGAATTTTCGGTTACATTGGTAAGAAAGAGACTGCGGCGGAGATGATTCTCGAAGGTCTTCGTACGCTTGAGTACAGGGGGTATGATTCCTGGGGGATTGCTGTCAAAATTGCTGACCGAATTGCGGTTGAGAAAAAAGTAGGAAAAATCGGCAATGCGAAAGTGACACTTTCTAAAAGTTCAATTGGTATAGGGCATACCCGCTGGGCGACACATGGCGGAGTGACCACTGCAAATGCACATCCTCACCTTGATTGCACCGAGAAGATCGCTTTGCTGCATAATGGGATCATCGAAAATTATGCGCTTATAAAGGAGGAGTTAATTGCAAAAGGTCATCGTTTTATTTCAGAAACCGATACTGAGGTTGCGGTACATCTGATTGAAGAAAATCTGAAAACCTCAGATGATTTCCCTGAAGCAGTCCGGATGGCTTTTCGTCGCTTTACGGGACTGAACGCAATCGTTGTCATGAGTAGCGAGAAGGATCAGGTGGTTGCAGCAAAAAACGGATCGCCGCTTGTCGTCGGGAGAAATGGTGACGCGTTTTTTCTCGCCTCAGACACCGCCGGGATCGTGCTGCACACGAAAGAAATTCATTTCATGAAAGACAACGAGATGGTTGTCCTTGGAGATGATATTTCACTACTCAACGTCAGTGACGGTGCGCCGCTTGTACCTGAATTTGAGACAATCGATTGGGCCATTGAGGAAGCGGATCAGGGGGATTTTCCTCATTTTATGATAAAGGAGATTGTTGAGCAGCCGAAAGTCATCAGAAATATCGCAGAGACGTATTCTGATCAGATTGACGATCTGGCACAGGTTATAAAAAACGCAAAAGGCACATTTTTTATCGGAGCCGGAACAGCCTATCACGCATCGCTGGCAGGTGTGTATCTTTTTTCAAAGATTGCCAAGGAACATGTGAATACCTCGATGGCATCAGAGTTTAATTACCTTGAGGATTTTTTGACCAAGCAGAGTTTGATCATTGCTCTCTCACAGTCAGGTGAGACGATTGACATCGTTGAGCCTTTGACGAGAGCCAAGCTTCAGAAGGGGAGTCAGATTGTGGCAATTGTAAATGCATTGGGGTCGACAATTTATCGGATGGCAGATAAAAAGTTACTTCTCGGTGCGGGTCCAGAAAAGGCGGTCGCATCGACAAAAGCATATTCTGCCAAGCTTTCGGTGCTCCTACTTTTGAGCTACTCGATGATTGAGAAAACGAGTAGTGCTCAGCAACAACTCCTTGAGGCGGCAACGGAGATCGATAGGCTCACAAGTGATGCGCAGCTTCAGAATATAGAGCGTCTTGCGGAAATGCTGCATATGAAACAGCATATGTTTACTGTCGGTCGGGGCGTGTCGTATGCAACTGCCCTTGAAGCGGCACTGAAGATAAAAGAGGTTAGCTATATACACACAGAAGGTCTTGCCGGGGGGGAGCTGAAACACGGGACAATTGCGCTTATCGAAAAAGGTACTCCGTGCATTGTGTTCGCGCCACAGGATGAGACATATGAGGCGATTCTCTCAAACGCGATGGAGATTAAGGCTCGCGGAGGTCTCATAATCGGTATCAGTCCGAAGAAAGCAGAGGTATTTGATCACTGGATTGAGGTGAAGGAGACGGGAGATGCGGCGATTCTTACCCAGATTGTACCTGCGCAGCTGCTTGCATACTATCTCGCCGTGAAAAAAGGATTCGATCCTGATAAGCCCCGTAATTTAGCCAAAAGTGTGACCGTGAAGTAGGATTATAGGCTATATTCTGATTGTGAAGCGGCTTCAGATAGGGTATAATACTGTTTCAAATGGCAACAATTTTGGGGCTGAGTATTCTTTCTTTTTTTATCACAGGTATCCTCCTGATCCCTTTTATCGACTTTCTCTATAAAGTGAAGCTGCAGCGTGCGAAGCAAAAGACGAGAGATATCTTCAACAGGCACACTCCGACATTTGATAAATTCCATAACTGGAAGGCAGGAACGCCGTTCGGAGGCGGAATTCTTATCATTCTCGTCGTCAGCGTGTTGACACTCTGGGCATACGGTCTTCTTGATGTTCAGGTAAAACCATGGCAGGCATTTGTTCTGCTTTTTTCGTTTATCAGCTTCGGTCTTCTCGGTCTCTATGATGATATGAAAAAACTCGTGAGCAATGGAGCAAAAAGCGGGTTTTTCGGGCTGCGGTTCAGGCATAAATTTGTGATCCAGTGGATTCTTGCTCTTATTATCGCCTCAGTTTTCTATTATCAGTTGGGGTATACGTTTATTCATATCCAGGCTCTCGGTACGATTGCGATCGGAGTCTTTTTTATCCCTTTTGCAGCATTTGTGATCGTCTCGTTTGTGAATGCATTTAATATCGCTGATGGTCTTGACGGACTCGCGTCAGGTCTGGCGCTTATATGTCTTGCTGCATTTTTGGCGATTACAGCAACTCAGCTCGATCAGTCTCTCGGAATTTTTATTGCGCTGCTCTTGGGATCGATTGCGGCGTTTCTTTACTTCAATATCTATAAAGCGCGTATTATTCTCGGTGATGTCGGGTCGCTCTCGCTCGGTGCAGCGCTTGCTGTCACAGGGTTACTGACCGGAAAAGTGCTTGCACTTGCCCTCATCGGCGGTGTATTTCTCCTGGAGGGTGGATCTTCACTCGTGCAAATTCTCAGTAAAAAATATCTCGGAAAAAAATTGCTCCCTGCTGCGCCACTCCATCTCTATCTGCAAAAAAGAGGATGGGAAGAGCCGAAAATTGTGATGCGTGCATGGCTTATCGGTGTGTTCTTTGCACTTCTCGGACTCTATATCGCCTATATCGGCTAATTCCCCCTTCTCTTTATAGAAACACATCTGCACACACGCTATACTAAGCTATATGAAAAAAATTGACGGAATTTTGCTCCTGGTCATCATTCTCCTCTCATTTTTCGGGCTTTTCATGATCTACAATGCATCTTCGGTTATCGCACTTCGCGATTTTGATGACAGTTATTATTATCTGAAAGAACAATCCGTGTGGATGATAATTGGGTATGTCGGGCTTTTTTTCTTCACTCTTTTTTCGCATAAGAAGCTTTATAATCTCGCGGTTCCGCTCCTTGTGACGGCTGTCATCCTCCTGCTTTTGGTGTTTATTCCGGGACTGGGAATAAAAGCACTTGGTGCGCACCGCTGGATCAATTTTCATTTTTTTGTACTGCAACCTGCAGAGTTCGTAAAGCTGAGTCTTGCGATCTATCTTGCGGCGTGGTTCTCGGGAAAGGAGAAAGGCAGACTTCCTGCATTTTTGTTGCTTATGGGAACGGTGTGGCTTCTCGTCATGTTGCAGCCTGATATGGGTACTGCCTCAATTATTATGTTTGAAGCGGCGGTGGTGTATTTTGTCTCGGGGGGATCTGTCAGGCATTTTGCTATGCTCGCGCCGGTGGCTGCTGTCATAGGGTTTTTATTTATAAAGGCCGCACCATACCGCGCAGCACGGTTGAGTTCGTTTTTGAATATCGATCCGACGCTCTCAAATGTGTCTTATCATACCAAGCAAATACTGATCGCACTGGGATCAGGGGGATTGCTGGGGGTTGGGATCGGAAATTCACTGCAAAAATACGCGTACCTGCCGGAAAACGTCACTGACTCAATTTTTGCTATCATAGCTGAGGAGACGGGATTTGTAGGATCAACGATTGTCGTACTGCTTTTCAGTATCGTCGTCTGGAGGGGATTTGTGATTGCGATGACAGCCAAGGATACATTCGGAAAATTGCTGGGTGCGGGAATTACCTCATTTTTGGGAATTCAGATCCTGATAAATCTTTTCTCGATGACTGCGTTGATGCCTCTGACGGGCGTACCGCTGCCTTTTATCTCGTATGGTGGCTCTGCACTTATTATCGATCTCGCAGCAATCGGGATGCTCTTAAATATCTCAAAGACGAAAGCATAAACAGTATGAAAGTTGTTATTACAGGTGGACATATCGCACCGGCACTCGCAGTCATTGAGGCGCTGCCACAAGATATCGAGGTTTTGTTTATAGGGAGAAAAACGACATTTGAAGGTGATACGACGGAGTCGTTTGAGTATCAGGAGATTCAGAAGAGAAACATCGCATTTTTTCATCTCGAGAGCGGGAGGTTGCAGCGCTCAGTGACGAGACACACCGTTCCTTCCTTGCTGCGTCTTCCCCGTGGCGTCGGACAGGCAAGGAGTCTTTTGAAAAAATTGCGCCCTGATGCCGTGCTGTCATTCGGAGGGTATATCGGTCTTCCGGTTGTGACAGCTGCTGCGACGCTGGGTATTCCGTGTGTCCTGCATGAGCAGACGACGCGGGCAGGGTTTGCAAACAGATTTACCGCGCGGTTCGCAAAGAAAATTTGTATTTCCTGGGAGACATCACGTGAGTTCTTTCCCGCGAAGAAAACTATCCTGACCGGAAATCCTCTCCGAGAAGAGATTCTGAAAACTGCTCCCAAAAAAGTGAAATCAGCGCTTCCAGAGATCTATGTGACCGGGGGAAGTGGAGGCTCACATGCGCTGAATCTGCTTGTCGAAGCCCATCTGCCAGAGCTACTTGCATGTGGCAGCATACTGCATCAAACCGGAAATGCAGCGGAGTTTGGGGATTTTGAGCGGCTGATGAAGCGAAGGGAGGCATTACCGAAAGATCTTAGGGAGCGTTATACGCTGAAGAAATTTCTCTTCTCAGATGAAGCAGCAGACGCGATGGCGACATCAGATCTGATTATTGGCAGATCAGGTATCAATACAATTTCAGAGATCCTGTATTTTGAGAAACCATCACTCTGTATTCCTCTTCCCACAGGTCAGAAAGGAGAGCAGGAGCAAAATGCACTTCTTCTGACATCGCTTGGTCTCGGACGTGTGTTGCGTCAGGATATGGCAGATGCGCAATTAGTTGCGCAAGTTACGGAGATGCTCTCTGATCTTTCAGTCTTTACACTGCATGATCCATCGCTCAAGAAGCGTTTTGCGACAGCAGCTGCTACAATAGTTGCTACCCTGTCCGATGTGGCGAACGCGAAGACAAACAAAAAAACATAAAACGAAGAATAAGCCGAAAGTACTTCTTCAGACTGTCTACTGTGTCGTCGGAGTCGCAGCCTTCGGTTTCATCATCTACTCACTCTCATCTCTTTTGAGACAGGATGCGCTCGTTGTTCCCGTTGTGCTGACACAGAGCGTGAAGGGAGTTGCCTCTATGTTTACTTCGGGTGATGCTGGTGAGGTAGAGAGGCTTCTCAAAGAGAACAAAATCAGTTATCTTTTTGTTACAACTTCCAAAGATGCTGCATATGTAGTGACGCTTCCTGGTAATGCAGAAGTTTTACTGGCAAAAGAGAACATACCGACACAAATAGCCTCTTTACAACACATCACGAGTCGGCTTACAATGGAGGGTAAGCGATTTACCAGGCTTGACCTTCGTTTTGATCGGCCTGTGATCGTCCTCAAATAATGTATGAATGCGAATGAAGGAAGGATTGTAGTAGCGGTCGATGTCGGAACGTATAAAGTGGTCAGTGTCATCGCCAAAGTAGATGAATACGTCAATGTCCTCGGGGTCTCAGAAGGTAAATCAGCAGGGATCAGAAAAGGTCAGATTGTCGATATCGAAGAAGCGGTTGCTGCAATAAATTCGTCACTTGAAGCGGCTGAGAGGATGGCAGGTCACTCTGCGGCACATATCGTCGCTTCGATCGGCGGAGCGCAGATTGAGTGCCTCAATTCACGTGGCGTCGTCGCCGTCTCAAATCAAAACGGTGAGATTACACCGACCGATCTTGCACGCGTAATCGATGCAGCAAAAGCTGTCTCTCTCCCCTCAACCAAAGAAATCATACATGTGCTTCCCCGCAACTATACCGTTGACGGACAGGAAGGTATAAAGGATCCGATCGGGATGACGGGAGTTCGTCTCGAAGTAGATACTCATATAGTCACTGCAAACAGTATCGCTGTTAGGAACCTTGAAAAGGCATTTTCAGAAGTCGGTGTGGATGTCGATAGTTTTGTTTTCAACGGATATGCAAGTGCGCTTTCAGTCCTCTCCGATACGGAGAAGGAGCTAGGTGTTGTGCTCGTTGATATCGGTGCAGGGACAACTGATATTCAGATCTATGCCGAAGGGTCAGTCGCGTATTCATCAGTGCTTGCAATCGGAGCGCGGCATATCACAAACGACCTTGCGATCGGACTGCGTATCTCACTTGAGAGTGCAGAGAAGATAAAACTCTATCTCTCGCAGGTTCCTCAGAAAAAAGTGGTGAGACCCGAAGATGAGGGAAAGAAAGAACCGAAAGCATCGGATGAGATTGATCTCTCAGAGCTCAGGCTTACTGAGGATCTGACCAAGGTGTCACACAAGACACTTGTTGATGGCATCATACGACCCCGTCTCAATGAGATTTTCACGATGGTCGGACTTGAGCTGAAAAAATCAGGATTCGGCGGACAAACACCTGCGGGACTTGTGATTACCGGCGGAGGAGCCCTGACTGTCGGAGTCAAAGATTCAGCCAAGCGTGTGTTGGCGATGCCTGTACGCGTCGGAGCACCTCAAAATATGAAAGGTATCATCGATGAGATTCAGAATCCTGCGTATGCGACAGTGATCGGTCTTGCGATAGCGGGTTCGAGGACAGGTGAGGAGAAAAGTTCAGCGTTTGGTTTCAACATGCCGAAGATTCCGGGAATGTCTGGTAACTCAGGAAAGATGCTGAAAAAAATCTTCGGTGTGATCCGTTCATTTATCCCCTAATCGCTTCAAAAATTTTGTTTGTATTTTTTTCTGTAAGGTATTGCAATTGCAAATTTCATTTGTTAGTATTGCAAAGCCATGCTGATACGCCCACAGTCTACTAATTTTGCTAAAATCCGAGTTGTGGGTGTCGGTGGTGGAGGTTCAAACGCGATAAACTCCATGATTGCCCAGTCCACTATCCAGGGCGTCGACTTCGTCTCCGTCAATACCGATGCGCAGGCACTTCTTCTCAATCAGGCACCTACCAAAGTTCAGATTGGTGAGAATCTCACCAAGGGTTTGGGGAGCGGTGGCGATCCCGAGATAGGGAAGCAGGCAGCTGAGGAATCAGTACAGAAAATCAAAGACATGCTTGAAGGATCCGATATGGTCTTCGTCACTGCAGGTATGGGTGGCGGTACTGGATCAGGTGCAGCAGCTGTCGTCGCACAGGTCGCCAAAGACATAGGAGCACTCACTGTCGCTGTGGTGACAAAACCGTTTACTTTTGAGGGAGCACGCAGGAAAGTGACGGCAGATGAAGCGATCGAAGGACTCCGGGATAAAGTCGATACACTCATCACGATCCCGAATCAGCGCATCATGGATGTCGTTGACCGCAAGCTCTCACTCGTTGAGGCATTTAAAGTTGCAGATTCAGTCCTCACGCAGGGTGTACAGGGGATCTCAGAGATCATCACACTCCCAGGACTTATCAATGTCGACTTCGCTGACGTGCGGACAATCATGTCCAACGCAGGATCAGCACTCATGGGTATAGGGACAGGGATTGGGGAAAACCGTGCGCAGGCAGCAGCCAGATCAGCTATCTCTTCTCCTCTTCTTGAGATCACGATGGAAGGTGCGCGTGGTGTGCTCTTTAATATAGTAGGCGGACATGATCTGACCATGACTGAGGTCGATGAGGCAGCCAAGATCATAGCGGCAGCTGCGGATCCGGATGCCAACATCATTTTCGGTGCGACAATCGATGAGACGATGCATGATCAGTTGCGTATCACCGTCGTCGCGACGGGGTTTGACTCCGCCAAGCAGCAGCTCACACAGTATATCTCCCGCCCGCAGTCAGTACAGCAGGAGCAGACACCTCCTCCGGCACCTGTTTTCAATCCGAATCCTTTTACGAATTTCTCAAATCAGCAAACACCTCCACCGGTTCAGAAACCTGAACCGAAAGAGAAAGAAGCAGAAGACGAATGGGACATCCCCGCATTCCTTCGTCAGAAGAATTAAAGATTTAGCTTCAGATTTCTATTATGGCACCTAACAAGGTGCTTTTTTATTGGATGTGAGAAGTCAGTAGGGAAGCGTCTGAAGTTGATTTGAGGCTTGGAGAAACCTGAGCCTCTTTCGTTTTAATAGTAATTTGGAGTTCAGTATCAGACATTTTAATTTGATACAGGAATCTTTTATCATCATCAATCATTAGATCATCAATGACTTTTCTTAGATTTTTTACGCTTCATTTATTGGAATATATTGCGATGTCAACGGATTTCTATCCGAAGCCTGTTGAATTCCTTGTGTACTTAAATAAACATGTGTGTCATTTGTTACTCGAATATCTTTGTGCCCTAAAAGAGTTGCCAACATAGCTATATCATGGGTTTGATTATACATGAGAGTTGCATGGGTGTATCTTACAAGTTGTGGGTATACATTTTTTGTTATTCCTGCCTTTTTAGCTCGTGATCTGAGATTGTTTCCAAAATCGCCGGAATGAATCTTTGCATTCTTACTGTTTGTAAACACAAGTTCCTCCGGCTTTTTATTAGTAGTAAGTTTTCTTAAGTGATCCTTAACTTGTCCATTAAAAAATACAAATTAATTTTCTTTTCTTGGTATCAGCATTATGCGACATGAATCGTTATAAAATGATGTTTGTTATAATGTAAAACAGAGTTATATAAAAATTTATGGGCAAACTTCTAACAATTGAGGAAATGCAAGACATAGCAGCGGAGCATGATGGAAAGTGTTTGTCTATAGAGTATATAAATTCAAACACTAAGCTTAAATGGCAATGTAAAGAAGGGCATGTTTGGGAGTCTACTCCACTTTCGGTGAAATATGCAGGCAATTGGTGTTCGTTATGTTCTAGAAAAAAACTTCTAACAATTGAGGAAATGCAAGACATCGCAGCGGAACATGGCGGTAAATGTTTATCCGAAAAGTATATAAATAGCAAAACCAACCTTAAATTGCATTGTATAAAAGGTCATATTTGGGAAACTGCCCCCAACAATGTCAGACAAGGTAACTGGTGTCCAATCTGTGCAGGAACTAAACTTCTAACAATTGAGGAAATGCAAGGAATTGCAAATGAGCGAGGGGGAAAATGTTTGTCTCCAAGATACATAAATTCAACAACCAACCTTAAATGGCAATGTAAGGAAGGACATATCTGGGAAGCAAAGCCATATTTGGTTAAGCAAGGAACATGGTGTCCTAAATGTAGAATTTGGATTGGAGAAAATACATGTAGGCTTTATATGGAAAATATATTTTCGAATAGTTTTCCAAAATCCAAACCAAAATGGTTAAAAAATGATAAAGGAAATCAACTGGAGCTTGATGGATATTGTGAAAAACTAAAATTAGCTTTTGAGTATCAAGGAATACAGCATTATAAATCAGACGGTTGGTTTAGTAAGGAGAAGGTAGAAAAAGTTAAGTGGAGGGACGAACAAAAAAGGAAAATTTGTAATCAAAACGGGGTATCTTTACTGATAATACCTTATCAAAATAATTTAGATGTAATATACGATACCATAATTGACCAATGCAGAAAATATAACTTTATAATTCCAAATTATGATAAAAACTTAAAATTTGAAAATTTTACTTCATATTCATATAACAATCTTGAAGAATTAAGAAAAATTGCTTTGAGAAGAGGAGGAGAATTGTTATCACAGACTTATTTTAATAATAAAACTCCTTTATTATGGCAATGCAAGGATGGACATGTTTGGAAAGCTACGCCCAACAGCGTTAGAAAAGGTTATGATAATTCAAGAAAAGGAACATGGTGTGCAATTTGTTCGGGGAAAAAACAGCATACAATTGAAGAAATGCAGAAACTCGCTGTTAAGCATGGAGGATTATGCCTTTCCAACGAATATTTGAATAGCAAGACTAAGCTCAAATGGCAGTGTAAAGTAGGACATGTTTGGGAAACTGCACCAGGGAATATATTTCAGGGTTATTGGTGTCCAGTTTGCAGAAGAATTGAGATAAACAAAAACATGCCGAGATTGACCATAGAGGAGATGCAAAGAATTGCTGCAGAGCGTGGAGGAAGATGTTTGTCTTATAAATACATCAATAGCAAAACAATGCTTAAATGGCAATGTAAATTCGGACACGAATGGGAAGCTGTTCCAGGCTTAGTCAAGCACGGAACATGGTGTCTTGCGTGTTCAGGTAGGCAACGATTGACCATAGAGGAGATGCAAAGAATTGCTGCAGAGCGTGGAGGAAGATGTTTGTCTGAAGTATATAAAAATGCTATGACTAAATTAAAGTGGCAATGTAAAGAAGGACATATATGGATGGCAATACCGGCATCAATCAACAGAGGTCATTGGTGTCCTTTATGTGGGGGTAGTAGAATACTTCTTGATCTTTCTCCTTAAAATGTCTATATTCTCATTAGTTGTTTTTAGTAAGTATTGAAGCAAAAAACTAGTGATGTTTGGGACATCCCCGCAATCCTTAGTCAGAAAAACTAGACGAAGTTCGGCTAGGCAAGCCCGCATTTCTAAGACAAAAGAGTTAAAGATCCCCACACAATTTATACAAGAAGTAGTTATCACATATAAATCTAAATATTTATTG
>JBDKFM010000006.1:0-29938 GCA_039798685.1 Candidatus Parcubacteria bacterium | reverse complement strand
CATTTGGCGATGCGCATATCTATAGTAATCATATCGATCAGGTCAAGGAGGAGCTGAAAAGAGAACCAAAGCCTTTCCCGACTGTGACGATAGATGCGAGCGTGACGAGTCTTGATACGTTTCGTCCTGAACATGTGACACTCAATAATTACGATCCACATCCGCTTCTGCGCGGTGAACTCACTGTTGCCGGCGGGCTTTACGAAAAAGGAGAATAAATAACTTTGCTTCTGGTTTGAGTTTGGTTTGACTCATCAATCCGTTGTGACTATACTACTGAATCTTTATGTTGCAAACCGAAGCAGGAAAGCCCAGGGATTTGTTGCTACTTGAACCGAACACCTTGGGAGAAAGGATAAGTACAGGGCATGACAGTCGGGTGTACAGAGTGGGAGATATCGTTGTGAAGCTCTATGATCAGGGTGTCGATGATCTTAAATTGCTGCGCGAACATCCTTTGACTGATGTGCCAGCTCTTCGTGAGTATCAGGAAACGACGGATTGGTGCGTTAATTATTTGGATGAATATCCATGTATTGGTGAGATGTATTTTTCTATGCCCGGAGAGGAGGAGAGAACGCCATTTCGTTATGATGTTTCAGTGATTCCGATTCTCGCAGTAGGGAAATTTGGGGGTATACCAACTGCTGTTTCAGAGTATGTGCCCGGTCCGAATCTCATAAAGTATATGTTTGCTGATTCGTATCAGCCTGATCCAGAGTTAAGCGATGGGGAAAATGCATTTCTTGAACTGAATCGTGACCAGGTAATAGAAGAGCATCAGGAAGAGGAGTATTGGGGGTCGGCGTTGAAGAAAGAGATGCAAAGTGTCTGTGAGGTTTCAAATTATATGACGGAGTTTTTTCGTAGTGCATGGGCATATGCAGGGATTTCAATTGCATATGCAAATGTTAAACTGGGAGTAGATCCCGATGCAAGAAATGTGCACTTTAGGATTACAGATTTATATAGTAATTTTCGAACGAGAAGGACATACTAAGCAACGATGAAAGATATTATATTTTCGGTTGGTGTGCTCATACTTCAGGACAAAAAAGTCATGCTAGTTCGTCATGGGGAAGATGCGGGACATATAAATGGAACGTATGGTCTCCCGGCCGGGAGGCTCGAAAAAGATGAGAATGAGCGAACAGCTGCGGTAAGGGAGCTGAAAGAAGAAACGGGGCTCAATGTTCTACCTGAGGATTTGATTGAGTATCCGAGTGATGTCTGGACTGCTGATATAAAAAGAAAAGACGGCAAAACCTCTACGTTTCAGATTAAAGTTTTTGTCGCGAAGCATTTTTCAGGAGTTCTCACTGCAGGTGGTGAGACGACTCCTGAGTGGGTCGAGATCGAAAAGCTCGATGAGTATAATTTGCTCCCGAATGTGAAAGAAATTGTGCTACGCGAAGTCCGTTGGTAATTATTGAAACAGTAATGTCATCAAGTTGACATCAAGATATTTTAAGCCTATAATCTGCACATATGCGCGCAGAATGGATTGAAAGACGGATCTCTGAACCAGAACCTAAGCCTCCAAAACCTCCAAAGCCACCTAAGCCAGCTAAGCCTCTTAGTGATAGGGAGAGAAGGAAAAGAAATGAGGAAGAGGAGAGGTTGAAGCGTAGGAGAGAATATGAATATAATTTAAATATTCTTAAAAAAGATATCTATCGAAGTCGTGACATCATCCAGTCTTGTAGAGAGCATTTGGGGCTGCTTCACGGAACAGAGCTCGTCAGAGACGTAAAAGAAGCATTAAAAACATGGAGGGGAGATTGGGGGGAGATGCATGAGTTTGTTTTAGGGAACGAAGGAAATGAGCGCGGAGGTGTACATGTGGTAGGTTTGTTCCGTCGAGATGAGAAGAAGCATGAACTGGTGAACAGAATAGGTGGATATAGAGGTAGTGGTGGAGAAGGCCCGACGCAAACTACGCCGTGGTCCTATGTTGATGTTTATAGAGATTTGGAGGCGGTTAGGGGAATAGGTATCATAACTTATGCTGGTCCAAGTTGGATTTGTTACTCTGAAGCGTTCTCGATTTTTGAGGTGGGATCACTTGATGCTATTAGAAACTTAAGTTCAGGGGGATATGGGAAGCGTTTGCCATTTACAATAAAAAAAGACCCTGCTACAGATTCCTCGCTTAACGGAAAAGTTGGAAATTTAGATATACAGAGAAGAGAGATAATGGATGGACTTGCACGAAGTGTAAATCAGCGTAGGAGATGAGTTGATATTTTATGATAGTTTATAATTGAGCTATGTTAAGTATCATTGCAGCGATTGGGAAAAATAGAGAGCTTGGAAAAGATAATGCCTTACTCTGGCATATCCCAGGTGAGTTACCCCGCTTCAAAAAAATTACCACAGGACATCCGATCATCATGGGGAGAAAGACGTTTGAGTCAATCGGGAGAATCCTACCTCATAGGACAAACATAATTATTACGCGTGATAAGGAGGGGTTTTTGCAAATGGCGAAGAGTAAATGGCAAATAGATCCGAAGCAATTTATTGTTGTTACCTCTTTAGATCTGGCGATTGTTGAGGCAAAAAAAGCGGAGGGCAGTGATGAGATTTTTGTCATCGGTGGGGGGCAGATATTTGAACAAGCCTTACCGCTGACAGAAAAACTTTATTTAACGTTGGTCGATCAAGTTTTTGACGCGGATACGTTTTTCCCCGATTACTCAATGTTTACAAAGATAGTTGAGAAAGAAGATCATGAGTCCGAGAAGTATACGTATTCTTTTTTGCAATTAGAAAGATAAGTCAAAGCAGGTATCTTCTCTAGATTGCAGAAGCAACCTCAGAGAGTTTTTCAGCAATTTGTTGTCCATTTAGACCATCACTATGAAGAGTGACATCGTATACCGGTACCCCCATCAGCGAGAATGTTTCTGAAAACGGATCTTGAATTTCAGGAAGATCGTACATCTTACGAACTCCAGCCAGCAGTTTTCTTTCTAATGTTCTGACGTGTTGTAGTCTCTCTTGATCTGGCACTTCTTTCAGTTGGTTCATTCGTGCTTGGATTGCTCCGGCATAACGATTTTCCTCGCTTTGTGTGAGGAGAACTGTTGTAATTCGCGGAATCGGACGATGTGTTCTTGCAGCCTCCTCACGAATCTTCGAAACAATAATGCCACCGGTCGGGCGAACCAGAACCCCCTTTTTTTCTCCAAGCGCATGGAGAAGTCTTGCGGATATAGCATCAAGCTCTGCATGATACGCTACGTTTCTCGGACTAATTTCAGGAAGATTTCCTTGATATCGAGTTGATGATACTGTGATGAGCTCACGATCACTAAAGACAAGAACTCCGGGACTTTTTCCAAGAGTTGATCCAAGTTCCGTTACTCCTGTTCCGTTGAGACCTGATATGACTATCAGATTTGTTTTGTTGAATATTCCCAGTTCTCCTGGGCGTTGCATGTCAGGAAGAGAATATGTTGTGAGACCGGCCTTTTGTTCAACCATAACTGAGGATTATATGTAATTGAACACAAAATTACCACTTGCGTATTGGAGAGTTTGTTTTTATACTCTTTTTGTCATTTAGAGAGACTCCTATTAGCCCATGGTCTCTTGATGACGCCCAAACCGATGCAGCATCTCAGAAAGACTGATCCGCAGATATACACACTTGTTAAGCAGGAGGAAAAGCGGCAGAAAGAAGTTCTTGAGATGATAGCCTCCGAAAATTACGCATCCTCTGCAGTCATCGAGACTCTCGGCACTGTCCTCACCAATAAATACTCCGAAGGTTTTCCAGGCAAACGCTACTATCAAGGAAATGCCAATATCGATGGGATTGAATCACTCGCTCAGGAGCGTGCATGCAAACTCTTCGGTGTTCCGTATGTCAATGTGCAGGCGCTCTCAGGTGCTCCCGCAAATTCCGCGGTGTATATGGCGGTTCTGAAAAATGGAGAAAAGATCATGGGTCTTGCGCTGACGAGTGGTGGACATATCACACATGGTCATAAGTTGGGATTGTCGGGTAGGCTTTTTACGTTTGCGCATTATACTCTCGGAAAAGACGGGACGCTTGATTATGATGAGATAGAGAAACAGGTTCTGAAAGAAAAGCCTGCGCTCCTCATCTGCGGCTACACTGCATATCCGAGGAAAATTAATTTCAAGCGTTTTGGTGAGATAGCTGATAAAGCAGGGTGCCTTCTCATGGCAGATGTCTCACATATCACAGGACTTATCGTAGCCGGTGCGCATCCGTCACCAGTGCCATATGCACATATCGTCACGACGACAACGCATAAAACACTTCGTGGGCCACGGGGCGCTCTTATTATGGTCACTCCAAAAGGTTTGAAGAAAAATCCTGATCTTCCGAAGATGATTGAGACAGCGATCATCCCGGGATTGCAAGGCGGACCGCATGACAATCAGACGGCTGCAATTGCCGTTGCACTCAAAGAAGCATCAACGGCGAAATTTAAAAAGTATGGTGAGCAAATAGTCGCAAATGCGAAAGCGCTTGCTGCTGCGCTGACAGCACATGGGTTTGAGCTCGTCTCAGGCGGGACTGATAATCATCTGATCCTCATTGATCTTCGAAACAAAAAAGTAAACGGCCGTATCGCGGCAATTGCACTTGAGAAAGCAGGAATTGTGCTTAATTACAACGGTGTACCGGGGGACCCGATGCCACCACTTTTCTCCAGTGGAATCAGACTTGGTACTCCAGCAATTACGACGAGAGGACTTAAGGAAAAAGACATGAAAAAAGTTGCACAGTGGTATAGCGATGCGATTGATGAGGTTTCTGGAATGGAGTTGCCTGTTGATGATAAAGTAAAAAGATCAGAACTCATGAAAAAGTATCGTTCAGAGATCGAAAAGAATAAGCGACTTGCCGCAATCGGAAAAGAAGTCAAAACATTCGCCTCAAAATTGCCACTCCCATAAGTAACTTCTCAAAAAGTACACCGTTCTCACATATCATTTGCCGTATTTTCCTCTCTGTACAAGCTGAAAACGACTCTGTATAATCGCCGTATGACAGAACACGGCAGAGAAGTTCCCGATGCAATTGGCTGGAAAGCATTTCAAGAGAGTAAGACACCTATAAGAGTAGTTGTACGAGGTGTCGCTGTATCAACAGGCGAAGTTTCTCCGTCAATGCCAGTGCAGGAAAGTATCGTAGAATCTGGTTCTGAGCTTCATGTGCTTACTCCAGGAGAAACAGTCACTCTCCCGGTTGCTCCACCTGCGAGAAGCGGAATCGATGCGTCTATGTCAATGCGACTTGAAGACTCAGGGCCTCTTTTTCTTCGACTCAGTTAATCCCTTCTTTATCTCTCCGTTTTTTGAGACATCCTAATTATTCCAATTTTCCTACTTGTATAGGAAAAACGTGGAGGTATATAATCCTGCTCATGGTGCAAAAAGGCGGAAGTAGAAAAGATGACTCACGGGTATTCCCGGTTGTGATTGTTACGGATGAATTTAGTGAGATTGACCGGCTACGTCTCTCGCTGCAAAAACCGGTGGATTTACGAGACGCTTCTGATAGAGCGCGCATAAAAAAAGCAGGAAGAGCCGGAGTTGATCTGGATGCAGTCCGGGTGTTGACGCCTGACAAGATAGCAGAGTTCCTAAGACTGCGTGAAACTCCCGGGAAATCTGAAATCGGAAAAAAGCAGGAGCATGGAAGACAAACTGATTTTCTGTCACAGAAAAAAACTGAATCTCCGGGCGTTGCAATTCCAAGAGAATCTGTTTCGGGGAGTGTGGATAATTCTGCTGTCCGAATTGTGGAATCCACAACAATTGTTGAGTCGATGGATCAGCTGGCCGGAGTATGGAGAGAGATGCGGGATAGCGAGGAATCTTCGGAAAAAAAAGACGAGGGGAATATGTTTCTCATGCCGATCAGCTCTCAGGATTTGCAAGATGATAGTCGTATCCATGATGGGAAACTGGGTGCAGGTGAGAGAGTCTCTCTGCATTTTGACCGTCCGAAGTGGAGGCCTCTTACAAGAACTGAGGAGCCACAGGGTGAGCCGCATATCATCGATCCTTGGAACGCGGAGGCAATTGCAGCAGGTGAGTGCGTGTTTCAGGCGTATAGGCGGAGTGAAGTAATTGAGGGGACAAGTATTGATGTGCAACCGGGTCTTGCTGAAATTCTTCCTCCTGATGCATTTGTGTATGCACCCGACAAGTTTGACATCAGAGAGACTCAGAGTAGACAACCATCTCATAGAAGGTGGGTGAGACCTGATATCAGTAGGAGAACAGAATTACGGAGAGAGAAACAAGAACGCAGTCAGATCGCAAGAGTGAATGAGATGATTGCATCTGCGCGAAGACCTGAGAGAAGATAAATTAGGGTAATAGCTGCACATCAGCCTCATCGTCTATTGAAATAGTGCTCTCACATGTGTTTACTTTTCCCGTCACAAATACCTGTCGTGTGTTGTAAGTAGTGAGTGGAATGTTGTTAGGATTTTCTATCGTGATGGCAGTATTGTCTCTTTGGATTAGGATCTGACGGTTTATTGTGGTGTCGGTATTCGTGATCAGAAATGGTGCTAAGAAAGGAATGTTTGTTGCGAGATTCCGTTTTGTAACTGCCATTATTCCTTGTGGAGGAGTATCTGAAGTCCGGAGCGTGTAGAGAAGTCCCAGTTTGGTCTGGGTATTGCCACCGCACATCACACCCCCCGATTTACCAAGACTAAATGCAAGAAGCATGAAGAGAGGGAGGGCGACGAGTGGGATTGTGAATTTGAAATCCACGACGGTCGATTGCTTGTGTTTGATCTGCTGTAGAATTTGTGTAATTTTTCTGAGGGGATTTGTCACTTTGACATCAACAAGGGTCTCATCATTTGCTGTTTTATTTTCTGCGATATTGAGAAGGCTACTTTTGATGAAGTGGCCGTTTTCATCACGGGGTCTTTTGACAGCGACTGCTGCTTTGGCGGGGCTTGGGATACGTCTTGGCTTTTCGGGCATGTATCCAGTCTAGGAAATCAGTTGAAAAAGTGCAAGGAAAGCGTTAGTGGGAAGTCGTGGATTGTCGCAATAATTGGTCATGCATGTTTTGTAGAATCTCGCCTGATAAACGAAGATGCTGAGGTTCAGCGATTTGGTTGAGATTCCCAAGAAATATTTCTTGGGAGAAATCTATTGAGAGAATTGGTTCAATAATTGCAATTCCCTCCTGCTTATTCTGTACTGCAACGAGCGACGCTGATTGTATGCGGATATGTGCGATTTTGTTGACCGGTTCGTCTTTTTCATATTTTCCGATGATTGCAAAATGCTTCCCGAATACATCGACGACTGGTGAGAGCTGGTGGTGCTCCGGTTGACTTTGCGGTTCTGAATGTCCGTTGTTGTAAAGGGGTTGGAACTGAAAACCTGATTCTATGCCTACTTGTACTGTTGCGATCATATTGTTGACCGCCTTGGCTTTCGCCATCATCTCATTTTCTGCAAGTTCCGCGTTGAATACTGTTTTTTCAGCTATATTATGATGGTGTGACTGTTCAGCTGCTTTGCGGGCGACGTCTCTGAGGATTGGTTCTTTGTGATGTGAGATCGGGTGATGGCTTGGAGTGGAGCCAGATACTTGACTGCCCCTTCTTCGCCGAAGGTTTTTTATGTGTCTTCTGCGCATCATTCTTTTCTCCGGCATATCCTATATTATACACTTTTCACTTTGAAAATTCAAGGTTGCTCGTGTTTCTTGCGGAGAGTGTGAGAATTATGTATAATACGCTCATTACACACATCTAGTATATGTCTCTAAAAAAACAAACTAGATGGAGGAACCCGCCTTCGCTAATGCTCCGGTGGGCAAGGGACAATTATGAAAAGTATTACACTTGAGGAACTTCTAGAAGCCGGATGCCATTTTGGGCACCAGGTAACCCGCCAAAACCCCAAAGCGCGTGATTACGTGTTTGAAGAGCGTGATCGTATCCACATCATAGATCTTGAAAAAACAAAAGAAGGCCTAGAAGAAGCCGGTGCATATGTGAAGAGTGTTGCATCGCGTCCTGATGCGACCATGATTATTCTCGGTGCAAAAAGACAGGCACAGGAGATTGTCAAAGCAGAAGTGCAGCGTGGCAAAGCTGAGGCAGGAAACGGACTCTATTCCGTCACGAACAGATGGATTGGCGGTACACTGACAAATCTGGGTGAAGTTTCAAAGAATTTTAAGAGGCTTGACGCAATCACGAAGCTCTTTGCCAATGAGTACGAGAAAGCGAAGTTTACCAAGAAAGAACTTCTCCTCATGGAACGTGAGAGGCAGAAGTTGATGACGTTTTATGACGGGATCACTGATCTGACCAGAACACCTGATGTTGTATTTATCATTGACACGCATCTTGAGCATCTCGCCGTCCGTGAATCAAAAGCGATGAACGTCAAAGTTGTCGGCATCACAGACACTAATGCAGATCCTACGATTATAGATTATGCGATCCCTGCGAATGATGATGCTGTCGGGTCGATTCAGCTCATCACTTCATATATTGTTGATGCATGGATAGAAGGAAGAAAAGCAGCAGCAAAAACAGCAGATGCACAGGCAGCTGAGGCTGAAAAAGTAAAAGAAGCAGCAGCTCCTGTTGTCGCAAAACCAACTGCTGAAGCGAACGTACCTGCTGATGCGGCAAAACCTGCATATAAACAGAGCGCAGCCGGACGTGAAAAAGATAAAGCAAAGGATGCAGAGCGAAAAGTAGAGAGCGCAAAAGCAAAAGATGCAGCTAAAGCTGTCGGACTGACTGAAACAAAGAAAAAATCCACCAAGAAAACTCCTGAGAAAATTACTGTTGAGTAATAGCACTATGGTAAACGTTGATCTATCACTTCTGAAAAAAATCCGGCTTGAGACAGGTGCATCGATTGCAGATTGTCGTAAAGCGCTTGAGGAAAATAATAACGACGAAAAAAAAGCACTTGAGTGGATCAAGAAAAATGCGCTCACAAAAGCTGATAAGAAATCTGACCGTGCGACATCACAGGGTCTTATCGAGTCTTATATCCATGGTGGAGGTAAAGTAGGGGTGCTTCTTGAGATTTTGTGCGAGACGGATTTCGTCGCGAAAACAGATGATTTTAAAAAGCTCGCACATGAAGTATCGATGCAGATTGCAGCGATGAATCCCAAGGATGTTCCGGCGCTTCTGAAAGGTGAATATATCAGGGATAGTTCACAGACTATGGAGCAGCTTGTCAAAGCAGTTATCGGAAAACTCGGTGAAAATATCACCATCAAACGCTTCCAACGCTTCGCAATAGGAGAATAGTGTATCCGAATGGATACGAAAAGTTACTCCGAATAAACCCAAATATCTTGCCGGATCACTCTACTTTTTGCGAATTGCTCTTCATATACAGCTATGTTATTGTCAGAATATGCCTGCGATCCTCTATAAGGAGCTTTCGTATCAACTCGTTGGCATTTTATTTTCAGTACATAACGAGTTGGGTAATAGGTATCAGGAAAAGTATTACCAAAGGGCAATTGAGGAAGCGCTTACTACAGCGAGTGTACGATTTACCAGAGAAATATCTGTCGATTTGCAGTATAATGGAAAAAATATCGGGAAGTATTTTTTAGACTTTTTGATTGAAGACGCAATAATTTTAGAAATCAAGGCAGTGCCGCGACTACTGCCGAAAGATTTTTCTCAGGTATTTGCCTATTTAAGAGCAAATAATATTGAATTAGGAATTCTGGCAAACTTCCGTAAAGAGCGATTAGCGTATAAGCGAATTTTGAATTCACAATACCATCCCGAATAAATCATTTGGATAAATTCGGATTAATCATTCGAATACATTAGGATTACATTATGGACGAACAGGAGCTTCGGCAAAAGTTAGATAAAGTACTCGATGTGCTCAAGCAGGATATGGGAACTATTCGCACCGGACGCGCGACTCCCGCACTTGTTGAGAACATCATCATTACCGCATATGGCGGCACTACCAAGCTCCGCGTGATGGAGCTCGCGACGATCGGTGTGACCGATGCATCTACAATCGTGATCACCCCATTTGACCACACTGTAATTCACGATATTGAGAAAGGGATTCAGGAGGCCAATGTCGGTCTAAATCCAATTGTTGACGGACAGATGCTTCGTATCAGTTTGCCCCCACTCTCGAAAGAACGACGGGAAGAACTAATAAAATCAATGCGGCATAAGCTGGAGAATGGCAAGATTATGGTGAGACAGGTTCGTCATGATGGCATGAATGAGATTAAGAAGCAGCATGATACGAAAGCGATTACTGATGATGATAAGGCAAGATTTGAAAAAGACGTGCAGAAACTTGTTGATGAGATGATGGCACTTATCGAATCGATGGGGAAGCAAAAAGAGGCAGAATTGCTGCAGATCTAGCTCAGCACGACGCGCTTGTTCTTCGCGCATATTAATACCGTACTATAATCTAACATCATGATTACACTTCTTGTATTTTTACTCATACTTTCAGTACTTGTTCTCATCCATGAAGCGGGGCATTTTTTTGTCGCGCGGAAATTCGGGATCAAGGTAGAGGAGTTCGGTTTTGGGATACCGCCTCGTGCGTGGGGCAAGAAAATAGGGGAGACACTCTACTCAATCAACTGGTTGCCAATTGGTGGATTCGTTAAGCTCTTTGGAGAAGATGAAGCAGGAGGTGGCAGGACGAGTCTTCCGGCAACGAGTAAAAAAGGGAAAAACGATAAGCAATACGCGGTGAGCGATACGCAAGATCTCTCGCGGGCTTTTTTCACCCGTCCCGTCTGGCAGCGGGCACTTGTCGTTGTGGCAGGAGTCGTGATGAATGCGCTTCTGGCGTTTCTTATTTACTATGTTTTCCTTTTTGTGTCAGTATTTAAAACCGAGCTTCCGCTCTTCACAAAATACAATTTTTTTGGCGTGACGCAGACCGATACGCTTCAATCGCTCATCGTCAGTGATGTGGTAAAGAATTCTCCCGCAGCAAATGCCGGGATCAAAAAGTGCAGTGCAACTGAGAAAAAAATATCGTACTGTCTTCAGCTTGTCTCAATCAATGGTGTGCAGATGACAACACTTGCTCAGTTTCAGGATACCTTGAAAGAGAGCCGTGGAGAAAAAACAGTGTTTGTGTGGGAAAATCTGGCGGACAAGAAAAAAGTGACGACGACGATGGTGCCAAGAGTGAATCCTGAGAAGGGTCAGGGCGCTATCGGAATTCGTTTCAATACGCAGGAAGTTGCGGTTCTCGAGTATAAGACGCCGATGCAAAAACTGTTTTCGGGAATTGTTCATCCCATCAATGTGATGATGTATCAATTTGATATACTCGCCAGGCTTATCAGTGTCTCCATCGCTGAGAAAAATGCTGACGCGGTCGGGAGTGCATTCTCAGGACCGGTCGGAGTGTTTGTGGTGACAGGACAGGTGTTGCAAATTCCGGATACGAAAGAGCGTGTACTCGCAATTCTGAATCTCGCTGGTCTCCTCTCAGCATCACTCGCACTGTTTAATGTCCTGCCGATTCCGGCGCTTGATGGGGGAAGGCTTTTCTTTATATTATTTGAAGGAGTAACAGGAAAGAAAATAAATCAGCACACTGAAGCGATGATCCATAGTATCGGGATGGTGGTGCTTCTCGGGTTGATTCTGCTTATCACATTTAAGGATATTTTTCAGTTCTTCATAAAATAGCACTTGTTTTTCGGTTTTTAATACTACTATACTGAGTGCATGGCCAAATCAGTTGCAGCGACCCACAAACTACTTCCCGGACCTATCGAGTTAGCGAAGGAAGCATGGGAGATATATAAAAAGCGTGTCTTTACAGTTCTTGGTATAGGAGTCGTACAGTTTCTCTTGAGTTTTCTTATTCTTCTCGTCGGTGTGGTGTTAGGGGTAATACTCTTTTTTGTACTTGGCGGAAAGCCGGAGATGCCGATATTTATCGTTGGTGGTGTGCTTGTGCTTCTTGTGACAGCGGCGATTATTTATCTCTCTGTGTGGTTTCTTCCAGCATATCCGATCGCATATCGTGATTGGCAGAAAACCTCCGGTCTTATGGAGATTATCAAATCTTCACGAACGTATATGCGTGCAACATTTTTGACAGGGCTGCTTTCAAGCGTGCTCGTGCTTGGTGCATCACTTGTGTTTGTGATCCCCGGGATTGCGTTTAGAGTCTTTTTTATGTTCTGGATTTTCGTCATGCTTATTGATAATCGTACTGGTCTTTCCGCGCTCCATACGAGTAGGGAATACGTGAGAGGGAGATTTTGGGGAGTCGTCGGAAGGGTCATTGCAGTGCATCTACCGGAGTTTGTTCTCAGTATTCTGATTAGTAGTACTGTGAGTGATTCGATGCAGTCGGGTGGAGGATTTGGTATGCAACTTGTGTCGCTTGCCCTACTTCCGTTTTATGGTGCGTATATGTATACGCTTTTCGTCCATCTGAAGAAGACGAGAGGTGAGGTTCCGGCACATGTGCCGGATGAGAGTAAAAGGAAGTACTTTCTTGTTGCAGCGCTTGGTTATGTATTGTTGCTTCTCGGAATCTTTTTTGTCGTTCCGAGAATCACACCGCTTCTCACAGATGCCGTGAATCAATTCACCAAATCAAGTGCTGCGAGTAAATATCCCGCTGAGTATGATCAGATTCAGCAAGTGTCTCCCTCGTATCAGAATGTGTCTCCGTCAGGTGCCTCTGAGATATAGGTACAATTGCACTACTCCTATGGATACAATCATGCAGTTTCTTCGTGAGAATGGATTACCGGTGTATCAGCATCATGGGATCGCAGTCGTAAAAGTGCACAGTGAACAGGAAGGAATTGGTCTTTTGATGCCGCTTTTGACAAAGATTGTGACGAGACGAACGGTACTTTATCTATCCGGCGGAAGGACACCAAAAGAGCTGTATACCACGCTTGCGAAAAGTGAGGAGTTGCTTCCGGGAGCTGTCGCAATGGTTGATGAACGGTTTGGTGTGCCGATGCATGAGTCGAGTAACGAAAAAATGCTCAGAGACAGCGGCTTGTTTCGTTATATTCAAATGCGGGATATTCCTTTTTATCCGGTTTTGAGCGGGAAGAAACGGAGTGTCACTGCGGATGAGTATGATCAGGTCGTGAGAACAATGCTCGCGCAGTACCAGCAACATATTGCTATATTGGGTGTCGGAATGGATGGGCACACTGCAGGTATACCTGCAGTACGCGTAAAGAGCGAATTGCACAATGCGAATGGAGGAAAGTTTCCGGATTGGTATGAGGATTTACAGGAGAGGTCAAAAAATAGAATGGTGATTGACTACGATGATGGAGGTCCGCCAGCTGGCGGATATAAAGAGCGTATTACGATGACATTTCAGGGATTGTCGATGATGGATGTTTTCTTTGTTCTCGTGTTCGGCAAAGATAAGAATCCTGCTTTGCAGGAGATGTTTGCAGATGGATCAGAAGAGGAAGTGCCTTCGAGATTTTTGAAACGATCTGAGATCGCGACAAAAACACTTCTCATTACTGACCAAATGATTTAGAATAGGGCGATGTCTCCATTTGTTTTTGTTCTCTTCGGCGCGACTGGTGATCTCGCACGTCACAAATTATTTCCTTCACTTTTCTCTCTTTTTCAGAAGGGCTTACTTGGAGGCCAATCCTTCGCCAAGGATTCGGAGGGCAAGGCATTTTACATTGTTGGTTTTTCCAGACGTGAGATTGATGACGTCGCATTTCGCGAAATGGTGCGGGAGTTTCTGAAAGCTGAAGATAACTCAGATTGGCAGGCGTTTGCCAAAAATATTTATTATCAGCAAGGAGTTTTTGATCAGGAAGTAGGGTATAGGTTGCTTATTGAGCGTCTCAATACATTTGACCAGCAAGTAGGAGCGTGTATCACGCGGGTTTTTTATCTGGCGACACCACCCGAAAATTATCAGCCGATTTTGGAGCATCTCCGAATAACCAAACTCTCAGAAGGGTGCGGACAGGGGAGTAATAAATGGACAAAGATTGCGATTGAAAAGCCGTTTGGAAAAGATCTGGATACGGCGAAATCCCTTGATTTTAAATTGTCACAAATTTTTGATGAGCGTCAGATATTTAGAGTTGATCACTACCTTAGTAAAGAAACGGTGCAGAACATGATAGCGTTTCGGTTTGCCAACGGAATATTTGAGCCAGTCTGGAATAATAAGCATATAGATCATGTGCAAGTAACGTTTGCTGAGAAAAAAGGGATTGGGACTCGGGGGAGATTTTTTGACGGTGTCGGGATGCTGCGGGACGTCGCGCAAAATCATCTTCTGCAGCTAGTTGCTGCGGTGACGATGGAGCAACCGAAAAGTTTTGCCAAAGAAGACGTTCGTGATGCCCGCGTTAAGGCGATTCAGGCGATTACGTGCATACAGTCAGAAGAAGTAAAAGACTGTGTCGTTTCGGGGCAATATGCAGGGTATCTACAGGAGAAAGATGTGCAACCTGATTCTCAGACTGAGACATTTGTTGCGATGAAATTTGGTGTGAATACGCCTCGTTTTGAGAATGTGCCGTTTTATATAAGGGCCGGCAAGAATATGCCTGCAAATGTGGTTGAGATCTCAATCGTGTTTATCCAGACGTGCCATATTCTTTTTAAAGAAATGGGGTGTCCAGAGATAGGTAATGTCCTGACGATTCGTATTCAGCCAGATGAGGGGATTAGGCTTCGTGTGATTGCCAAGCATCCCGGTGCGAAGCTTGCTTTGGATACCGTTGATATGAAATTTTCCTATCATGAAGAGTTCGGGACGCATGGTGCAGATGCATATGAAAAGGTACTTATGGATATTTTTGCCGGCGATCAGATGCTTTTTAATCGTTCAGATGAGCTTGAGAGTTCATGGCAATTTATTACAAATATTCTTGATGGGTGGAAGCAGAATGCGCTCTCTCCAACGGTATATGAGCCGGGCACATGGGGTCCGAAAGAAGCGGAAAAACTTATAGAAAAAGATAACAGAAAGTGGCTCTAGCGTTTTTTTAGTACTCTCTGATACGTGCTGCCGCAATCGGGAGGCGGACGTCTTTCGGAAGCCATTGTAGTGTTGTTTTTAGCTCTGTATCGATATAATCGAGCGTCTGCTGTGTATCTACAATTGTCAGACTTGCAACTCCCGGACTTACCACCGACTCTTTACCATTACTGTGAATTCTTACTATTGAGTGAGTAAAAGAGAGTGATGCGTTATATCCGGATGTGATGGATACAGAGCGGTCGACACGCGTTCTTGGATCCTTTTTTCGTACCCACTGTGTCGTGTAAATATCTGTGTTGCCATATGTGATGTGTGAGACTCGGCTGAGCTGATGAATCCTCTGGAGAGGATCAGCATATTCGGGTTTTGGCCCATCTGCCTGAAGGTGACTCATTCGATCAAATACTTCCCGATAAAGAGCATTGTATCCGGCTGCCTGTGTAATTCTCTCAAACTGAGTGAGTGATCCCTGATCTGTTCTCATTGGTATTTCGCGTGTCATAGTATGTGACTTTAACTGATTAGAGTGTGCCTGTCAACATTCGCAATTTTTTTATTCCATAAGTATAATTGTCTTGTTATGAAACTTATGATTTGTGGGTCGATGGCGTTTGCGAAAGAAATGCTTGATTCAAAGAATCTACTTGAGAAAAAGGGACATACAGTAAAGGTACCGCATGATACGGATGTGCATCTTGATGACGAACGACTCGTTGATGATCTGGATCGCAACCTGGTGCATGCCAAAGAGCGGGATCTTATGATGGAGAGTTTCAAACTCGTCGCGAGTTCGGATGCCATACTTGTTCTCAATTACAAACGAAAGGGAATTGAAGGCTACATCGGCACCTCAACCCTTATGGAGATCGGTCTTGCGCACTATCTGGGTAAGAAAATTTTTCTTCTCAACGACGTACCCTCGCATGATGAAGTCAGATGGGCGCATGAGATTCGTCTCATAGACCCCGTAATACTTCATGGGGATGTAGAGAGGATTTCATAATTTTTTTAACCCTCTAAATCTTATTTTATTATAGTGCGTTACTCCAGCATTTGTGCTCATTATCTTTTTATGATTCTGTTGTCAAGCTTAGAGAAAAGGCTTACAATTGTGTGATGCACGTTGGATTTATCGGATTTGGAAAAATGGGATCCCGCATGGTCACAAAGCTTCTTCATGAAGGTCACATTGTTGTCGGATGGAACCGATCTCAGGATAAAATTTTACATTTCATCCGCCAGTTGTCGGATTCACATATAGAGTACGGAGCAAATTTTTCTCACGTTGAGACCATTAAAGAACTTGTTGAGAAATTAGAATCACCGCGTGTCGTCTGGCTCATGCTACCTGCCGGAATGCCGACAGAAGATGCGCTTTCAGAAGTTGCAAAGCATGTTGAGGCTGGAGATGTCGTGATTGATGGTGGTAATGCGTTTTATCTTGATACGCAGCGTCGATTTGAGACATTTGCGTTGAATCAAGTTCGATTTTTAGGAATCGGCGTTTCCGGTGGAATCCATGCACTCGAAAATGGGTACCCACTCATGGTGGGGGGAGATGAATCCGCGTACCAGCATGTGAAGCCGCTTCTTGATTCACTCGCGACGTCTCATGGAGGACACACATACTTTGGTACAGGTGGAGCAGGACACTTTGTGAAGATGGTTCATAATGGTATCGAGTACGGCATGATGCAGGCAATCGGTGAAGGGTTTGGTGTGCTTGATAAATCACCGTATCCACTTGATCTTGTAGAGGTGGCAAGGTTGTGGCAGAAAAGCACGATTGTTTCAGGATTTCTTCTCGACCGGGCCAAAGATGCGCTAGAGAAAGATCATGAATTAGCACATATTGAGGGAGTTATCGCATCAAGTGGCGAGGGGGAATGGACTGTTGAGCAGGCAAAAAAAGAAGGAGTACCGATTGAGAACATAGAGCAGTCGTTAGATTTTCGCAGACGTTCTCAGACTGACTCAGAAATCGCCAAATCATTTGCCGCAAAAATGGTTGCAGCTCTTCGTCATGAATTTGGAGGACACCCGCTTCGCCAAAGCGTCAGCGAGGCGAGCGAAGTGAAAAAGAAGTAAAAAATCGTGGTGAGTAGACTAACATCCTAACTGAGGTGTTGAGACAAATACTCCTGCTGTGTGCCCTCTGAGCACATGTCCCAGTGCATATTCGATGACACACTGCCGATCATCAGGGTGATCGTCAAGTGATGCCGGAGTTTTCAGAGGGAAAACGAGAATTGCCCGGACGATTGACGTAGATTCTTCTTGAAATCCGACTTCTGAGATTCCGACAAACGTCGTTTCGTCTGCACTGATTGCTCTTTCAGCAATTGATCTTGCAAGACTGTCCGGTGTGCCTGAAATATTTACTGCATTACTGTGTGCGATTTCTTCTTGTGTACTTGATGCCACATGGTGAATGATTCCTGAAAATCTTGTCTCAACCATATTACGAGGATATGACTTTGAGTGAGTTTTCGCGTGACAGTGACGATACATTTTTTTGACTGTTTCCTGACAAAATCACCAGTTTTCCGTTATCACCTTCGAATTTGTTACAATATCGAGTGTGATTTCATACGAAGAGTTTGTCAAAGTAGATATCAGGGTTGGGCGCATACTTGAGGTTCTTGATTTTCCTGAAGCGCGAAAGCCGGCTTATAAGCTAACGATTGATTTTGGTCCTGAGATAGGAGTCAAGAAATCATCGGCACAGATTGTCACGAACTACACAAAGAAAGAGCTCCTTGGGACACAGGTGATGGGTGTTGTAAATTTTCCTCCCAAACAAATCGGACCGTTTATCTCAGAAGTGCTTACACTTGGTGTAGATGACGAAAACGGTCATGTCGTGTTACTAAGACCTACGAAAGACGCAATGATCGGAACGAGAATGTATTGAGTCTGTGGGATTTGTGTATAATCAACATATGAGGTATTCAAAATTATTTGCCAAAACCAAAAAAGAAGCACCGAAAGATGAGATTGCGGTCAATGCGAAATATCTCATGCGAGGAGGCTACATCGACAAGCTTATGGCGGGATCATATACGCTCTTGCCGCTTGGACTTCGTGTTGTGACAAAAATAAACGATATCATCCGTGAGGAGATGAATGCGACAGGCGCGCAGGAAGTATTGATGCCGTTACTTCACCCTAAAGAAATCTGGAATGAAACAGGCAGGTGGGATGAAGCGAAGGAAGTCATGTATCAATTCGAAAAAAATGACAAAGACTACGCATTGTCATTTACCCATGAAGAAATCGTCATGGATCTGATCCGTAAACATGTGACGTCGTATAAGGATCTTCCGCTTGCGGTGTATCATTTCTCAACAAAATTCAGAAATGAGCTTCGTGCAAAATCAGGAATCTTACGCGGGCGGGAGTTTATGATGAAGGATCTGTATAGTGCGCATACGACAGAGGAAGATCTGAAAAAATATTATTGGGAGGTTGCTGATGCGTATCTTAGAGTGTTTAAGAGAGTCGGTATCGATGCGATTATCACCGAGGCATCAGGTGGAGTGTTCACTAAAGAACATACGCACGAGTTTCAGGCTGCGTGCGCCGTCGGTGAAGATACGATCTATATGGCGGATGGCTGGAAGCACGCAAAGAATGATGAAGTGATGACTGATGAGGATAGAAATGCGCCAGGACTTAAAGCAATTACGAGTATTGAGGTTGGGAATATTTTTCCGTTTGGTACCGCGAAGTATGCAGACAAAATGGGAGGTTTGTTTACCGATCGTGACGGACAGCGGAAACCTGTCTGGTTTGCATCATACGGCATCGGTCCGACGAGACTTATGGGAACACTCGTTGAGTTGTATCACGATGACAAAGGAATTATGTGGCCGGAATCTGTTGCACCGTTCGCAGTACATCTCGTTGGTTTAAATGCCAATGAGAGAGCGATAAAAGAAAAAGCAGAGAGGCTCTATGAGTTATTAACTGCTGAGGGAATCGAAGTTCTCTATGATGATCGTGATGACACAGGACCGGGACAAAAATTTGCCGATGCGGATCTTTTGGGTATGCCTATCCGCCTTGTCGTCTCGGCAAAAACCCTTCAGCAAGGTTCAGGGCAAGCTGGTGAATTGGTGGAGTGGAAAAAACGAAGTGAAGAAAAATCAGAGTTACTGAGCATTGAAGAAGTAATAAAAAATCTCCGTAAATAATCCCTCCTACTTTGTGAATCGGAAGGTCGAGAGGAACGATCTGAATATTTGTAATTGCTGTGAAGTGGCGTAGTAAGTACCGATCATATAGGTGAGTCCATTTTTCTTCACAAGTATACGGAGATCTTTTCCTCGATATCCGAATGGTTTTGCGTTTTCGATTGTGACACCAGGTAATCCATCAACCGCATATCCTTGAATCCGTGTGAAAATCCAATTCCCAGAATCTGCCGTATGTGGATTCGTATCAATTTCTTCACCATTTTTGAGAAGCGCTATTTGAGTCACTTGTTCTTTGGTGAGTCTGTTATAGGCTTCAGGATCTTCATTATTTTTTCCATCGAGTACAGTTACATAGAAACTGGGGAAGCCCGGTGCGCCAAGCGCTTCCGGGTCAGGTGTGTAGTCGAAGATGACGCTGTATTGTGTCATTTCTGCCTTGTATTTTGGTGGATACTGCACGCTGTAGTAAAAAGGTGTATTTGTGAAGGTGCTACTTCTGCTTGCGCTATATGGAGCAGAAGTAGGTGTGGGTGAGTATGTAGTGTCAGATGGGTTGAGTGCTACTATTGGTGTCTTTGCGTTTTTGAGCTGTTGTTCTTCCAGAACTTGTAGTCTTTGGTATTGTGTACCGAGGTAAAATGCCAGGAACATGAAGAAGATAAAGCAGATCACAGAGAGTGTGATGGAGAGTGGGGTGACTGTGATAAGTTCTTTTGGGAATTTGGCCATGTTAGATAGGCAGCGCAAACGGCAACTGCAGGCCAAAGATCAGTGCCCAGACAATCGCATATGCGACGACGAGGATGATGCCGAGTATGACAAAGAGAATTGTGATGAGAGGGGATCTCGATTTACCGGGAGGAGGTGTTTTTGTATTTGTGGGAGCCGTGCTCGCCTGGGGTGTAGCTGCAGTGGGCGCTTTTATGATCGTTGGTGCGGGTGCAGGTTGTGCTGTCGGGATACTCGCATAGCTTGTCGCACCAGTGACTCCCTGAGTAGGTGGAGGAGAAACGAATGGAGATGCTGACGGAGCCATGGGGGCGGTAGAAACGGGTGGCGTCGGGAGTGGTGCCCCAGTGGGTGTTGCAGATGGCGCTGTAGGTGCCTGAGGGGTAGCTGCGGGCATTGCTGGAGGAGTCAGGGGAGGATCTTTCGGTTTTGTATCTTTTCCCGGTTCAGGGATAGGGGACGAGAAAGACGGAAACGGTGTCGGTTGTGCGGGTGGAGGAGGGGTTACATTTTTTATGGGTGTAGGAGTTGCGGGAGGAGTACTACCCGCAGTCGGTGTTTGTGATGCGGGATTCGTAGGCGTATTCATCACCCTGTTGAGGGTTTCTTGTTGTTTGGGATCGAGGGCAGATTTTTTCGGATCCATACTGCTTTTATCGTGCGGGATTTTAGAGTGAATGTCAAGATTTTGTCGTATGAAGGTTACTTTTCTTCACGTTGTGAAGCATGTATACTACCACTATGAAAATAATTGTGACTCATGCATCTCCTGATTGGGATGCGATAGGATCTGTGTGGTTACTGAAGCGATATTTACCTGGATGGAATGATGCTGCGATACGATTTGTTCCTGCAGGGCAACGTATGGAGGGAAGTATGCTTGTCGGAGACGCAGGGGTAGGTAATCCTATCGAAGAAGTGGGAAGCGATCTGGTCATTCATGTCGACACTGGGCTAGGTCCTTTGGATCATCATCAGACATCAGATAAATCAATCTCAGGCACGGGACTCGTTTGGAACTATATTCTGAGCCAAATTGATGAAGGGAAAATCGCAATTACAGAAACTGAGAAATGGCAGGATCGGAAGGATGCGATTGGGCGCATTGTGAGTTTTATTGTCGATACTGATCATTTTAAGGAAATTTTTTGGTCAGATCCTGCGGCTGATTACCATGAGTTCACGATCTTGGGACTTCTTGACGGGCTAAAATTGCAGAAGCCTGATCAGGATGATTATTATGTGTCTTTTGGACGTGAAATTTTGGAGGCGTTGCTGCATACGTTTGAAAACAGGATTTGGGCAGAGCGTGAGATTGCACAGAGCGGGAAAGAATTTATGACGACGTACGGAAAGGCAATGGCATTTGATACGCTCAATGATACAGTGTTGAAGCTTGCACAGAAGATGGGATTTGTTCTCGTCGTCAGAAAAGATCCACGGAAAGGGTATGTGCGGATAAAAGCCCGCCCTTCTGGCGGAATTTCAAATGACAAATTTCAAATGTCAAATGATACAACAAAAACAAATGGAGATATTGATTTAACTACAGCATATGAAAAATTGAAAGCTATAGATCCGGATGCGACGTGGTTTTTGCACTCGAGTAAGAAGATGCTCCTAAACGGAACACCGAAAAATCCTAAGATGATCCCGACCAAACTGACCTTGGAGCAGATAGTGGAAGTACTAAAAACTATTTAGTCAATCGCTTATAGCATATGGCGTATCGAAAAAGCCTCGATAAGTACGATGCGATTGGCGATATGCGAAAGATTATGGACGACTGTATTTTTTGTAAAATTGCGAAGAAAGAAATTCCGAAGGAATTCACGTACGAGGATGACGATCTGATGGTGTTTCCTGATATTAGTCCAGTAAAGCCGGTGCATCTTCTCGTCATCCCAAAAAAGCACATTGAGGATTTTGCACATGTCACGGATCCTGTACTTATGTCAAAAATTTGGCAGACAGTCCAGCTCATGATTACGAAAATGGGGTTGACCGGGAAAGGTGTCAGGATCATCGTCAACGCGCAAGGCGCGCAGATTGTGCCGCATCTCCATATCCATCTCATGGGTCCTATTGGCCACGCGGTGAAGGATTAACATAGGATTGGTCGTTCTTAGAATATTGCATTTTTACTATTTAATCCCCAGTTTCGCAATCATTTTTCATGCAGGTTTGAATTTTCTTCAATATAGACTTATAATATGTTATGGTCGAAACAGGTTTGAGAGTACAACCTCATGATGCGGATCCTCAGTTGAGGATCTCGCAGGCTTTTCAAAGATTTATTGAAGGACCCTATACCACCAATTGTGCGCAATTTCAGCCAGTTCTGACATCAAGACAAAGAGAGATACTGAGGACGGTAATTGTTTCGGGTGGCAATAATGCTGCTGCTAATGTGCTAGGTCTCTCATTTGAGACTATCAATAATCATTTAAGCAATACTCGAGATAAAAAACTTGGAGTGTATAGGCGACTTGGTGTCAATTCGTTAGTCGAAGCGATGTTAGTGGCGACCGCTCGTGGTGAATTATCACTTTCCGATCTGAGAGGTGAAATCGGTATTAATCTTGAAAATTTTCGTTTGTTAGATCCATTAAAACGGAAAATCCTCCTTCAAAGTATTGCTCAAAAAGGGGACGACTCAAATGCGGCAATCGGTATACGGCTTGGATTAAAAGAACCATATATTAAGAGAAAATTTGTTGAGATTTACAACGACCTGGGAGTAGAAACAAAAGCACATTCCATGCTTGCAGCATTTTCATTTCAGTGTACTGCAGAGTTCGTGGTTGCTCCGCTTCGGGTTCCGCCAACACTGTTGAGGTTTAGTATCGATAGTCGTGATACTAAAATCGTACCGTCTTCGGATGTGTAGTAGCTTATAGGAATTCATTCTGAATTACTGTGTCTTTCAGTTTATACATTTAAACGCTTATATCTTTATCAAATTTGAGTAAAATAGTCTCTTGCAAGTGGTAATGGCGATGAGCTGTTAACAGATCGTTTTAATTTTATCCTATAAGCAATTTTTCCATATCCATCTCATGGGTCCTATTGGCCACGCGGTGAAGGATTAACCCTGATGAATAGGTGAGATGATGAGTTGTTTTTCTGAGAAGAGAAGCGCCCCGCTGAGTGCCTCAATAGGAACGAGAAGAGATCCTCCTGAGTAAGAATCAACAATCTGGACTGTGAAGTAGCCATTTTTATCCGACATATATCCAGTTACTGTCACTGCATGACCATCTGTTTTATCCCTTTTCGTATCTGGTGTATAACCGAGGTTTGATTGAACCGCAATGATGCTCACTCTTCCGGATGTCACGATATCATGGATAACTCTGGCGTTATGGATGATTTTTGTTCTGCCAAGTGTAGTATGTTGTTTTTGTTCCTGTGCAGTCGTTGCAAGTACATCAGTCTGCAGGAGTGTGAGAAGCTTCTCGTTACTTGTTGGGTGTGTTGCAACGATGCCGCTTTCAGGGTGAAGATCTAGGGTTTTCTTTGTTGTTTCTAGGCTTGACCCTTGCATGAGAAGGAATTTGCGTTTCCGTGCTATTTTTTCCAATGTCGCTACTGTCTCAGATGGGAGGGGAAGTCCGAGTGCGAGTGCTGCATTGCCGACCGCCCATGGGACACATGTCACCATGTCGGCTTGTTTGTACCAGCTTCTTTCTTGTAATCTCGCATCCTCCGGGATCCCTGTTTCTATCTGCGTCATGGGTGCATCAAGCAAATAAATCGGTGTCTGAGGAGAAAGCTCAGGAGCGTGATGCGGGCGATGGCGAAGTTCTGGCAATCGCATAATTATCCTGTAGTATAGTAAAAAAGCACGATTTTTTCAACTATCCGAGTATGAGACGTACGTTTTACAAACGTCATGATTTAGAGTAAAATAGTACCTTACTAGGGAATTTGCCCGCCTATTTTTTCTTCATGCCTTTTTCAGTACTATTCGTACACGGCATGAAGAGCGAATTCAGGCGGACTTAAGAAACTCTAGAACTCACAGTTCGCCAATTGCGAACGCTCGTTAAGAGTTTCTAAAGGAGGTGTTTTTTTATTATGGTTTTTGTCAAGAAAATGCCGGGTGACTCAGATGACTCTATCATCCGCAAATTTACAAAAAAAGTGATCGATGCAGGTATTATTCCTGAGGCAAAGAGGCGTCAATTTTATATGAAGCCTTCACTCGCAAAAAAGATGAAGCAGGAAGAATCACGCAGGATGAGGAAGCGCCTCGTCTAACCCCGCTTAGAGCTAATCGCTTATTGCGTATCGTTTTTGCTACGCGATAAGCGCTATGCGATACGCGTCTCATGCTATGTCCAACATCACAACCCTCATCTTCGTCGAAAGCAGGTATAAAGTGAATCGGAAGCGTATTAAGGCTGTTGTGAAAAAAACGCTTGATTCAAACAACATTCAGCTGAACGTTGAGGTTTCTGTCGCAATTGTCGGAGACCGGAAGATGAAGGCGCTGAATGAGAAATACCGTAATAAGCAAGGTACCACGAATGTGCTCTCATTTCCGCTTGCTGAAGGCGAGCAGACTAAACTACCCGTGAGTGACACAACCTATCTGGGAGATATAGTGATTTCTTATCCGGTTGTTATCAAGGAAGCTGCGCGCGATGAGACTATGGTCGATGAGAAAATAGAGATGCTTGTTGAGCATGGGCTTAATCATTTACTCGGGATTCACCACGAGTGAGTGGTGCAATTTCAAATAAATACCAATTTCCAATTTCTAATCTCCAATAAAAGTACGTTTTCCTCATTGGATATTTGAAATTTGACATTTGAAATTAGGAATTGAATCAAAAAATGGTTTATTACAGAAAGTACAGACCGCAGACAATTGATGAGCTGGACAACGAGGATGTCAGAAAAACGTTAAGTAGTGTCTTGGCATCTTCTGAACCACCACATGCATTTCTTTTTACTGGTCCTAAGGGGCTTGGGAAAACTTCAAGTGCTCGGATAGTCGCAAAAGCCCTGAATTGTGAGAAGATCGCACATCGCACGTCGCACGTCGCAAATCGAAAAGCCAAAGATCATATCGAGCCGTGTAATGAGTGTGAGATGTGTCTCTCGATTACAGAAGGGACAAATCTCGATGTGTTGGAGATTGATGCAGCGTCAAACCGCGGGATTGATGAAATTCGTGATCTTCGGGAGAAAATCAGGCTTTCTCCTGTATCTGCGCGGAAAAAGGTGTATATCATCGATGAGGTGCACATGCTGACAACAGAGGCATTTAATGCGCTCCTGAAAACCCTTGAGGAGCCACCGTCCCACGCAGTGTTCATCCTTGCAACGACGGAGCCGCAAAAAGTACCAGCGACGATTCTTTCACGGTGTCTTCATGTCTCATTTCATAAAGCAACAGAAGCAGAGCTTCTCAGGTCATTTCAGAGGATTGTTAAAGCTGAGGGGATTGAGATTAGTGAGGCAGCACTCCTGGAGATAGCAAAGTTATCAGACGGAGGGTTTCGTGATGGGGTGAAGATACTTGAGGAGATGGTGTTCGCTGCAGGCGGCAAAGAGGTAAGTGTCGCGATGATTGAAGCGCAGTATCATAGTGTGAGCAGTAAGCAGCATATCGTGAAACTTATCGAAAAAATCGCGCAGAATGATGTGCAGGGAAGTATTGCGATCGTTAACGACGTTGCAGGAGCGGGATCAGACATGAAGTATTTTCTTGAGCAGCTTTTGTTGGCACTGCATGAGATGTTGCTACAGAATGTGGGGGTTGGAGAAAAAATACAGACGCCATTGAATCTTGCTGAGATTCGGGAGTTGTCTGATGCATTGCAAAAAGCGCATCAGCAGATGCGAACGGCCGTGGTGTCATCACTTCCTCTTGAGTTGGCACTAATTGGCTATATGTTGCCTTCGACTGCGCAGAATGTGACAGAGCGAAACGTTCTCCCATCTGCGACAACTCAGCAGGTTGGGAAGGATCTTGACCTGAATGGGATGCGGAGAAAAGTGGGTGAGCTGCAGAAGCAGCGTGCTGTGACCAATGAAAAAGAAGAAGAAAAAAAAGAAGAGAAACCTGAGGCAACAGGTGCAAGCCTGATGGCATATAAGGCAAGCGGAGATCTGACACCTGAATGGCTGACTGAGTTCTGGCAGACATTTATTCTCAAGGTAAAGGAGAAGAATCATACGATATCAGGCGTGTTGAGAGGGTGCAAATTGCAGAGTTTCGACAGAAAAAATTTAATTATCGAAACATCCTATAAATTTCATAAAGACAGACTGAGTGAGTCAAAGACATTGACTGCTCTCTCAGAAGCTGCGTCTGCAATGGCTGGAAATCCCGTCTCAGTTACGATAGAATTGAAATCGAGCAAATAGCATATTGTGTATCGCAAATCGCATATCGAAAATATTTCTCGATACGCAATTTGCCCTATGCGAGAGGCGAAAGTGAAGGAGGTGAGTATATGATAAATCCATTTGGACAAATTTCAGAAATGAAGAAGATGCGTGATCAGGCGATGCAGATCCAGCGTCAGCTTCAGCAGGAAGAGGTGATTGTTGAGAAGCACGGTGTGCATATCGTGATCACAGGAGATCAGAAAATCAAAGAGCTGCAAAGCAACGGAAAATCAGATAATGATATCCGTGATGCGATCAACGAGGCAGTAAAAAAATCCCAGGAAGTGGCAGCGAAGAAGCTGCAGGCGATGGGAGGATTGGGCGGACTCGGCAGCATGCTTGGAGGAGGAAAATAGGAACGAAAGTATCCCAGAGTGCTTGCATTTGCAGGTAATTCCTTGGTACAATCGTCACATTCTTGTCAGATATATATGCCTACAGGCAGAGTAAAAACTCCAAAACATGACGGAAACGGATTTGTCCTTGTCACGGGACGGGCTAATCCGCAGCTTGCGAAATCCATCGCGAAGTATCTGAAGAAAGACTTGCACGAACCTGTGAGTATTTTCTCAGACGGAGAAATACGTATCAAAATTCCGCCAAACCTCAGACGACGCCACGTGTTTATCATTCAGCCGACAAATCCACCGGTCAATGATTCTTTGATGGAGCTTATTTTCATGATCGATGCGGCCAAGCGTTCGAGTGCGAGGGAAGTTACAGTCGTTGTGCCGTATTTTGGATATTCCCGTCAGGACCGGAAAGAGATGCCGCACGTGCCAATCAGCGCTTCAGTCGTAGCAGGCATGATCATGAATGCAGGGGCTGATCGAGTCGTCACTGTTGATATCCACTCTGAGCAGCAGCAGGGTTTTGTAAAGGGGCCGTGGGATAACCTGTATGCAAGTTATTCACTCGTCCCGGCAATATTGAAAAAACATCTCAAGGATATCGTCGTCGCGTCGCCTGATAAAGGGGGGATGACCAGGGCTCTTGGGTATGCGCGAAGGCTCAACGCAGTTGGAGTTGCCGTAGTGTACAAAGAACGTGATGTGGACGTCAATAATAAGTCTGAGGCTCTGGAAATGATCGGAAAAGTCGGAGGAAAAGATGTGTTACTGGTAGATGACATGATTGATACGGCAGGGACTATCGTGAATGCGGCTAATTACATAAAACATAAAGGGGCAAAAAGTGTGCGTGCGGTCACGACGCATGGACTTTTTTCAGGACAAGCGCTTGAGCGCCTGAATAAGTCGGCGATAGATGAGATCATTATGACTGATACGATCGCACAGCCTGAGGAGGTACGGAAAAATAAGAAAATCACGATTGTTTCAGTCGCTCCTCTTCTGGCTGAGGCTATTCGTCGTATAGAAACAGGTGAGTCAATTAGTAAAGATCTTATTCTCTGATTCTTAAAACGAAATGTCGCTGTAAAGAGTGACCGAGTCTATATCGAAAAATTTAATTTTATAGACAGAATGTCATTGCGAGGAGCTGTAGGCAAGGAAGCAATCTCATATAATGTTTCCACTTAAGTCTTGATACAAAGGATTATTTTCTTCAATAAGTGCGATCTTTTTCTTCCGTGAGCCTCCCTTCATCTTCTTTTCCCTGCTTATTGCTTCATTTACATCATCGAAAATTTCAAAATATACGAGTTTATTTATATGATATTTTGCGGTAAATCCTTTAAGTAATTTCTCTTTGTTTTCATGAATTCTTCTTACTAAATCATTTGTGAATCCGACATCAATAACGCTATTTGATTCATTCATCGCAAGATAGACAAAGTAGTGTTTCACAAATTGATAATAGATTGCTTCGACTTCGTCTCGCAATGACAAAAAATGGCTTATTTGACTAAGTGGTAAGTTTTTGAAATCATGTAGGTATGGAATCAGATACACCCCAAGGAGTCGTCACTGGACCTTCAACTGAAAATCCATCACTTGCGCCGATGCCGCAGAATCCTTTTAGGAAGCGGTGGTGGCAGTTGCCTAAAACAGCATATATCGGAATTGCGGCATTTCTTATTCTCGCAATTGGATCGACAGCATATCTCTTTCTGGCACCATCCGGTATCTTCTCGCCAAAACCCAAGATCGCTGTGGATCAGAATGCTGCGATTGAGTCTATGTATGGCCCTGCAAATACTCCGACACCCAGCCCGACGAGTGGAGTGATACTGGTAGACGGTCCGACTCCCACAGCTACCGTAATCGGGAGTCCTACGCCAACACCTGATGTGACAGTGGGCTGGCTCACGTATAAGAATTATGCGTACGGATATACATTTAAGTATCCGCCAGACTGGACAGTAACGGATATGGGAAATCTTGAACCTAAGGTTCCGAGTTATATCACGATTAATCCCTCGAGTGTTGCAACTCCCTCTACATCACTTACTATTACAATCGGATCAAGTACGAGAACGTTTGATGAGGAGCTTGCACTTCGTTCCAGTACGCGAACATCATTGACCGTTAATGGCCTTGAGGGCTCACTGACAGAACAGAAGGATAGCGGGGGAAATGTGAAGTACAATGTTGTGTTAAAAGGAAAAAATTATACGTATCTTCTTGTCGGGAAAAGTTCATATTACTCAATTTTTACTCCATTGTATTCTACGTTCAAACTGTTGTAGATCTTATCCTATAGTTTGATTTTCTCTCCCGATATCATTATAATTACCACATGCGTCACGAGGTAAACCCATACTTTATGTCAAGAAACGCGCAGTCCCAGCGCATGATAAATGAGGGTGGAAATTTTTTTTCTGCACAACAAAAGAAATGGCCGAATGAAGTTGTGAAATACAAAGACTATCCATTTCAAATGGTGAGGCCACTTCCCATGGGCTGTTTTTCAAGAGACGAAGTCATCAGGTCTGTGTCACTCGATGATTTGAGTCGGCATCTTGATCAGGTGATTTTAGAGCGGCCAGAGGATTATAACCCTCAAAACCTTGTCGGATCTGCAGCAGAACGAGTCGTGCAGGAGTATGTGATTTCGTCCGGTGGGTGTATGGTAGATTTTGCCAACATTGAAAGTAGTCGTTTCGCTAAAGGCTTTTTATTTTCTCAAAAAGGGGGATCGGTTTTAGTCAGTAAGCAGGAAAGCGTCTCAAGAACTGGAAAACCTTCATACAATGTTTTTACGGATTATGATGCGTGTGGCGTAATGCATGACGGGAACGGTGTGATACCTGTCATTTTTGAAGTAAAAACAGGGAGAGCACAATCGGCTGAGCAACACATGTCGAAGTATTTGCAGCCTGAGAATCTTGGAGAAAAGATTGAGCCCATACTTTCTTTGTATGAGACGAAACGAGCAATCTGTGTGTTATTTGTTCTCCCTGAGATGATAAGTGCAGAAAGTCCTCTTCAACGTCATTTTCAGGAAAATGGGGGAATTATTCTTCCGCTCCCGTTTGTTTCGGGAGGTCATGCGGTGGCACTTGCAAAGCGCAGGATCGCATTTGCACAACAACAAAAAGCGATATTATAAAGGGAGACGAAGTCTATTTATTATATTCTGATTCGCTTTCGTGTCTTTAATAAGTATCGTGACGTTGC
>JBDKFM010000005.1:0-31360 GCA_039798685.1 Candidatus Parcubacteria bacterium | reverse complement strand
CTACAAGATAGCCTCTTTTTTGGTGTTATACTAACTTATGTTAATTTTTGCCAGACATGGAGAGACAATCTCCGGGAGTGGCGATCGGTTTGAGGGGTATTCTGATTCTCCGCTTACAGATAGAGGAAGGAGTCAAGCGGAATTACTCGGAAATTATTGCAGAAAATTTAAATTCTCATCTATTCTTGCAAGTCCGAGGGGGAGATCGCTCGCAACAGCGGCAATTGTCTCAAAGATAATGAATAGGAAATTTGAGGTAAATGGAAATTTAGCAGAAATATGTTACGGATCATGGGAAACGATGAAAAGAGATGCAATATCCGGTTCTCCTCTTTGGAGAAAACGCGAGGAAAACTTCTTTACTTTCCGCCATCCGGGTGAATACATGAATACTCAGGGAGAAAGCTACTCAGATCTCTATGAACGTCTACTACCGGTGTTTTCAGTTCTGGAAAAGGGCGTAAGTGACGTACTTGTGATTGCACATTCTGGTGTTCTACGTTGTGCAAGAAAATATTTTGAAAAAATAAATGACACTGAATTTAAGGAGTCAAAGTTTTTGAATAGTACGTTTTTTCTAATAACAAATGAAAAAGGAAAATTGAGTACATCCCTCTATGACGTTGTCGAAAATCGTCAGTTGTCACGGTAAATTCCCACTGTTATAATGACGAAGTTTTATATATCGTATGGCAAAAAAATTTCCTAAAATCTCTATAGTCACGACTTTTCATAGAGTGCTCTACAATAACCCTACGCAATTTTATCATGATTTTAATAAAGTATTAGAGCTTGATTATCCAGACTATGAAATTATCATAGTGTCCGACAAGAAAGTAAATGTCAAACTTCCGAAAGCGAGATTTGTCATCACAGGGAAGAAGCTAACTGGTCCTGGAGAAAAAAGAGACATAGCTGTCCCGGAAGCGAAAGGGGAGATTATCGCTTTTATTGATGATGATGCATATCCGGATAGATATTGGTTGAGGGAGGCAATAAAACATTTCTCAGATCCATTAATTGGTGCAGTGTGCGGTCCTGGTGTTACCCCACCTGAGGATACATTCCTGCAGAAGATTGGAGGCCTAACGCTTCAGTCAGAGTTCTGTAGCGGATCCACAAGGCACCGTTTTGTACCAGCTCAAAAGGGATTTGTCAGGGATCATCCGACGTATAATTTCTTAGTAAGAAAAAGTCTTTTCTTAAAAATTGGTGGATTTAAGACGACACTTTGGTGTGGTGAAGATACGAAGCTTTGTCTTTCTATAATTAATTCCGGAAAAAAAATACTCTATGTTCCAGAAGTTGTTGTGTATCATCATCGAAGAGAGATGCCGATCGGGCATTTAAAGCAAATTAGTAATATAGGTGTTCATAGGGGGTATTTTGTGAAAAAATATCCAAAAACTTCGCGTGAATTGATCTATTTTTTACCTTCGTTATTTACGATTCTGTTTCTATTCGCTTTTCTTCTCAGCGCTTTCTTTGCAGTACTTCAGCCGTATTTTATTGGTGGTTTTATATTACTTCTCTTTATTTATTTTATGAATACAATCAGAGAAACAGATCCGATAAGTGCTGTACTTGTATCATTTTCTATAGTGTTAACACATCTCGTGTACGGAATTTCTTTTATCAAGGGATTGTTTAGCAAAAATATCACACGCTAATAATTTTTGTGTAAGAAAGAAATTCTTGTTACCTATATAGTAAGTTTATGAATAACACTGAGACTTCAATTCCCGTTGTAATTTTTTGTGGTGGGCAGGGGACAAGAATGAAGGAAGAAACTGAGTTTCGCCCAAAACCGATGGTAACAATTGGCGAAAAGCCAATTCTTTGGCATATTATGAAACTCTACTCCCACTACGGATTTAATAATTTCATCATTGCTCTCGGTTATAAGGGCGACTACATAAAAGATTATTTTTTAAATCAAGAATATTTTTTGCATGATTTGACAATCGAAACAAAGACGGGTGCTAGAAGTATACACCGAGCGAGCAAAAAAACACATGATGATTTTGTTATAACGTTTGTTGACACAGGAAGGGAAACATTAACGGGGGAGCGACTTTTAAAGGTAAAGAAATATATTCAAAGTGATATTTTCATGGTAACTTATGGAGACGGCGTCGGCAATATTGACCTGAGTAAGCTCATTAAGTTTTATAAGAAAAAAAATGTAAAAGGAGTAATTACAGGAGTTCACCCTAAATCGAAATGGGGATTAGTCTTGGCAGGGGAGGATGATTTAGTGAAGCAATTTCAGCAGAAACCAACGTTGCATGAGTATGTGAATGGAGGATTTATGGTGTTTTCAAAAGAGTTTTTTTCATATCTTCGACCAAAAGAGATGATTGAGTCAGCGTTGGATCGCCTGGTAGATGAAGGGCAACTTGCTGTGTATCGACACAATGGCTTTTGGGTAGCAATTGATACATATCAGGATTTGGAAGAGGTCAATAAGCAGTGGAGAAAAAAGCCATTGTGGAAAGTGTGGAGATGAAGCGCGTACTCATTATTGGGAAAGATGGTCAGGTCGGAAGAGAGCTTATGCGTCTTGCTCCACGTTATAAGCTTAATGCAATTGGTTACAACAGGGCGCAACTTGATGTGACAGATTTTAAAAAGTTGAAAAAAACAATTCTCCGTGTGAAGCCAGATCTCATCATCAACACCGCTTCCTATCATGTTGTCGCCGATTGTGAGGAAAATCTTGAAGAAGCATTCGGTATAAATGTCTTTTCTGCAAAAAAGTTAGCTGTACTATGTCGGGAGCAAAAAATACGTTTAGTAACATTCAGCACAGATAAGGTTTTCGATGGAACAAAAAAGACTCCGTATAGAGAGAATGATATTGCTCATCCATTGCAGATGTACGGTGTGACGAAGTATGCAAGGGAAATCGTCTCACTTCTCTATAATACTGATACACTTGTGATACGAACATGTGGAATTTTTGGAGGAAAAACTGGAAGCAGGTCAAAAAAAGGTAATTTTGTGTTGTATATTCTGGAACAGGCAAAGGTCAAGGACATACTTGAAATTTCGTCTGAACAAACTGCAACGTTCGCAAATGCAGAGGATCTTGCTGTCGCAGTAATCCGTTTAGCAAAAAAAAGAGGAGCAAAAGGGATATTTCATCTTGTGAATGAGGGATCTGCAACCTGGGCTAAGTTTGCTGAGGAAATTGTCAGGTTATCGAAGAGTCCACTTACAATTGTTCCTGTAAATAGAAAAGGAACGTATCTCGGAATGAGTATTCCAAGAAATGCAGTGTTAAAAAACATCAGGGCAAAGAAGCTGGGAGTTGTGCTCCCTCATTGGAAAGATGGATTGAAGCGTTATATTAATTTTTTGCAATCTTCATGACTTTCCCATTAATTTCGGTCATCATTCCTACGTATAACGAAGAAAAAAATATCGCAAAAGTAATTCGCGTGATCCGTGATCAGGAGTATCCAACATCAAGAATTGAGATACTTGTGATAGATGATTACTCAACTGATAATACGGTAGTTATTGCAAAAAAACTTCGTGCCAAAATTTTTTTTAGCGGTGCTCGGCATATTGAACGATCAAAAAGTATTGGTATAGAGCATGCAAAGGGTGAGTTTTTGCTTTTTGCTGATGCAGACATACAGCTTGTCGGGAAACATTGGCTGAAGAAGGCGGTTGAGCCTCTCATACAAGATCCAGATATAGTTGGCGCTCAGGCAATCTATTGGAAATATTCAAAAAAACATAATGTGTATAACCGGTATTCTGAGCTTTACGGGGTAAATGATCCATTTGTCTATATGCTTGGAAATAGAGGTGTAGTTTCAGGGTCAGAAAATTCATGGATGTATCCTGAGACGGTAAGCGCTGAGACTTCGACATATTTTATTGCCCAATTTACATCATCAAATCTTCCAACGATTGGTTCTCAGGGATATCTTGCCAGAACATCATTTATAAAGCGATATACGAATTGGAGTCCATATTTTTTTCATCTGGATACAACAGCTGAGCTGGTAGAAAAGAAGAAAAATAGATTTGCTTTAATGAAATTGTCAGTTGAACACGATTATGTGACCAGTTTTTATATGTTTCACAAAAAACTCTACAGAAATCTTTTCTTGTTTTTGCGTTATAGACATCTCAGAAAGTATACCTACGGTGTTGGTTCTCAAAATTTTTATCGTACTCTCGTTATAATGATGACAATGATTGTTCCTCTGTATCAGGCCATAAGGGGATATAGAAAGATTCATGACCCTGCCTGGTTTTTGCATCCATTATTTTGCATTACTGTTCCTCTCATGTATTTCTATGTGTATGCTCTATGGCACCTCTTTCCTGCGAGGAGAGTATAGATGAGAGGAGTATGAGAGCAAATATGAAAAAAGAACAGTTTCTGAAGCAAACGTATCCTTTAGGCATCGTTGCAATTGTGCATCACACATATACTTGGTCAAGTGTTGTAGAAGAAGATTTGCTTCGTTATGTGTCTGATAAAGCGGTGAAGGTATTTTATGTAACGCATCCTTTTAAAGGTGCACGGGATAAAGTTCCTAGGTTCAGTACAGTAAAAATATACAGGCAAAGAAAATATTGTCTAAATAAGAAAGGATGGTCTGTATTTGGTCCTGAGATATTCTATTATCTCCGTGACATGATATTTACGTTATATTATTTTTTTTTACGTACAGAAAAGATTGATACGTATGTCGGTGTTGATAATTTAAATGCTTTTTCCGGTCTTATACTGAAATTTTGTGGGAGGGTAAAGCGTGTCATCTATTACTCAATAGATTATTATCCTGTGCGTTTTAAAAATCCTCTTCTCAACCAGGCATATTTTTTTCTTGACAGTTTTTGTGTTGAACACGCAGACGAAACATGGAATCTTGCGTCGGCGATGAAGACAGCTCGAATGCAGAAGCAGGGTAAAAAGGAGAGTATGCCTACCCGTCAGTATACCGTTCCTGTTTGTGTATGGACAAAAAGGTTTCCGTTTCGGCCATTAAATGAAATTGATGATAAAAAAATCGTATTTTCAGGTTTACTAAGTGCGCATATGGGTGTTGATCTACTTATACGCGCAATGCCTCTTATCTTAAAAAAAATTCCCGATACGAAAATGATTATAATCGGAGGAGGAGAAGATCAGCAAATACTTCGTGAGATGATTAATGAGGCGCAGTTACAGGGGAAGATTTCGATGATACCTTGGATGAAGGAGCGGGCAGAATTTCTAGAATATTTGTCGGGATGCGCAGTTGGTCTTGCTCCTTTCAATACAAGAATTTTGGATGATAAAGTCAAAAACGCAGACCCCGGAAAAATAAAAGACTATATGCTTGCCGGATTACCAGTCATAGTTACCAAAGCGCTTTCATATCATTCTGATGTCGAAGCAAAACGAGCTGGGATCATCATCGAGTATGATGAGCGTTCGTTTGCAGATGCGGTCATCTCACTTCTTTCTGATAAGAGGCGATTGCAAGAGTATAGAAAAAATGCGAGGCAATTTGTAGAAAAATATGACTGCGAAAAAATATATTCACAGCAGTTTTCACGTCTTAAACTATTATGAAACTCGGAATTACAGGTGGAAATGGATTTCTCGGAAAACATCTACAGCTCGCATTGAAGAGAGAAGGGTTTTTCTATGAATTGCTCGATGACTACGGTCGTTTGGAGGACGCAGCAGCTGTGAGTCGGTTTGTTGAAGGAAAATCAGTAATTATTCATCTTGCCGGGAGAAATAAGGGAACAGACGCAGAGGTGTGTCAGGCAAATGTAGTGGGAACACAAATTTTGCTTTCAGCAATTGAGGAAATACACGCAGAAGTAACTGTAATTTTTGCATCTTCAACTCAGGTATATATTAGTGAGAGTTATTACGGGTTAACAAAAAAAATTGCCGAGAGTTTAATTAAACATTATTCTCAAAGAAGTCATCGGCGGATTAGGGGGGTAATTTTGAGGTTTACAAATCTCTATGGACCAGGTGGAAAACCATTTTATAATTCAGTGATTGCAACATTTATAAGGCAAATACACTCAAGATCTCCAGTCACATTAAGTGGAAATGGTGGAGAAAAAAGAGATTTTCTTTATGTTGCGGACGCTGTTACTGCTATTCTAAAATCAATAGAGTACAGTCAGAAAAAACAATATAGCACCTTCGATATTTGTTCTGGGAAAAAATATTCTTTAAATTCGGTTCTTGGAATTCTTAGTCGCTATGTCTCAAAAAAGCCAGAGATTATAAGAGGGAATGAGGTACAGAAAGAATGGTTGTTTCGTGCTGACCCTGCAAAAGCAGAAAAAGAGCTCGGATGGAAGCCAGGTATATCAATAGAAAAAGGGATTTCGCAAATTATGAAATATGAAAATTGATGTTCGTACATTACCGGTCATTTCAGACGAGCGGGGTTTTTTGTTTGAAATTCTCAGGAATAAAGAACTTGGAAAAGCTCCGTTTGGTCATCTGCTTCTGAGTGTCGCTCATGCCGGACAATCTAGAGGGGGCCATTATCATAAGAAGAAGCATGAATGGTTTTGTGTAATCAAGGGAAGTGCTGATCTTAAGGTGGTTGACATACTGACTGGTGAAGAAAGGAAGATATCAATGAGTGAGACAAAGCGTGTGCTCGTCAAGCTGTATCCATATTGTAGACATACAATTACAAATGTAGGAAAGGAGGATGTGTATCTTCTCGCATATACAGATCTTCCTTTTGATCCGAACGATCCCGATACGTTCTATGACTGATTTTCTGCATGGTATAATATGCTGCGTTAAAATCTATGCAGACTGGCAGGACAATCAGTTTTAAAAATAAAGTAATTCTTATTACTGGAGGAACGGGTTCGTTTGGGTCAACAATGCTGGCTTTTTTATTAAAGCTTTCTCCTAAAAAAATTATTATCTTTAGTAGGGATGAATTAAAGCAGCATGATTTACGGCAGAGCTATCCTTCATCAAAACTTCAATTCGTCATTGGGGATATTAGAGATAAGGAATCAGTGGATACTGTCGTGAGGGGAGTGGATTATGTATTTCACGCTGCTGCATTAAAACAGGTTCCTTCATGTGAGTTTTTTCCTATGGAAGCGGTAAAAACAAATGTGATTGGTACAAATAATCTTCTTTCATCAGCGATTCTTCATAATGTGAAGCGTGTTGTTTTACTGAGTACAGATAAGGCAGTATATCCTATAAACGCGATGGGTATGACAAAAGCTTTAATGGAAAAGATAATGGGAGCATATGCGTTGCAGGCAGAAAAGAAGAAGAGCAGTACTATTATCTGTGCTGTGAGATATGGAAATGTGTTGTATTCTAGGGGTTCAATTGTTCCTGAGTTTGTCAGAAAAATAAAACAAGGGAAGGTTTTGACGGTGACCGAGCCAGAGATGACCCGTTTCTTACTCCCACTTTCCGATGCTGTTGGACTTGTCTTGTACGCATTGTCTAAAGGGAAAAGTGGAAGTATATATGTGAAGAAGGCACCAGCTGCCGACATTGACACACTTGCAAAGGCGACAGCTGAGATATTCGGTCAAAAAAGAGACTATCAAATTATCGGAAAAAGAGCTGGTGAGAAATATCATGAAACGCTAATATCCAAGGAGGAATGGATGCGGGTGATTGATGAAGGTGAATACTATCATGTGCCACAGGAGACAAAAACATTCAGTTATGAGAAATATTATTCATTGGGGAACAAAATTCACAGACATAATCAAGAATATACCTCTGAGAATACACGGCGTCTTTCTCTAAAGCAAACTATGCTTCTTTTGAAAAGCCTTCCTGAAATTCGAACAGAACTACAGCGTTTGAAGCAATGAATAAGAGATCTCAAAAAAATAAGATTGTGACAGTGTTGGGTACGCGGCCTGAGATTATACGGTTGTCCCGGATATTACCTTTGTTTGACCGTTATTTTGCACATACGATTGTCTACACAAATCAAAACTACGATAAACATTTAAGTACTATTTTCTTTAAAGAACTTGCGCTTCGAAAACCGGAATACCTTCTTGATGTCAAGGCGAAAACGTTGAGCGAACAGATAGGAAATATATTGTTTCAAACTGAAAAGGTTTTTATAAGAGAGAAACCGGATGCTGTATTTATTCTCGGTGATACAAATAGTAGTTTAAGTGCGATAGTTGCAAGGAGATTGAAGATTCCACTGTTTCATATGGAGGCGGGAAACAGGAGTTTCGATAGAAATGTTCCCGAAGAAGTGAATAGGAAAATAGTTGATCATATTAGTGACTATAATATCTGTTACACAGAGCACAGTCGGAGGTATTTGCTTGCTGAAGGAGTAGCTCCAGAAGGAATTTACGTTTCAGGATCACCGCTTCCTGAGGTATTTACTCATTATTCATCTGAGATTGAGTCGTCTCTGATACTACAGGAGTTGCAGGTAAAACCGGAAAAATACTTACTTGCAAGCATACACAGAGAAGAGAATATTGATAACGACGATAATCTAAGGAAACTTTGGAAGTCACTTGAAAAAGTTGCTGATTTTTTCTCGATGCAAATTATCGTTTCTCTGCACCCTAGGACGAAAAAAAGATTGGAGTTGCTTTCGATTGCATCATCAAAATCTGTTCGGTTTGTAAATCCATTGGGATTTTTTGCGTATAACAAATTGCAAAAAAATGCATACTGTGTACTTTCAGACAGCGGTTCGGTTCCTGAAGAATCCGCTATTCTTCGTTTTCCGGCGGTTCAGGTACGGGTAAGTAGTGAGAGGCCGGAGGCATACGATAAGGGAGTGTTGACTCTTTCCGGATTTGATAAGGATGCGATTATTACTGCGGTTGAGATTGCACGAGATCCGATGCACAAAGAAGCTGATATTCTCCCGGTTGATTATAGAGATCTACATGTTTCCCTGAAGGTATTGAAACTTGTGCATGGTTTGACTTCAATCCGTAGGGCGCAAAGAATATGAAGCGACTAGTAATAGAGTTAAAAAAACGTGATCTTACCAATCTCTATAAGCCGACGAGTACACATCGAATCGAATACTATGATGAGGTTGTTGTCAGGAAGGGCTTTCACTTTGAATATGCAGAAGTTTTTTTAAAGGAATGGTTTTTTCTGTCAAAGCCGGGTGGAACATTGACAATTTTTTATCAATTCAGAGAAGAGAACAGTGACAAGCTTGAGAAGTTGTTGTGGTGGCTTTTTAGGGGAAATTATACAATCGAGCGTCATGAACAATCATCGCGAAGAGGGATACTCGTAGTGAGAAAGCTTCGCTCACAATTTATTCCTGGAGACAGTATTGATAAATGGACATTTGGTATTATCACCAATGGAGAGAGAGATGATTGGATGGATGAGATTATTGCATCGATCAGAGCACTGAATATTCCGGAATACGAGATAATTGTCTGCGGAAAGTATAAGGAGAGGAATGAAAAGAATTTCCGATACATCGCATTTAACGAGCGCGCAGAAAGGGGATGGATTACGAAAAAAAAGAATTTGATCTGTAATGTGGCAAGATATGAAAACCTCTGCATTCTCCATGATCGCCTTGTTTTTGAGAAAGATTGGTTTAAGGGGATGAGGAAATTCGGAAACGCATTCGAGTTGCTCGGGTGTGTGCAGAGGGATTTTGAGACCGGAATTCGTGCGGGTGATTGGTTAACGCATGGAGGGAAGATACATGAACGTTACAAAATTTCCAGGCTGGAGTACACGGATTGGGATTTTGCTCTTTATCTCAGTGGACAATTGACGATTATAAAGAAGTCAATATGGGAGAAGGTGCTATGGGATGAAACGAAATATTGGGGTGAAGAGGATGTTGATTTTAGTTTTAGGGCACGGGATATGGGATATCTCATTCGTTTTAACCCATTTTCTTCGGTAACCGCAAAAACATGGCGACACGGAAATCTACCTCTCCGTTACAAAAGAAGTGAGGGGATACTTCCCAAGGACATGTTCTTAAGAAGGATAATGAGGATTGCTGCTCGTATACTTTTTTCAGTATCTATTATTGATACATTCGCACACCGCAGTCTTTCAGGCGTATTGAAGAGTAGAGTTTATAAACATTTTATTTATCATTGATCTTCATTTTTTTTAGCGCTGAGGCATAAGAGTTTTCCCATGTGTTTTCCTTTGCAAATTTTATTGCGGATGCTCTCATTGATGAATAAAGCTCCTTGTTTTTGAGAAGTTGTATTATTGCCTCAGCTACATTTTCTTTCGCATCTTTGACAACAATTGATGCATTCTTTTTCTCAACTTCTTTTCCAAGAGGAGGAACTTGAGTTGTAATTGTGGGTAGGCCAGCTCCCATATAGAGTCTTATTTTTGTTGCGTCAGCATACCATCTCGGGGATCCGGGTATGCCAATGTAAGGTGCGAGACCTATCATGTATTTTTTAATCGTCTCAGAGAGAGTTGCCGCATCGGGAATAAATCCATGAAAGATTATCGAATTTTCTAAGCCTAACAGAGCTACTTTTTTTTGTAACTGTATTTCGAGGATCTTACTTCCTCCATAAAAATGAAGTTTCGCACCGGGTATATTCTTTTGAACGATAACCATCGCTTCAATAGCAAGAAGGGTCCCATTTTCTTCTCCGAAAGTACCTGCAAACACGAGGCTATTTTTTTCTAATTTATGTTGAGGAATAATTGATATTTGATTTGGAAAAAGTCCATTCGGGACGACGAGAGAAGGTTTTGCTCTTTTTTTGATCAGACCAGCTTTTACTCTTGCAGGCATCATTGCAGGAGACACGTCCCAGATATAGTCAGCATTGTAGCAGCAGAAACGGTCAAGCCAAAGATAAAAATTATTTAATATTTTCTGTTTATACCTTTTTGGCGAGTAGTCAGAAACATAATAGACGACAGTGTGAGTAAATCCTATTTTTTTTAACAAAATTCCGGCAAGAGTGTATATAGATTCTAGTCCAATATAGATGTCATAGTGTTTTCGTGTTTTGAGAGCGAATTCAAAAACGGACAAAAAATCTCTGAGCTTAAATAAAATTTGTGTTCCGTTTTGATTTTGAATTGAAAGAAATGGCGATAACACTTTGGAGACGTACGAAAGTGAGGTAATAGAGTTTTTCTCATTATGCGTTTCAAATTTTGTAAGTACTGTGGCACTACCCGGGTGAGGGCCATCAATAAGATCAATTGTCTGTGATCTCGGTGTAAAAAATGACAGAAGCGGCTCAATCATGCCATTTATTGCTGTCCTTTCATTTTTTTCGTATACAGAGAAAGTTGCGATGCAAACTCTTTTAAACATTGTTATAATATTCTACATCATTTTTATTCGATTGCATTGACTATATGGTAAAAAAAGTACTTGTTACCGGATCCGCTGGGTTAGTAGGGTCAGAATCAGTAAAGTTTTTTTGTGAAAAGGGTTTCGAGGTATATGGGGTTGATAATGATATGCGGTCCTATTTCTTCGGAAAAGATGCAAGCACATCATGGAATAGGGATATTTTAAAAAGAAAATATAAAAACTATCATCATCTCTCTTCAGATATACGTGATGAAACAAGAATTACTAAAATATTTAATGATCATCAATTTGAGCTGATTGTGCATACGGCTGCGCAGCCGTCTCACGATTGGGCAGCGAAAGAGCCACTCACAGATTTTAGTATAAATGCCACAGGTACTCTCATCCTACTCGAAGCATACAGGAAGTATTCTCCTGGAGCAGTATTTATCTTTACTTCAACAAATAAAGTCTACGGTGATACGCCAAACTTTCTTCCTCTCATCGAGAAAGATACGAGGTTCGAGCTCTCAAAAAAACATAAATATTACGGAGGTATCGACGAATCAATGTCGATTGATCAGTCCAAGCATAGTGTCTTTGGTGCATCAAAGGTTGCTGCAGATGTGATGGTGCAGGAGTACGGAAGATACTTTGGGCTTCACACGGTTGTGTTTCGTGGTGGGTGTTTGACTGGTCCTGCCCACTCAGGAGCAAAACTTCATGGTTTTCTTGCATATCTCGTCAAATGCATCGCAACCGGACAAAAGTATACAATTATTGGCTACAAAGGGAAGCAGGTACGGGACAATATTCATTCTGAGGATTTAGTGAATGCTTTTTATCATGTCTATAAAAAACCCAGGATTGGAGAGGTTTACAATATTGGAGGATCCCGTCACTCAAATGTTTCGATACTCGAAGCGATTCGAAAGGTCGAGAAGCTTTTGAAGAAAAAAGCGGTGATTGAGTATATCGATGAGAATAGGAGCGGTGATCATATGTGGTATATCTCTGATGTCTCAAAATTTCAGTCGCATTATCCGACATGGAAATATAAATTCGACGGTGATGCTATTCTTCAGGATTTATGTAAAGGAGTTCACCTTTCATGAAAAAACAGAGGGTACTTGTTACCGGGGGTGCAGGATTTATCGGATCATTTTTAGTCGATGCGCTTGTGGAAAAAGGTCATTCTGTTGTAGTTCTCGACAATCTTGAAGATCAGGTGCACCAAGGGAAGATTCCCAGATATTTGAATGCAAAAGCGGAGTTTATTAAGGGTGATATCCGAAAGTATAAAATTTTTTCAAACGCGCTAAAAAATATTGATGTTGTGTTTCATCTCGCATCACGGGTCGGTGTAGGACAGGCAAATTATCAAGTAAAAGATTATGTTGATGCAAATATCGGGGGTATGTCGAATCTGCTGCACTACGTTGTGAATGAAAAATCGTCACAGATTAAAAAAATCATCATGACTGCGTCAATGACAAGCTATGGTGAGGGTTTGTATCTCTGTAAGAAGCACGGAAAGATGAAGATGACTACCCGGAGCGATGTGCAAATGAAGACTAAGAAGTGGGAATTGTACTGTTCGAAGTGTGGCGATGTACTTCAAGCAATTCCTACTCCAGAGGATACAGAGCTTCAGGATAATGGAATTTACTCAATTACAAAACATGTACAGGAGCAGTTGCTTTTTTTTATCGGAAAAATGTATCAAATTCCGGTCGTATCGCTCCGTTTATTTAATGTGTATGGTCCCCGTCAAAGTCTTTCAAATCCCTATACCGGCGTTGCAGCGATATTTATCAGTCGATTGAAAAATAATAAGCAACCGGTAATTTTTGAGGATGGTGGACAGACAAGAGATTTTATATCTGTACATGATGTTGTCACAGCGCTGCTGTTGGCAATGGAAAAAAAAGAGGCTGATTATTCGGTGTTTAATATAGGGAGCGGGCATCCAAAAACAGTGAAAGAAATTGCAGTATTGCTCGCAAAGTTACTGGAGAAAAATATCCCACCTGTTATCTCTGCTGATGGAAGGAAAGGGGATATTAGACATTGTTTTGCGGATGCAACGAGAGCGCGGAAGGTATTGGGGTGGAAACCTAGGGTCTCGTTTGAGAAAGGAATGGGGGAGGTGGTTGCGTGGTCTGCGAAAGAGAAAGCCTCGGATGTTTTTGAAAAAGCAGCAGGAGAACTGTCAGAAAAAAAGCTCATTTATGAGTAAATCAACAGTATTGTTCACATTGTGTATTTTTCTCCTGTCCCTTATTCCTCAACTTTGGTTTCCCGGAAATGCGATTCTTCTCGGATATGACAACGTATTTCCTCTTGCCCCAACTTCTTTCCTCTATGACAGAATTTATTCCTGGTCTTGGTTAATCGGCTTTGGAAGTGATCAATCAGCAATTCAAGGAAGCTTGTTGATTCACCTGATCGATTCAGTACCCCATTTTATGGGATTTTCCGATCAGATGAGTCAAAGAATAGTGTTCTCTTTCTGGTTTTTTATGCTTCTTTTCTCAGCCTATTTTTTCGTATTTGTACTTGAAAAAAATAAACTTATTAAGACATCATATGCGAGGTATTTTTTTCCTATTTTTTACGCGCTGAATTTTTACAACCTACAGGCGTGGTGGATAGCAGAAAGAACAAAATTTTCTCTTCTCGTTGCAACACCACTTATCTTGTGTGTATTGGTGCCTTTGTTGAATACCCAACTTACTCTTAAGAAAGCTATAAAGAATGGAATAGTGTGTGCGTTTATTTTGACCATATTCAATGGTGGTGGATGGCTCGGTTTTTCATTGTACGGAGGGTTACTTGTTCTTATTTTCATATTCTATCTTTTCTATAGTATTACAAGAGTAAGAAGCAAACTATATTTGCAAATAGTGTTACTTCATCTTCTTTTTTTAACTTTCGGAATTTCATTTATTCTTTTCAATGCATATACGATACTCCCTTTTCTTTCGGCGACATTATCTGAATATGGAAGTTTGATCGAACGATCTGGCGGCATTGAAGGGATTACAGGATGGACTCGTTATCTAAGTGAGAACACAAGCATCCTGAATCTTCTAAGACTTCAAGGAATTCCAGATTGGTACGACAATATATCTCATCCTTATGCAAACAGTTATCTAAGAAATCCTTTTTTAGTGTTTGTGAGTTTCCTATTCCCTGTTTTATTGTTTTGCTCATTTCTTTTAAAAAAGGAAAACAAACGACTTATGTTGTTTCTTTTTCTTTCCTCCTTTGTGACATTATTTTTTACTGCAGGGATTCATTATCCATTTGGAGAGTTGTTTGCTCTTCTAATGAAATATGTTCCCGGATTTCTTATCTTTCGATCTGCAATTTATAAGTTTGGGTATAGTTACTGGCTCGTTGCCGGACTTCTCATGAGTTTTTCGCTGAGTGGTTTTATCGATCTTTTAAGGAGAAAAGTTTCTGAAGGGAAAGAGCTTGTAGCTCCTGTTTTTTTTATTCTTTTTGTATTGATTATACTTCTCTATAATTATCCCTTTTTTAATGGAAATTTTTTTCATGTTGATCCTCATTATGCTTCTTCAAGAGTTGAGCTACCTGTCTATGCTAGGGATTTTTCCGAATGGTGGAAGCAACACGGGAGAGGACAAAGGGTGCTGTTACTCCCGCAACTTAATAATGATCGTCATTTTGAAATATATCAGTGGAAATATTTGAGCTTGAATCCCGTGCTCGCAAATTTTGGCAATACAGGGATTATTGAAAATACGGTGTTACTTTCTCCACATGAAAATCAGCTTGTTGTTGAGTTGTATGATGCAATTAATGAGAGTGACAAAAAAAATGTTGAGAGATTAACGTCATTGCTTGGAATAAAGTATGTGCTTTTACGATTTGATTTTGCATACGATTATCCAGGTGTAGAAACCGATAATCCGTACGAGGTTGCCAAAAAAATTGAAAATATCTCACTGAAAAAAATTAAAGAATTCGGACGGTGGTACGTCTATGAATTATCAGGAGAAAAACCAATAGTTCGTGCAACTACTACTGCATATGTTTCAGACAGTGGATTATTGGAAACGCAATCATCGGATATGGTGCAGCTTTCTGAAATTCCGGAGGGGATTGAGGTCTCGGATTTTGTAGCGCATGCTCGTTGTATTAGTTGTGAGGCAGAGAGGGCAGAGGTGGGAGTTGTTTTTCCGAAGCCAAGAATATTGCTCGATTCACGACTCTACCAGATTATAGAAATTAGGGACAAGCTATTTAAAAAGCGTGAGTTGTCATTTGAAGAACAGCTCTTTATGTACACAGGAGAAAGCTTGAAATATGCTGCTCAGCTTAAAGAACTTATTGAAAGAGATAAGCCAGAGCTTTATATAAAGAATGCGAGGGACAAATATACTGAGATACTTTTCTCATACAGTGAATTAATTGATGAGATACCGCAAAGGTCTATAAATCCATACCTCACCGCTGTCACGTTGCAGGATTATTCGCATGCACAGGTTGTTTTTCTCAATGATTTAGTGCTCCAAGCAGGTAAAAAAAATCAGCAGGCAGTTCTTGAAGTTATATTAGGACAGCTCGACAGAAACGATAAAAAGTTAATGAAGATAATCGATAGGGATAGTTTTACTCGAGAAAAGGTATATTCGCTTTCTGCACCGGTTGCAGGCACATATGTAGTCTCAATTAAAAAAGACTCACTAGGAAAGATCGGGTCGTATCAGGGGGTAAGTATGGAGTTAGATGGAAAGTCGCTTACACCAATCGAAACAGAATCAACAATGCGTTTTGATGATATTTACTTAGAACAGGGAGATAATACAATCGTTCTGCATCTTCCACCTCAAGAGTCGGTTCTTTCTGTTGCGACGAGGGAGGAGCATGCGGGAAGAGCGTGTTATCTTTCGACACTTGATGGTTATGGTTTTGGAAAAGTTTATAGTCTCGATTTCTCAGTCAAAAATAATTTCGATCCTAATTTTATGTTTTTTGTAGATGACGGGATTAGATATGAGCCAAAATTGCTTGGTTATTTTAAAGTCTCAGGTGAGCAGAAGAAACAACAGAGATATATTCTCTCCTCAGACACTGTCGCATTGAGTAAAGTTGCGAAAACGATGAGAGTAGGCTTCTGTTCACCGAGTCTTGATGAGGAACGTTTTAAAGAGAATGTTGAAAATTTGAGAGTCATTGAGCTTACTGCGCCCGACATAACAGCAGTAAGAAGTGTGTATATTGAAAAGGTTGATTCGCCAACAATACGTGTGGAAGAGAAAAATCCTACAGATTTTGTCGTACATGTGGAAAAAGCCGCTTCGCCGTTTCTTCTGACTGTCTCGTCACGTTTTTCTCATGCCTGGAAAGCATCAGAGGGGACGCATCTGCAGGGAAATCTTTTTCAAAATGTGTGGCTTATAGAGAGGAAGGGTACATATGATCTGTCAATTCATTATTCGCTTCAGCGCTTTGTGACGTATGGTGCATTTGTTTCTGTATCGTCCGTAGTGAGTGGGATTGTCATACTTTATCTCTTAAGAAAGAAAGAGAAATAATCATGCGTATTTTTCGAAATATTTTTCGCTTGTATACATCACATTCACAAAAGTTAACACAGCTTTTTTTGATTTTTGTGATTCTTACGATGCTTCTCGTCTATGTTCCTTTTCTTAATATCATTATATCTCCATTTATAGGATTCGTTTTTGTCCTTATAGTGTGGTATTTAATGTTTAGTCCTGCAACGAAATGGATTATACTTATTGCTGTCATTGTCTTGTTGGTGTCGTTTTCATTAACAATTTTTGAATTGGAGATGTTTGCTGAAAATTTTGGAGCGATTCTATATTTCTTATTCATATTCCTATTTGTGAATAAGGTGAGGGGTAAATAATGAAAACGAATTTAGTGAAAAAAAAATGGTCAATGTGGGGAGGGATATTTTGCCCAGCAATCGTTCTGTTCGTTGTTGCGTATACTTACAGAAGATTGTTTTTTGGATTTTTCGAACAGGATGAGTGGTCTTCTTTTGCCGCTGGAATTATATTTTTTAATCTCTCATTCACGGATCAGCTTAAAAATTTATTTGCAGTATCACATGTCTTAACACATTTTACTCCTGTCATTAATAGTTTTGTCTTGATAATGCAGAAAATATTTGGTCCGAATTACTTGGTTTTTGCTTCATATGTATATTTTCTGCATCTGGCAAACTCAATTCTTGTGTACATACTATTGAAGAGAGTCTCAAAGTCTGTACTATTTGCATCTGGCACTGCGTTATTATTCGGAGTTCATGCTGTATCTAGTCAGGCAGTTCTTTGGATTGCAGGGGCTCTTGGGTTTCAGACTGCACTTTTTTTCTATTTGCTTAGCGTGCAATTTTACTTGTTTTATCTGCAAAAAAAATCGAAGAGAAATCTTTTTCTCTCTGTTTTTTTATTCCTTTGCTCAATCCTTTCTACGGAAGCAACTCTTGTATTGATAGTTGTGTATCCGATTCTCTATCTTGCAATGAGGAAATCAAAATTTTCGCATTTCAGAATGAAAGATTTTAAACACATTGTTATATTTCCTGCTCTTATAGCAACGCTATTTATTACGAAATATGTATTACTTCTGGTAAACCCACATAAACATGCGAAGGGTTTTGTGTTTGGAACACTTTCGACTCATCCTGAGATGGTATTTATAAAGATTTTTCTCTATCCCTTGCAAGCACTTTCGCAAGTTTTTGATTATGGTGGGTGGGTTTTTAGGATGTCACACGCGGTTCTTGAGAGTATTTATCCGCAGCTTGCATCACTTCCTGTTTCCGGTCAGTTACAGGGGAGTCTCGTCCCCGATGTGCTCTACCTCTTACTCACAACAGTTCTTCTAATACTATTTGTTACGAGTGCTTTTTTTGCATTTCGGTCAAAAGAGAAAAAGTTTGGTATGTTAATTTTACTTGGTCTCGCATTATTTTTTATAAGTATTCTTCCTTATGTTCCTCTCCCACGCGCAATTGGTTTTTTAGAAAATAGATATTATTATGTGCCGAATCTTTTTGCGTCGATTGTTCTTTCAGCAGTAATTTTTTTCTGGACAAAAAAAATATTTTCCCGATCTGTGTCAGCTGCCAGTATCGCATTTGTGATTGTAATCAGTGTGATAACTTTAATCAATATACTTTATATAAGAAATTATTATCTGGTTAAGGAGGGATATGCATATGAGAGAAAATCACTCCTGAATCAGCTAAGTGCAATAATGCCTTCTCTTACTGGTAAGGAAAATGTTTTTTTCTTTACAGGAAAAGGAAGTGATTTTTTGATTCCTGATCTGAAAGTTCCGTTTCAGTCAGGTCTCGGGAATATTTTGATGGTGCTTTACTATGATAATCGCTCGCTCCGTCCGGAAATTTTGGATGATGGTTATCTTTATTCGCATGATTCGCAGGGATATAGGAGACTTGGAGAGTATGGCTTTGGTTATTTTTATAATGAAGCTGATCTTGAGAAAGCTGTTTTGCGAAATGAGTTTTCTCCAGATGTAGTGCATGCGTTTTTTTGGGATCGTGAAACAATGGTGTTAACTGAGATTAGTGATGCAGTAAAGAAACGTCTGGATAGTAAAATTAAAGATGAAAAATAAATTTCTCTTTGCAGTCGTATTGGTTGTGTGTCTCATAATTTTCAGATCGTGGTTTTCTTTTTCTGGTACGCTCTCATCTGGTGATTGGCCGTATTTTTATCAGAGCGCTCTTCAAAATTTTCCGAGTGGTGTCGGGTATTATCATGCACGCTGGGGAGTCGGTGAAACGAATCTTCTCTTCGCATCGCTGGAGACGTATTTTCAGCAAACTGCCAGAGTCTTTAGTCAGTTCATGTCATGGGAGATTATTGAACGGGTTTTTTGGTTCTACCCTTTTCTCATATTCTCACTTATTTCATCCTACAAATTTACAAAAAGTATCATCGGAGCTCTTATCTATACGACGAACACTTATGTGCTCATGCTTGTTTCCGGTGGTCAGATGGGTGTGGCGATGGCATATGCCATAACCCCTCTCGTTCTGTATGCATGTTTCGATCTGATTTCAGACACAGTATCCATATCGTTTTTTTCGATAAAAAAGCTACGTTTCCGACTGGTTCTTTCTTCATTTCTCGTCGCAATTCTCATACACTTTGATCCGAGAATTGCATATATATCATTTCTAATTCTAATTTCATTTTTGATCTTTTCTGTTCTCAAAAGTCATAAAAGTGTCGTTAGTTTTCTGAGAGCCGGGATCGTAATGAGTGTTCCATTTTTTACAGCCTTTCTTTTGCATAGTTTCTGGTTGGTTCCGATGTTGCTTTATGGAGTCGGTCCTTCAGATTACGGTAACACTATGAATTTTTCACGAGGGTCTGTAGAGTTTTTTAGTTTTTCTGATTTTTCTCACTCACTCTCTCTGCTTCATCCCAACTGGCCAGAAAATGTATTTGGGAAAGTATCATTTATGCAACCTGAATTTCTTATTCTTCCGTTTCTTGCATTTCTTCCTCTGTTTTTTTTGCAACCCGGAAGCAATAAAACTGAAAGCCGGGTGAGAATAAGTATTCTGTTTTTTTCACTTCTGGGACTAGCGGGTGCATTTTTGGCAAAAGGGGCGAGTGAGCCATTTGGTTTTGTGTATCTTTGGATGTTTCAATATGTTCCGGGTTTTGTGGTGTTTCGGGATCCAACGAAATTTTATATTGTTGTGGCAATCGCATATAGTGTTCTTATTCCGATCTCTCTTCGTGTCCTCAGTACGTATATATCTGATCGTAAGTGGTTGCGTTTATCTTCAGAGAGAATTTTACTCTGTGTTTTGACTGTTTTTATTATTATTTGGTGTGTTCTTATCCGGGAGTCATTTTTTGGAGGAGTCAAGGGGACACTCTCCGGTATGGTGGTACCAAATGAATATCGGAGCTTTGCAGCGTTTTTAGAATCGGATACAAGTTTTTTCCGCGTGCTTTGGTTTCCTACTCACCAACGGTTTGGTTACTATAGTGATAATCATCCGGCAGTAAGCGCCTCTGAATATTTTCAGACGAGCTCAGATGACAAACTTATAGCAAAACTATCTGACGGAAAATACCTAAGACAACTCAGCGAGAGTTCTGTACGGTATGTTGTCGTACCTCTTGATTCAAGAAGGGAGCTTTTTCTCGAAGATCGCAAATATAGTGGAGAAAAAAGAGATAGTCTGATTCGGAGGCTTGATAGAGTTAAGGGGTTGCAGCGTGTCACGCGGTTTTCAGAACTGGCAGTCTATGAACTTGGAGGTGTGCGATCGCATTTCTGGCTCACAAGCGATAAGTCTCTTAGATGGGAGAAGCACAGCCCGACATCCTATAATGTCTATTTAGATTCAGTTTCAGCGGAAGACACGCTGATATTTACTGATGCTTATAGTAGATTTTGGAGAGTAAGTGAGGGGAAGGAGGCGAGTCCTACGCTTCGGGGTAATGGGGGGTTGAATAAGATCACGTTGAAGGATGGGAGTTATTCTGTTGAGGTGTACCATGTTCTTGAACGTCCAATTGCAGAGTGGATGCTCGTATCAGGATTTGTTGCAGTATTATTGCTAGGTTCGGTGTTTGTGCGTTATAAGAAGAAAGAAGTGAAAGACTGAAATATGAAAATTCAGGATGGTATCTTTATTGTGATTATTATTTTTTTCTTGTTGAGAAGAGATGGGCGTCACGCTTCGCTGGCGGGTCTTTTGTGCCTTTTTGTTGCGGTTCCGCTCTTTCAGTTTTGGATTTTCTTTACTGCTGAGCGTCTGACGTGGTATGCAGCCTCCTTTTTTCTCCTCTCAGCACTTTTGCCTCAGCAATTGCGAACGAAGAAATAATTTTTTCGACACTTTGTTATAATTTTATATGATGAAAATTGGTATAGATATTTCACAGGCCGCATACCGGGGGACTGGAGTGTCGAAGTATCTGACAAGCCTTATAGATGAGCTCGTAAAGAATGATGGTGTTGAATTGGTACTATTTTATTCATCTCTAAGAAATTTTTCCCAGATATTTCAGTTTGAGAGGAGCAACAAGGTACATATGAAGCGATATCCTTTTCCTGCACGATTGCTCGATGTGCTGTGGAATAGGCTTCATATACTCCCGATTGAGCTACTTATCGGAAACATTGATGTGTTTATCTCATCCGATTGGACTCAGCCACCTGTCAGGCGAGCAAAAAATGCGACTATTCTTTATGATTTGATCGTGTATAAGTATCCGGATGAGACGGCTTTGGCAATTGTTGAGACGCAGAAACGAAAATTGGAGTGGGTAATGAAAGAGTGTGACCTTCTATTGTGTATTTCTGAAGCGACAAAAAATGATGCGCGAGAATTGTTGCATTTTCCTGAGGATAAACTTCGTGTAATTTCTGCGGGAGTATAATTTATGATAATAGGAATAGACGGGAACGAAGCGAACGTGGCGACAAGAGTAGGGATTGGAGAGTATGCTTTTCAGCTCCTTACAGAGTTTAAAAGGTTATCTCTCGGTAGTAATTCCGGGTTGATAGGAAAAGAAAGGGCTTTTTTTAAGATCCTTTTGAAGGAGAGTAAATTAGCTGACCTTCCAATCGAGAATGAAACATGGCGATATGATGTATTTGGGCCAAGGCCGTTCTGGACTCAGATTGCACTTCCCTTACATCTCAGGTTGATGAAAAAAGCACCAGACATCTTTTTTTCTCCGTCTCACTATGCGCCTCGTTTTTCAAAAATACCAACCGCGATCTCAATTATGGACCTTTCATATCACTATTTCCCTCAGTTGTTCAGGAAAAAAGATCTGTATCAGCTCACACATTGGACGTCATATTCAGCGAAGAAGGCATCAGTGATCTTTACGATTAGCGAGGCGAGTAAAAAAGATATTATCCGCCTCTATGGTGTTGACGAGGATCGGGTGGTAGTGACATATCCAGGTGTCAAGCCGTTTACATCGCTTACTCCTCAGGTGTATCCTATACATATGTTACAGAGTAAGTATGGTATAAGTGGGCCATATTTTCTTTTTGTCGGTACGTTACAGCCGAGGAAGAATATAGTGAGACTTATAGAGGCTTTTTCTTCGCTTCCTTTAGAGAGTAATGGCGAAAAACTGTTGCTTGTTATCGTAGGAAAACGCGGTTGGTTGTATGAGGAAATCTTAGAAGCTCCTGAGAAGTATGGGGTTGAAAAAAGAGTACGCTTCCTTGAGTCTGTGACCGATGATGAACTTCCTGTGCTCTATAGAAATTCGATCGCTTATGTGCTGCCGAGTCTTTATGAAGGGTTTGGGTTACCTGTGCTTGAGGCGATGCAGCATGAGTGTCCTGTGATTACGAGTAATGTGAGCAGTTTGCCGGAAGCAGGAGGAGATGCCGCGCTCTATGTAGATCCTGAAAATGTATCAGATATCGCAAGAAAGATGAAGAGTCTTCTCGAGAGTAAAACGCTACGACAGGAACTCATTGCTAAAGGAAAAAAGCAGGTTGCACGGTTTAGCTGGGAGAAGACGGCCAAGAAGACGCTTCAGGCGCTTTCTGAGGTTGTGCAGAAGAAAGGAACTACGTCGTGAGAGATAAGACAGGGAAAGAGCTTGGGATAAATGAGATTCTCGTGAAGAGCGCAGGGAGAATGGCAAGTGTTCTTTTGGAATTTGAGGTATTCTTTCTTCATTGTGTCGGGATGATTCCTTTGCATCATGTGAGGAGATTTTTCTATCGGATATGCGGTATGAGAATCGGAAAAGGCTCAGCGGTTCATACAGGACTTCGTTTATATGATCCTCAAAATATCAGTATTGGCAGGGATACGATAATCGGGGAGTACGCCGTGCTTGATGGGAGGGACAAGCTCAGTATCGGAAGTCACGTTGCGCTCGCGACGGGTGTTATGATCTATAACTCTGAGCATAATATTGAAGCTGAGCATTTTGCAGCTGATGACGGGGTAACAAATGCTCCTGTGAAGATTGATGATTATGTGTTTGTCGGGCCCAGGGCGATTATCCTCCCCGGCGTCACGATAGGTAAGGGTGCCATAGTTGCTGCAGGTGCAGTCGTGACGAAAGATGTTTTACCATTCACGATTGTCGGAGGTGTGCCTGCGAAACCAATCGGGGAGAGAAAAAATCGTGATCCTCATTATACGCTTGGACGTGCAAGATGGTTTCGATAATAATTCTTTCTTATAATACTGAAGTGCTGCTTCGGGAATGTCTGAAGTCGCTTTATACAACCCTTTCGTCGATGTCTTTCGAGGTAATTGTGTTAGATAATGCATCGAGTGACGGGAGTGTTTCGATGGTCAGGGATCAGTTCAAGAAAGTCATTTTGATTGAGAGTGAAAAAAACTTAGGATTTGCAAAAGGGGTAAATACTGCTGCAGAACGTGCAAAGGGTGATTATCTTCTCTTTTTGAATTCGGATGCGAATTTGCTAGATAGAAATCTGTCTGAGATGGTTAAAAAAATGGAAAAAGACCACGCTGTTGCAGTAGTTGGGGGTAATCTACTCAATCGCGACGGTACAACGTCAGAGGCATTCGGGAGATTTTATAATCTTCCTGAGGTTTTCAGTCTCTTATTTCTAAGAAAAAAAGCGATCCATGACAGTTCGAAAGAAATGACCCCTGTCGACTGGGTAAGCGGAGGCTATATGGTGATTCGGAGAGAGGCTTTTGAGAAAGTAGGTGGGTTTGATGAAGGATTTTTTATGTATATTGAAGATATGGACTTATGTTACAGATTGCGAAGGGCAGGTCTTCATGTACTCTATTATAAGGAAGCAAAAGCGAGACATGTCGGTCAGGGAAGCTCTAATAGAATGTTTGCTATCGTGAATATTTATAAAGGGCTTCTTTATTTTTATAAAAAACAGAAGCCACAATGGCAGTACTTTGTAGTAAAATTGTTATTAACACTCAAAGCGGTAGCTGCGTATGTCGTTGGTGTTATAAAAAATGATGACAGCCTAAAAGCTACGTATGCGCAGGCGTTGAGGGTAACTTTATGAAAATTTTAAAATGGTTTTCTCAAAATCTACTTTTTGTTCTCCTTTTGCTTTTACTTGTGTTTATACCTCTTTTTCCGAAGTTGCCGATTCTGGATATTAAGCATACATGGGTATATGTCAGGCTTGAAGATTTTCTGATGGTAGTGACAGTAATCTTTCTCGCTGTTGCGATTATACGGAAAAAGGCGACACTTAAAACACCGCTGACAATTCCGATTGCATTGTACTGGGGAGTTGGATTTCTTGCTACAGTCTATGGAATATTTTTTATATTTCCGCATCTCACAGATGTCTATCCTCAAATAGCATTTCTTTTTTGGTTTCGTCATGTTGAATACCTGTTGCTTTTCTTTCTTGCATATAACGCTATTAAGGAGAAGTGGAGTGTTCGGTACATCGTCGGCATTCTCTCGTTGACGATGATTGCCGTTGTTATTTATGGATTTGGTCAGAAAGGATACCTCATAGGTTTTGAAAATAGATTTCCTGCGTTTTCGACGATGAATGAGGAGTTTGCAAAAGGCGTGCCGTTACTCTTGTCACCTCTCGCCAGAGTATCGTCTACTTTTGCTGGTCATTATGATCTTGCTGCGTATCTTGTCATGCTTATTGCCATTATGGGGAGTATGGTGCTCGGTGTTAAAAAGTGGTTCATGCGGGTGTTCTTTTTTCTCGTCGCCGGATCCGGATTTATTTTGTTGCTCATGACGAACTCTCGGGTTTCGTTTGCAGTCTATATTCTCACGATTGCATTCATGTTGTTTTTGCAAAAAAAGAAATTGTTTATTATTCCTGTAATAGTACTCAGTTTTTTTGTTTCCACGTACTTTGATGGGATTACACAGCGCTTCAACAGTACCCTTTCGTCAGCTGATCTTGTTGTTGATGCGCGTACCGGGAAAGCAATAGGTATAGCAAAAACAATCTCAACTCCGGACGGAGGCAAGCGCGTTGTCATAGAGGATTCTCTTTCTACGGGTGAGAGTCTTCCGCAAGGATCAAGTTACATAAACGTTCCTACAGGCGAAACAGTTGATGAGGTTACTCATGTAACGTATAAGCGAACAAAATTAAAAGAAGGACTAGAGTCGACAGAGGTAAAAGAGCTCGAAGGAAAATACATAATCAAAAAAGTGCTCGCGTACGATGTGTCGTTCACGACACGTTTTCAGGGGACGTGGCCGAGGGCATGGACGGCTTTTCAGAGAAATGTGTTGTTAGGAAGCGGATATTCCTCGATAAATCTTGCGAGTGACGGAAATTATCTCCGATTACTCGGAGAGATAGGAATACTCGGGACATTGTCATTTTTAAGCATCTTTCTGCTTTTTGGACTCTATGTTTCGAAAGTTCTTCCGTCAGTTGATGATAAGTTCACGCGGAGCTTTGTACTTGGAGTCAGTGCTGCCATATTCGGTCTTGGACTCAATGCGGTGCTTATTGATGTGTTTGAAGCATCAAAGGTCGCGTTTATCTTATGGATGCTTGTCGGTTCAGTGGTAGGGCTTCTTCATTTGTATGAGAAAGATAGTATTGATTATCCTGCCGAGATTAAGCGTCTACTCACGTCGTCCCCAGCGATACTAAGCTACCTCCTGGTTATTGCCTTTACTGTCTATTCAATGATGTTCAGAAATTTTATTGTCGGAGATGACTACACGTGGCTTCGCTGGGCAGCTGATTGTAAGAAGGTTACCTACACGTCAGGTGAGGTGAAATGCGAGCCAGCGCTCACAACGATTGTGAATTACTTTACTGACGCAAACGGATTTTTTTACAGACCTGGTACAAAAACATATTTTTACAATATGTACCCTTGGTTCTCGTTTAATCAGTATGCATATCATGTGGTGTCACTGTTGGTGCATTTTCTTACTGTTTCAGTTGTCTTTCTTTTAGCATCAAAGTTTCTCAAGTCAAAGTTTTTCGGATTTATAACGGCAATTCTCTTTCTCTTTTTGAGTATTAATGTTGAAATTATTTTCTGGGCTTCAGCGACCGGTCATCTCATCGCATTTTTCCTTCTCGCTGCCTCAGTGCTTCTTTTTTTCTGGTGGAAAGAGAAAAGACATATTCTATTTTTTCTTTCCAGTATTGTCTGCCTAATCGGTGCGCCGTTGTTCTATGAGGTAGGTATTGTCGGTCCAATGATTGTGATTCTGCTGGACATTGCACTTTACGGAGTGTCAGTAAAGAAGATAAAAGAAAAATGGTTTTATGTTCCCTACTTACTTCTCGTCCCCTCTTATCTCTGGTTGCGGTTTGTTGCTCATTCACATTGGCTACAAGGTGACTATAACTACAATCTTAGTAATCTTCCTTTTAATATAGCCGGAAATCTTGTCGGGTATTTTGCAAGTGTGTTGGTCGGAACACAGGCGCTTCCGTTTTTTGCATCGCTTAGGGTAATCGTAAGAGAGAATCTTCCGTTGGCGATTGGTGTTGCTGCGCTTTTATGTCTTGCTGTGTGCGCGTGTGGATATTTGGTGTTTAAGAAAGGAACAAAGGAGGAAAAGAATATCGTGACAATTGCAGTGATTTTCTTTATCGTTCCACTTCTGCCTTTTCTGGGCTTAGGCGGAATCTCCGCACGATATGTATATCTGTCCTCATTTGGTGTGCTCCTTATTCTAGTTTTTCTTTTCAGAAAACTCTTACAAAAACTTTTTAAGTCACAAGGAAAGATTTTTTATGCAGTAGTACTCTGTATTGTCTCAGGAGTATTGCTCTTTCAATACATGGAGCTTGTAAGAATAAATAAGGATTGGCATAAAGCAGGAAAAATATCAGAGAATTTTCTTTATAGTATTAATGAGACATATGTAAAAAATAGAGCATATTCAGATAATCCGGTATTTTACTTTGTAAACACACCAGTGCGATATGGTGAGGCGTGGGTATTTCCCGTGGGACTCGAAGATGCACTCTGGTTTAATTTTCAGACAACTAATTTAACTATTCACTTTCCGGATAGTCTTGAGATGGCATTTACGCAATCAGAGGGATCACTGAGCGCCAAGGTGTTCGAGTTTGACAGGAACGGCGATGTGAGTGAGGTGCTTCAAACAAAAACTGTAGAGCTGATTACGAAGTAGGTGAGCTATGAGGTGGTTACAAGATAGATATAATCTTCTTTTTTTGAGCATTCTTGCAATCGGAATTCTTGTAAGGTTGTACGGATTCAGTAATCCGATTGCTGACTGGCATTCTTGGAGACAGGCAGATACATCTTCTGTATCAAGGATTTTTTCGGAAAATGGTTTTGATATCCTTCATCCGAGATTTCATGATCTCTCAAATGTTCCCTCCGGTCTTGATAACCCAAGCGGTTATAGATACGTGGAATTTCCTATTTATAACATTCTTCAGGCGGGATTATTTTCAGTATTTCATGGATTTACGCTTGAGGAATGGGGACGAATCGTCACAATAGTCGCAGGTGTGTTTTCTGGGGTTTTTTTGTACGGGCTATTGCTCCGCCATGCAGACCGATCTGTTGCGCTCTGGAGCACTTTTTTTTTCGCCGTACTCCCGTACAATATCTTTTATGGGCGTGTTGTTCTACCTGACCCTCTAATGGTAACCTTTACACTCGGGGGAATCTATTTTTTTGATCAGAGGATACGGGATATTGTTTCATTCCGGTTGCACGTACGCCTTGGAGAATTAAAGAAGATCTTCTTTTTTCTTTTTACCGCAGCACTTCTTGCGATAGCTTTACTTCTTAAACCATTTGCCGTTTTCTTTTTTCTGCCGGCTGTTGTGCTTTTATACCGTGAGCTTGGATGGAAAAGTCTTCTTCAATGGAGGGTGTACGTTTTTGGAGCAATAGTGATATTTCCGTTGCTTTGGTGGCGGTGGTGGATGTTGCAGTACCCGGAAGGTATTCCTGTAAATGACTGGTTACTAAACGGTGGGAATATTCGCTTTAAGGGAGCATTTTTTTATTGGGTGTTTGCTGATCATATAGGAAAGCAGATTTTAGGGTATGTTGGGTATGGATTAGTGATGCTCGGAGTTCTTCTTGCATTGAGTGGACAGATGGTTCGCGAGAAGAGAGACAAGGTATTTTTTGCGGCATTTTTGCTTTCAACACTTTCATACCTCTTCGTAGTTGCGAGAGGAAATGTCCAGCATGATTACTATCAAATTCCGATAATTCCTTCTATTGCGCTCTTTTTGGGATTCGGTGCTGCGTTTTTATGGCGTCCTTTACGAGAGCTCAGTAGAATTGTCAGTATCCCCATCATGCTCTGCACAGTGAGTCTGATGCTGTTTTTTAGTTGGTATCATATACGGGAATTTTTTAATATTAATAATCCGAATATAATTGTTGCGGGAAATGTCGTTGATGCGCTTTTGCCAAAAGATGCAAAGGTGATTACTTTTTATGGCGGTGATACAAGTTTTTTGTATCAGACGAAGCGAAAGGGTTGGGCAAGCCTGCAAAAATCGATGCCTGAGATGATTACACTTGGAGCTGAGTATGTCGCAATAGTCAATCCTACTGAAGAGGATTTTGAGGGATTCGGAAAGGACTATCAGATCGTTGCTTCTGATCAGAAGTATCTAATTCTTAAACTGCAATAATGAAGATACTTTTTTTTACATATGATTTTCCCTATCCAACAAATAGCGGAGGAAAAACACGGGCATTTAATCTTCTGAAGTTCGCGAAAAAAGATGCAGAAATTATACTTTTCTCATTTGTGAGGAATATGCCGTCAACGACTGATCTTAATGCGCTTAGGGATTTAGGTATAGAGGACATACGGCTTTTTCCAAGAAGAAAATTGTACTCTCCCGCGAATCTTGTTTCGTTTTTTAGCAAGAACTCGATTTTTTATTCTCTTTATTTTACTCCAACAGTTCATTCAGAACTTCTCGACGTGGTACGGGAGAAAAAAATTGATCTCGTACATTTTGAGTCTTTTTATACGGGATTTTATCTTCACCATGCTCTGACACAGCTTGGGGTAAAACAGGTGTTCGGCACTGAAAATATTGAACATTTGCTTTATAAAGAGTTCGCAGATAGTCAGAAATTTTTGCCAGCGAGGTTATTTTTTCAATCGCAAGTGAAAAAGATCAAGCAGGAGGAGGAGGCATTTTATCATCGTTCAGATTGTATTCTTACTGTGACAGAAACTGAGAGAGACCAAGTCTCATCCGTATGTGGGAAGCGTGTTGAAATAGTCCCAAATGGGGTTGATATTGCATCATTTGAGAACGCTGAGCGGAAGAGCAATCCGGAAAAGACGTTACTGTTTATGGGAAATTTTACATACTTTCCAAATCGAGACGCGATGCAATGGTTTATTGCGCATGTGTTTCCTCAGTTGCCTGATGATATACGATTGATTGTTGTGGGGCGGAATTCATCGAAGCAGGAGTATCTTAGGGATCGGCGCATAGAAACGGTTGAGTTTGTGGAAAATATTCACGACGTGTACTCAAAGGGTTCAGTGATGATTGCACCGGTTCGTATCGGGGGTGGGACTAACTTTAAGATTCTCGAAGCTATGGCATCAAAGATGCCCGTCGTCGCGTTGTCTGAGCGAATCGATGGCTTAGGTTTTTCTGGCGGAAAAGAGTTGTTGATTGCAAAAAATGCTTCTGAATTTGCAGAGATGACTGTTCGGTTACTTGAGGATAAGAAATTGCAGCGTGATTTTGCGGCTACTGCCTTCTCTGCAGTCGAAAAAAAATATAGCTGGACGGGAATTGGTGCAAAGCTTTACAATACGTGGAGTTCATTAGTTCATGAAAAATCTTGATCTCTCAATTATTATCGTGAGTTTCAACACCGCCGACCTAACTGTCGCATGCCTGAAGTCAGTGTATGAAAATACGTCAGATATATCTTTTGAGGTAATCGTCGTTGATAATCTTTCGAAAGATACTTCTCTTGATGCGATGGAGCATTTTAAAAAAAATCTCGGTGCTGATTCAGGCACACTCACAATTATTGCAAATAAAGAGAATTCCGGATTTTCCCGGGCAAACAATATAGGTATTAAAAAATCAAAGGGGAGATATGTGCTTTTCTTAAACTCGGACACAGTCGTTCCGAAGGATACCCTTTCTGCAATGGTGAAGTTTATGGATACACACAGCGATGCGGGAGCTGCAACCTGTTTTGTGAGGCTTGCCGACGGAACACTTGATGACGCGGCGCATCGCGGCTTCCCTACTCCTTGGAATGCACTCTGTCATTTTTCAGGACTGTCAAAGTTATTTCCGAAGACTATGTTGTTTAATGGATATCATATGGCGTGGCAATCTCTCGGAAAGATACATGAAATCGATGCGCTCGCAGGAGCATTTATGATCGTCCGGCGTGAGGCAGGGGAAGAGGCAAAGTGGTGGGACGAGGATTATTTCTTTTATGGAGAGGATATTGATTTTTGTTATATGCTAAAAAAGTATGACTGGAAAATATATTTTGTTCCGACTGTTGAGATACTCCATTTGAAAGGTGCATCCAGCGGCATCCGCAAGGAGAGTAAGGATACATCAACAGCGACACTCGAGACGAAGCGGTGGGTGACAAAACAGCGTTTCGGTGCAATGAAGACATTTTATAAAAAGCATTATGTAGGTAAGTATCCTACGTTTCTAACTGGTTTTGTGATGTTGGCAATTGATCTTAAAATGAAAAAGACGCTTGTCTCCCTCTCGTAATCGTTTGTATTCGTGATGTGAGGGGACATACAATTGCAAAATGAGAATGATGCATTTTCTCAATGGAAAATGGGTAACTGATGCTGAGTTGAAAATACCGGCTACAGATCTCTCTGTCATCAGGGGGTTCGGGATTTTTGATTTTCTCAGGACATATAATAAAATCCCGTTTAGAATTGATGATCACATCTCAAGACTATTTGTTTCTGCAAAAATTTTGGGCATCAGGATTCCAAAGAAAAAAGAAGAAATCAGAAAAATTGTCGAGAAGGGGTTGCGTCTCAATGACCTTCCTGATCTGACAATTAAAATGCTCGTCACCGGAGGGAGTAGTCCGG
>JBDKFM010000004.1:0-36765 GCA_039798685.1 Candidatus Parcubacteria bacterium | reverse complement strand
GGAAGAAAAAGCAAAGAAAAAAGCGGTAGAAGAGTTTCATTTTAAATTAAAAGACTCCGCCAATGAACTGCAGGAAGCAAAAATAAAAAACAATAAGCTGCAGGAGCAACTACTCGAGCTGAATAAAACCATCAGAACACTCTCCGATAAATTTGAACACAAGGAGATTGAAGATCAGAAAAAACTGAATGAGGAACGAGAAAAAATCAAAGAAGAAGCACTGAAAAATGCAAAGGAAAAAGCAGATCTTGAGACATCAGAGCTGAAAAAACAGCTTGAGGACACGAAGAAATCACTTGAAGATGCCCAGAGAAAAGCAAGTCAAAAGTCACAACAACTTCAAGGAGAAGTACAGGAATTGCAGCTTGAAGAAACATTACGTGAAACATTTCCTCTCGATGATTTCCTCCCGGTACCCAAGGGTGTGGAAGGAGCAGATATTTGGCAGGTCGTAAAAAATAAATTCGGACAAGAGGCAGGATCGATACTCTGGGAAATAAAGCGGACGAAACAGTGGAGCAGTGGGTGGCTTCCGAAGCTGCGTGAGGACGCAAGAAGGGTAAATGCAACAATATCTGTACTTGTGAGCGATGCGCTTCCTTCAGATGTGACGAGTTTCAAGAAAAAAGATGGTGTTTTGATCACCACATTTGAACATGCTGTCGGGTTGACTGACATTCTCAGGGAAAGACTGCTCTTTGTGGCTGCGGCAAAAGCGAGAGCATCAGACGATGATACACTTCAGGAAATCTATGAGTACATCTCAAGTGATGCGTTCAGACATAAATTTGAGTCACATTTTGAGAGTGTGAAGGCACTACGTGATGGTCTCACCGCAGAGAGGAGAGCGATGGAAAAAATCTGGAAACACAGGGAGAATCAGATCGGAAAACTGGATAAAAGTGCCGCCCAAATGTTCGGAGATTTTCAGAGCGTGCTTCCCTCACTCAAAGATATTAAGAGTCTCGAACTTGATGCAGGGGATGACGAAAGCACGCAGGAATCCCTCATTTGAGGAAGAATATAAAAAATGGAAAGAGGGATATCTCGTAGCAGGAGTTGACGAGGTAGGCCGCGGTGCATTTGCAGGTCCACTCGTCGTAGGCGCAGTTGTGTTTCCGCCGCTATTCCATGCAGATAACACTGCACAAAAAATTCTCCACGAAGTGAACGACTCAAAGCTACTTAGTCCAAAAAAGCGAGAAGAACTTTCGGTCGTCATCAAAGAGCATGCGCGATTGATCACAATCGTTGAGGTGTCAGTGAGAGTGATAGATAAGGTTGGGATTGGAAAGGCTAATCAGATAGGTTTCCGGAAGGCGATTTGTAATCTGCGGAAACTTGCGGAACACACACCACTTTTTGTCTTGTTGGATGGATTTTCTGCACCGTATGCTATGGGAGGAGTAAAAAATCAGATGGCAATTATAAAAGGTGATCAGAAATCACTGAGTATCGCCGCTGCTTCTATCATCGCAAAGGTGCATAGAGACAATTATATGAAGTTGCTTCGTGGTGAATATGCAAAGTACCAATTCGCAAAGCACAAAGGATATGGCACTGTACTTCATCGTGATTTATTGAAAAAATATGGACTTTCACGCCTGCACAGGAGCACGTTTTGCCACAGTATATTCACTTGACGTCAAATTCGGAAGCAGGTATTATTGCTGTATTCTTTCGGGGTACGTGTGCGCTGTCAGTGATTTTTATATTCTGACAGCAAATCACAATCGGTAGTAAACTCTTATAAAGAGCACACTCTACGAGTCTGCCACAAGCAGACATGAGAAGGCGGAAATCCTTCAGCGACCGTATAGTCGGGATAAAAGAGAGAATAGTATTTCACAGATGTCGCTTTGCGCGTGAGCGTCTAAGTTGTACTTTGTGTGATGAGATCCCCGAAAGTAGCGGGGATTTTTTATGAAAAAAATACTACAGTTTGGTCCACTTTTTATCATCACCGCAGCGCTTCTCTGGAGCTTCGATGGAGTTCTCCGCCGAAGTCTCTATATTCTCCCCCCATCAGTAATTGTATTCTATGAACACCTACTCGGAGCCGGAATTCTATTTCTGTTTATCTCTAAATGGCTGCCAGATCTGAAAAAAATGAGAAGGAAAGAGTGGTTGGCGATCGGAGTAGTTGCACTCTTCTCAGGAGCACTGGGTACGATTTTTTACACACAGGCACTTGGAAAAGTAAACTATATACAGTTTTCTGTGGTTGTGCTGCTACAGCAACTCCAGCCTATCTGGGCGATTCTCGCAGCCAGGATACTTCTCAAAGAACCATTGACGAAGCGGTTTCTTGTCTGGGCAGGTCTTGCACTGGGTGCAGCATATTTGATCACATTTAAGGACTTGTCTGTCAACTTCGCAACCGGACAGGGAACGGCAACTGCAGGGCTTCTGGCACTTTCTGCAGGGCTTCTCTGGGGATCATCGACAGCGATCAGTAAATACGTCCTGAATAAGGTATCTTTCCTCACAGCGACAGCTTTACGGTTTCTTCTCGCACCCATATTTGCGCTACTGTTTATCTTTGGTCAAAATGAGACATCGCAATTATTTATGCTCAAGCCTGAACAGTGGGGAACACTCCTGCTGATTACGTTCACAACCGGTCTTGTCGCCTTAGCCATCTACTACTACGGACTGAAAAGAACTCCAGCGCGTATCACGACACTGTGTGAACTTGTTTGGCCGGCATCAGCCATCTTTATAGACTACTTTTACTTTCACAACGGGTTGTCATGGACGCAGATTGTAGGCGTAGTACTTTTAGCATTTACAATCTGGCAAGTAGTGAAGAAAGAAAAGAAATCCGTCAGGACTGCGTCTCTTGCCGAAAAATAATATACTCCGAATATTTCTCATCATATGTGATACGAGAAAAATATTGCCGTCTTTGCAATTCCTCTGTATAATGTACAAATTCTGAGTGTCTAGCTTGCACTAATTTCGCAATGTGCTATTAGTCATTCGCTATACATAACCCGGGCCCATAGCTCAACGGTAGAGCAGTGCCCTCTTAAGGCATTGGTTGGGGGTTCAAATCCCTCTGGGCTCACTACGAAAATTTATACTTTTGTAAATGATTTTTGTAGTAATTCTGGATTTGAACTGCCGGACTGAACGAGAACAAGTGTTTGTATTCTCGTGAAGGAGGCGGGCTCGCGAGGCTTGCGAAGCAAGAACTTGTGAGTCAAATCCCTCTGGGCTCACTATACTTTTCTTCAATAAGCTTTAACTTCTGTGATCGTTTCCAACGTTTAATCTCCCGCTCTCTTCTTGCGGCAGAAAGATGTGATTCATGAGGTTCATGATAGACAAGCAGAACAGGTAGTTTCCCTTTGATTGATTTTGCACCATGACCACTATTGTGTCGCTTAATTCGCTTCGCGACATCGATACTGATTCCCGTGTATAACGTATCGTCTGAGCACTTGATAATGTAGAGATACCATGTTTTTTCACTTGTCATTTTAAAATGAATGTAGTTCAAGATGTAGGATCTTTTGGAGTGAATCAATTCACAAGCTCTCGTTTTGCTCGCCTCGCGACATCGGCTCCTTCACTTCGTCACAAATTCTTTTTACTTGTTCAGTCCAGAAGTTCGAGTCCACAGGAAATATAAACATTACTGTTACAAAATACAAAAAGATCTTAGTGCGCCTGGAGGGACTCGAACCCCCAACCCCTTCGTCCGAAGCGAAGTGCTCAATCCATTAAGCTACAGGCGCGATTTGACCAATAGCGTAGAGCTAATGGCATATGGCATTGTATCAATAATCCGGTAGGAAGTTCAATTTTCCCTCCATTCAGGTGATTCTCAGCCTTTTTGCATCACAATACGATTTTGGGTACAATAGAAGCATCCTAGAGCCATGCAAGAGAAAAAGAACTTTTTTTCACGTTTTATCAGGTTTTACAGAGGTTTACCCGCAAAAAAGCAGTATGTCGAGTTTTTCACAGCGATCTTAACAGTTCCGGTGCTTCTGACAGTTATAATTCTGAATGTCTCAAATCTCCGTCAGGAAGACAAGGCAAAAGAAAAAAGTCCTGAACCGACACCCAGAATTATTATAACGACACTTGAGCCCCGCACTCAAGCCGGTTCAACTGATACATCAGGCGTCACCGCAAAATCAACACCTACAGAGGCGTGCAAAAAGGAGATCGGTCCTGTTGATATCAGTAGCCCACAAGAAGGCGACACAGTGACTGAAAATCCTCTCATAATTTCAATTGAGCGTGATGGTGAAGGATATTGTGCAGTGGTTTGGTCCTATAGAATAAATAATGGGAGATGGTCAGAGTATGATGATAAATCGATCGCGCTGTATAACCCTCCGAAAGGGCAGGTCACACTTGAACTCCGGGTAAAGAGCGTTGTGACGGGTCAGGAAAAACTACTGACGAGAAAATTTAAATACGACGGTGTGATAGATCCCTCGGCATCTTCATCGGGTACTATTACGAACTAAGTCTTGCAGTTACTACTTCGCCGTGTACAATTATATATGTGCACGAAGATTGACATGATGTCTTCTTTTCGCACAAAATGATGCACACTGTCCTAAAAGCTGATGGTACCCGTGAAGCATTTGATGAGCAAAAAGTTCTCAATTCGATGCGCCGTGCAGGTATCCCGAAGCAGCTTGAAAATGAAGTCCTCACACACATAAAGACCCGCTTCTATGACGGCATGCAGACGTGGGAAATTTTTCATCACATCAGTGAATTCCTCGGAAAATCTTCGCATCCTTTCAGTAAATCACGATACTCTCTTAAACAGGCGATCATGATGCTTGGCCCTACAGGGTACCCCTTTGAAGATTTTGTTGCGAGCATTATGCAGGAACACGGCTACGCAACGCAGGTGCGTCAGGTTCTCGGCGGTAAATGCGTGACGCATGAAGTCGATGTGCTCGCGGAAAAAAACGGTAAGCGACTGATGATTGAAGCAAAATTTCATAATAACCCAGGAAATAGATCGGATATCCATGTTGCTCTCTATACAAAAGCCCGGTTTGATGATGCAAAAGTAAAAAATAATCTTGATGAAGGATGGCTTGTGACTAACACGAAAGCGACTGTCGATGCAATCGCATATGCAGCGTGTGAGAAATTAAAAATTGTCAGTTGGGGATATCCTACAGGCGAAAGTCTCCGTGATCTCATAGAAAAGTATACCCTGCATCCAATTACTATGCTTACGACGCTCTCTATGGCGCAAAAGGCTCAACTCCTGCAGCATCACGTCACGCTGTGCAAGGAAATATGCGCCAAGCCAGAACTCCTTGAAGTACTCTCACTTTCCCAGGATGAAAAAAAGCTGACGATGGGTGAGATTCATTTTATCTGTCAGGAAGAAAATGAGACGAAGAAGTCTACTGCCTCATAATCATTGTCATCCGTAAAATACCTCCCTTGTCTGCGGCACAGGATTTTCCTGGGGTGTTTTTGAGAGAAGCAGTCGCTCGTATTTATCTGCCATGAAACCGTTTGGTGCGGTTGTCAGTTTGTCGGCATAGAGAAGGAAACCGTTTCGTATCGTGTGATTGCCAAATTTTTCATTGATCGTGTCCAGTGTCGATGATAAATCATCCCATCGTCTCTCATGAGGAAAAAGAGACATTGTTGTTTTGTCAGTGTCCTGAAGATGCGAAGCCCAGACGCTGAGCTGCCGGGTGTACCCCTCAGTAAAGAGCGTATCGTAACGCTTGATAACCTGCAGACAGGAATAAAACATATCACGCGCCTGATATGAGTACATCGTCCGGAGCGTATGACCATACAGGTCATGCGTGCCACGAAGTCCTATGCCAAATCTCCGCGCTTTCTTATTAAGCCTGCGAAGTTTAAGACAGACTTCTTCGCAGAGCTCATAGACATTTTGCAGCACAATGCGCGTATCATACTCATTGTGCGGGAGACAGTAATTACGTCCCACTGATTTTACATCGTCAACCTGTGTAAAAGAGCGGACAGGAGCAGTATCTTTTCCCTGTCCGACATTATAAAGAAAATGTCCTGCCACATCGCCAAACTCTGCAACAAGGAGTGGGAGAGGGGCCTGCCGCAGTCTGAGCAATGTCGTGATACCCATTTGCTGCAATCTCGCCTCAATACGGGGTCCTATGCCGCAAATATCCTGCAACTTGGCTATAGCAAAGACCTGCTCCAGTCGATCATCCCTAACCTCAAAAACACCATCAGGCTTTTTCAAACCAGAAGCCATTTTTGCGAGCATTTTATTCCCGGCAATCCCGACAGAGACAGTAATAAAAGGTCCTATCTCGTGGCTGACTCTGGTCTTCAGTTTTTTAATGAGTGGATGCACGCCGCCGAAAAGATGTGCCGTCAGAGTAACATCCAGGAAAAGTTCATCAATCGAGAACACCTCAACATATGGTGAGAAATCTTTGCAGATATTGATAAAAATCTTACTGATCTCCCAGTACCTATGAAAATCTGCGCTCGTCAGAAGAAGATCGGGGCAGAGCTTGTAGGCGTCATAGGTACGCATGACATTTTTGACACCCATCTTCTTGGCCTCACGGCTCGCGGCAATAATAGCGGTTCTGCCATTGTGCGCCGTTACTCCCAGAGGTTTACCCCGAAACTCGGGATGATCCTCCTGTGCAACACTGGCAAAAAAGGAATCAAAATCAATATGGAGAATAATACGATGCATATTAATTTTCAATTGAAAATTTCAAATTACTACGCTAATACCCAATACGCGTACATTTTGATAATTTTTTTGAGGAATTTGGACAGAAACATACTCTAAATATATTAGAATATTTCACGAATGTAAAGAGAATAAAACTAGAACAAAAGTGAAACAAAATACGTCAATTTAGAAATGGCGGGGTGAGAGAAGATCGATACCGGTTTTTCTGAGATACTCAGCAGAGATCATCTCAACAAATCCATCGCGTGACTCCAATTCAGACCTATGCTTCGCAAAAAGTACCTCAAGCTGCACGCAATCGTTGACACTTAAATTCTCAGGCGCAATTATTATCTGCATGTCAATAAAAGGATCATTAATTACGGGATGGCGTACAGACATTCCCATCGAAAGCTGTTTTGGTATCGTATCTAAGGACTCATCAAGGAAATAACACGTGATAACAGATTTCTTCATCTTGTCTCTTGCAAGTTCATGCACCTTACGTAAATGAGCGAGCTCATGGTCAAATATACTTTGTTTACTGCCGTACTTGAAGATATCAGCTTCTATCTCCGGGAGGTAGCGAACAGGTCCCCATGAACTTGTCATTTCCATGCGTACGAGGTCACAAAAGCGTTTTCCGCGGGTGAGAGTAAGATTACCAAGTGTCACAACTCTTGGTGTCTCTAAATCACCAATCTCATATCTGATACATTCCACACGATCGAGAGGATTTGCAATAGCATCTTGTATTTGAAGCCGTAGGGCAGCTTCTTCATTTCTTCCAATCTTCCATTCTTGAGGAGGCCCAACAAATTCACTCATACTCAGAAAGTATATCATACTATAAGACACTTATCTAGAGGCCGTAGAGGGAGAGTGGGGCATTGCCGATGCGGGTACGGGAGAGTTGCATGAGGGAAGACTCACAGTGTAGTGTGCCCGGGAGAGTAGAAAAAGCTGCGATATAGCCTTTATCGCGAAGTGCAGAAATTACACGGTCATTAAATGATCCATATGGATAGAAAAAGATATTTGACCTCAATCCGAGTCGAGTTTGTATATCACTCTGCGCTCCGGCTATCTCATTCTCAGTGTACGAAGAATTATGAAGTAAATCTGCGTGTGACACAGTGTGGTTATATATATGCATGTTGGGATCTCGTGCAATTTCGGTCAGCTGCTCCCAATTCATGTAGCCATCCTGCCCGATGAGACCGGTCGGAATGGCAAAATTTCCAACAAATCCAAACTTCTTCAGCACTGGATATGCGTAGTCGTACATGTCAGCATACCCATCATCAAATGTCAGCGCAACTGCCTTTTGTGAGAGAGATTTCTTATTGTGAATTGCATCGACAACCGTATCTATAGATACTGTCATGTAGCCGTTCTCTTTGAGATATTTCATCTGTGACTCAAAGACCGCACTATCCACAGTAAACTGCGCATGCCCTGACAGCTGTGCTTCAGAGAGTGGCTCAACATGGTGATAAAAGAGCACAGGTACAAAGAGACAAAACTCACTTTTCTGATCTGCAGCTTCTGCTTTAGGGACAAACAATGATTTTTTTTCAGGACTTATCGTATGTGTGCTCGCCTGGGTAGTAAGCACTGCGAGAGAATTTCGTAACGTAGGGTCTTTTGTTACAGCAGGCAATGGATGGGGATTAAACATGAAGATAGATATGAGGGTGCTGATCACGAGAAGAAGATGGAGAAGTGAAGAGAAACGGGAAGGAGAAGTATGAATTTTATACAAAGAGGTGCGTTGTGTTTTTTTTGATTTTTGGGACCAATCCTTTCTTTTTTTCATTGTACTGACAATCTATGCGAGTTGCATTATAGAGGAGAGACATTTTTTCTTGCAAGAGTTAATTACATAGTCTTAGAGGATTTATTTCAGTCTTTCGAGTACGCCTTTACGCTTTACTATATTTTTATAGTCCCACTGAATTTCTTTGGATTTTTGTAGCCAACCTTTAAGCTCATTTGTATTTACCTGCTTTTTATCTGTGTATTTTATTGATGCATCTTTAAATTTACCGGTTCCAGGCAATAATTTTTCTTCATCAAAATCAATACCGCTCCAAAACATTAGCCTAATACAATCTTTTTGCTTGCTATAACCAACAATAGGGTTTCCGTCTAAAAACCAAACCGGATGTCCATGCCAAATCTTACTCTCCGCTTCAGGAAGACACTTATCAATCTCTTGACGTAAAAACTCACAAATCGATTTATCACTTTCATTGTGAGAATTATTGTAATCCTGAATATTTTTAAGCATATATTTATTTCCTATGCCTGTGCCGGATCAAGAAGTACCCAATTTTTTGAGACAGCCGGCTCGCTACAGAGACTGCGGTTAAAGCAGCATGGACGCCTCATACCCTTACTTAGTTTTGAGAGCATTATCTCCACGTGCTTTTTTCTCGTCTCCTCAGTCTTCACTGCACGAACCCAGCGAACCCAATCCCACCGCGCGATCGGTGTAATATCATTCCACAATTTATGAATTTCCTTGTTCACGATGAGAGCTTTTTTCATATCAGAGGGCACCTCAGGATTTATCCACTCTTTCGACGGTTCGATTGAAACATGCACAGTATCACCTGCTTTTGCACCGGTGTCAGCCAATAATTTTTTATCAGGTCTAAACCAATGGCTTGGCTTTAATCCCGGACCATATCTCCCATCAGGTTCCAGTACTGTTTGAAACGGAACGTTATTGAGAGTTCCTGAGACCATGGTCATACCTCGTGACGGTAGCTTTGCACTGGCTTCCTCGGGGAGTCTGAGAATTGTCCAGGAATTAATCGTATAAAGTGTTGCATCAAAAACTATTTTAGAGTCAGCTGATTTAGCCATATCATAAGTATAACAAAAAAAATTCAGAACTCGTTAAAATTTTGTGATAATATACTTTCACAATGCAAAAAATTATTCCTAATTTTTGGTTCGATCACAACGCTGAAGAAGCGGTGAATTTTTATCTCTCAGTCTTCAAGGATAGTAAGATCAATTCAACACTGCATTACCCCAACACAGAAGAAGAGGGTTTAGCAGACTTTCAAAAAGATTTTGCCGGAAAAGTACTCACAATTGATTTTGAAATCAGTGGCTTTCGGTTTATAGCAATAAATGCAGATACAACATTCACACCAAATCCTTCAATTTCCTTTTTCTATACCTGTGACTCCAAAGAAGAAAGCGATGCGTTATGGGGACGGCTCGTAGATGGAGGAAAAGCGCTCATGGAGCTTGGAGAATATCCATTTAGCAAATACTACGGCTGGGTACAGGACAAATATGGATATAGTTGGCAGCTTATGCTGAGTAGTCCCGATAGTGAGAAAAGACCAAAAATCGTACCTTCTCTCATGTTCACCAGAGAACGAGATGGTCACGCAAAAGATGCAATGAATTTCTATACATCAGTATTTAAAGACAGTGAAGTGAGTCAAAATATCAATAGTTATCCGTCAGAAATGCCTGACAGAGCTGGTAAAATTTCCTATGCAGATTTTAGACTTTTTGGGGAATGGTTTGCTGTGATGGATGGTGGAGCTGATCATGCTTTTGGTTTCACACCAGCTATATCAATCATGGTGCTCTGTACTGATCAAGAAGAAATTGACTACTACTGGGAAAAATTATCATCAAATTCAGAGGCTGAACAATGCGGTTGGCTTGAAGATAAGTTTGGCGTAAGTTGGCAAATCACACCGGTAAATATAGAAAAAACTATAAAATTACCTGGAGCATATAAGCGCATGATGAACATGAAAAAGCTCGATATTGCGCAGCTCCAAAACACCAAATAAATCGAAGAGTAACCTCTTCAACTACACTTTTTGAACCAGCCGTGATTCTTTAGCAAATCAAAAGGTTTGGGGTGGCTAACGGGGGTCGAACCCGCGACGTCCAGCTCCACAAGCTGGCGCTCTACCACTGAGCTATAGCCACCGAGAACAATTTCAAATCTCCAATGTCAAATGTCCAATGGAAACGTAGGGAAATTATAACATAACTGAGGCTAAGTGACTATTTCTACTATCAAAACAAAGCTAATCATCACAACGTGTTAGAATACTTGCAATTTTTTCGAATTAGTGAGTATAAATAATAAGTAATGCTATTTTCTATACAAATTATTGGTTATAGTTTACTATTACTCATCACACTATTCTTTTGGACATTAATTGAGATGATATCCATTCAAAACAAAATTTGTAGAAACGAAGAGTAAATACGCTGATCAAAGATAAAGTGAAGAGTCTCTCTCCTACTCAAAAAAGTGGAAGATAAATTAAAATGCTGCGAGGATAAGTTTTCCTGTAAACATATCATCAACAGATGCTTCACCTGTTGAGAGATTGAGTCTGTACACTATTGGTTTTTGATCCCTGGTAATTGTCGTGAGCACCTCACGTTGATCAATCCAGAAGTACTTCCCATACCACTCATCAGCCTCTGCGAGTGATTGAGATGCTCCGCTCTTAAGATCCACAACGAAGAAACTCCCAAGCCGGGTCTGTTCACCTGGTGAATCCTGGCTATAGAGAGCAAGAAGAAATTTTCTGTCAGGAGAAAGACTCAGATCATGAAAATTTGTGGACGATGATCCCGGTGGACATTCCTGAGCTCTCAAGGGTGTGACTTTTGCAGTATTTACTTGAATCTGTTCTATATAACACACACTCTGAGGTCCGTCGACATAATCCTCACGAGCGAGAAAGACTGAGTTCTCAGTTGGAAAAATCACAGAGGTTTCACCAGAAATAAAATCTTTATAGAGCGTTTTTTCTTTTTTACCCGATACTGAAAAAAGCGACAGAGTATAGGTACTATTGATACCGGTGTCTGAATTATCTTTTGGCATTGCGTCCAAAAGCACGTATCGTTTTCTATCAGGTGACAGCGCAGCACTGGATTGTAGATATTGCGGAAGTTCAGAGAGCTTCTTGGAAGAATCTGCGAGCGAGAAATAATAACTCACATCTTTTTCATTCTCATACTTCGGATAATAAAATCCTTTTTCCTCGCTATCAAATGCGATAAGTGATGCGCCGGCACCGACTGATACGTTCGTGTCTGCGATTACATCCTTTACAGATCCGTCCTTACCGATTGTCACGAGATGAAGTTCGTTATCATTTGATCCGTAAAATTCATATGGAGGATTTTTTTGCAGCTCTGTAATAATCGTATCAGGAAGTTTCGTATACAAAAAATATGTACCAGAACGTGTTGCGAGTGATTGAAACTGTGGTGCACCGAAGGGACCGCTCACCGCTTTTACAATCACCTTAGACTGCCCATTACTCAGTGATCCTAAGACGATATTTGATGAAGAGTCTGTAGCGAGATAATTCTTCGGAGAAGTCCATCTAAGTGGGGTCGTAGTGGGGGAGTCAGTCGGAGTGACGACTTTACCTCCTGCATGTTTTTCTCCCGGGAGACTAAAGTTACCATATATAAAGTATGTGCCTGCAACAAGAAGCAGTAAAAGAAGTAAAAAAGGAATAAGAAATACTGGAAACCTTCGCTTCGTTTCAGTATGAGGCATAGAATTTTCTACCGTTTCTGATTGTGGCACTTCAGGATTCATAACACACGGGACTTAGTAATCAATTTGTACGCCTGGAGGGATTCGAACCCCCGACCTAGTCGTTAGAACCGACCTGCTCTATCCAGCTGAGCTACAGGCGCGCTGTACCTAATGGCTAATGGAAAATGGATAATGGCCAATTTAAAGGAACTACTGATCCTTCTCTCTGCCATATGTTCTCTGCCAAAAGCTTTCTTTATTGTATCAGTATGCGTAAGTAAGTTCAATTTTTGCTCTATACTATGATTCATTGACAAGAATGCAGGGTTTGAATATAGTGAGAGTAGGATATGGCATACAAACTGTTCTCATACATTTTCCGTCACCAGCTTCTGATGGTATTTTTTATCATTCTTCTGGGATGGTTGGTATTTCTATTACGGGATATTATTACGGCAATTTTTATATCTTATATACTCATGGCATCGCTTCTGCCTTTTGTACATTTTTTCAAAAGCAAAGGTCTGCCGAATCTCGCTGCTGTCTTAATCCCGTATCTAAGTACTATAGTGATTCTCTTCTTGCTTATTTTTCCGCTTATTCCATTTATACTCTCCCAGGTACAAACACTCCTTAATAATTTTCCTGAATACATGGATCAGGCGGGCTCGACACTCGGATTCGGTATTGATGCGAAACAGATTCAGGAAGCTGTAGCAGGAGAGCTGAATAATCTGGGCAAAAACGCATTTGCCGTCACGTCAGCAGTGTTTGGAGGAGTATTTTCTACCGTCACGATTCTTATCGTAGCTTTTTATCTTCTCCTCTATCATGAAAAGTTTAAACACGCGATTGCTAGTGTCTTTCCGAAGCGAGACAGGGATGATATTTTTGAGATCTTAGGTCAGGTTGATGACAAACTCGGAGGATGGTTCAGGGGACAACTCACACTTGGCTTTGCGATAGGTATCATGACGTTTATCGCACTCTCAATAATTGGATTACCGTTTGCACTGCCACTTGCAGTGCTCGCAGGACTTCTTGAGGCGATTCCAACACTCGGACCAACTCTCGCTGCAGTACCTGCTGTCATCGTTGCGCTTACCGTGTCTCCGTCACTTGCATTAATTGTTGTTGTCATCTACATCCTGATACAAACATTAGAAAACAACGTCCTCGTCCCAAAAATTATGCAACGTGCAGTCGGACTTAACCCTGTTGTCGTGATTCTTGGTGTGATGATTGGTGCAAATCTGATGGGAGTCGTCGGAGCACTTCTCTCAATTCCGTTTCTCTCCTTTATTATCGTGCTCTACAGTAGTCTCGAGAAAAAATTTGACAAAGCCTAACGTTTTTCACCGACCAGTATTGTCCAGGGGAAGGGTTGCTTCCTGGTAAAGACAGTAAAGTATTTACTGACAAATTCCTCAAAAGAATCTCCACTCCAGTGATTCAGATGAGATGCATCATCACCAAGACTGAGCACATGTTTTCCCCTCATAAAATTTGCAGTCTTAAAGAGCGGCTCATTCGGAACTGAAAATATCACATACTGTTTCGCTACACGGTGAAGTTCCTTTAACGCTTTTTTCGGATCTTTCAGATGTTGAAAGACTTCACAACAAAGCACGAGATCGAAAGAATTATCTTTAAATGGGAGTTTGTAGAGATCTCCTTTGTGCACTGATAACTCCGGTCGCTCTTTATGTGCAATTGCAAGAGCGGTATCTGAGTGATCAACACCGATATTTTTTACACCTATCCCTGCATGTTGTAGTCTCTCTAACAAAAATCCTTCCCCACACCCTGCGTCTAATACGGATTTAGGATGAATAATTCTCGCTTGCCTTACAATTTGAGTAAGCAATCTTTCTAAAAATCTCCGTTGGAGTGGATTGCCTGAGTGGTATTTGCGGTAGTTTGCTGTCAGTGTCATAAATGAAGACGGCGACTTTTTTGTCGCCGGGAATTATACCATTACAGTGTGTGAGCGGGAGACCGGGTTCGAACCGGCGACCTTCTCCTTGGAAGGGAGACATTCTACCACTGAACTACTCCCGCGTGGTGTATTTCGGTCTTATTATAAAACCATTTCTCAATAAAACCAACTTTTATTTTTTCTGAGTCGGGGAGAGAGGACTTGAACCTCCGGCCTCATCGTCCCAAACGACGCGCTCTAGCCAACTGAGCTACTCCCCGTTTCGTCTCTACGTTCCTCAACGTAAACTATTAATCAATTTTTCTTTTTTAAATCGACTCCAACCCTTGATCTCTTTCTCTCTCTTTGCAGCTCCCATCCGATCTTCATGATATTCGTAAAATACCAATGTCACTGGTCTCCTCTTCGGCTGAAGCATCGTTTTTATTCCGTTATTGTGCTCCTCTACTCTTCTTGAGAGATTTGACGTTATACCGGTATAGTACATTCCATCTCTACATCTCACAATATAGACATAGCACCGCATAACTGTTTACCCTGAGCGGTGGCGAAGGGTGCCGCGGGAGAGACTCGAACTCTCACACCATTTTATGGCAAAGGCTCTTAAGGCCCTCGTGTCTACCATTCCACCACCACGGCGACCTCTGTATTTTACTTCAATTGGCTCCGTGGCACAAGTAAACTATGCCCCTCCTGTGGAAAATACGAATTCTAGAAGGAAAACTCATCTCCATCCATTGGGAGAATTACCTCTGGTACGCCAAGTTTCCCCTTAATTTCCTGAGCAAGGGTCTCACGCTGTTTTGTTTCTCCGTGTACAAGAAAGACTTTCTTTACGTGCTTGATATGCGTGAGCCAATCCAGAAGCTTGCGCTGATCAGCGTGCGCGCTGAATGACTTTACCTCTCGGACACTCGCTCGCACTTTTACAGGTTTATCATTAATCCACACCTGCTTTGCGCCTTTGAGTATTTTATGCCCGAGAGTCTCCTCTGCCTGATACCCGACAAACAGTAACCTCGTAGAATTTTTTGACAAATAGTTTGCTGCATGATGAAGTATCCTACCACCAGACATCATCCCGGATCCGGCGATAATTACCTTTGGCTCCATGGCTTTTATGATCTCTCTGCTATCACGTGCATCCTGTGTGACGATAAGACTCTCAAAACGGAACGGATCATCATCATGAGTCTGTAGCTCAACATTATAGTAGTCTCTGTAGTCTTTGAAAATTGACGTTGCCTGAATACCCATTGGTCCGTCCATAAACACAGGCGTGTCATTTTTTATTTTTCCGTCCCGTTTCAAATGGTTAATCCTATGAAGGATTTCCTGAGTCCGTTCGATAGAAAATGCCGGAATGAGAAGCACCCCTCCATCTCGTTCGATTGCTTGAATCTCTTCGCAGAGAATTGTTGTCGGATCATCTGTAGGATGCAGAGAATCCCCGTAGGTTGACTCCATGACCACGACGTCTGCAGCATCAAAGTACTCAGTCGGACGTACGATATCTTCAGGACTATTGCCCAGGTCACCACTAAATATTATTTTTGTATTATCAGTCTGATCAGTCACCTCAATACTTGACGATCCCAAAATATGCCCTGCATCTTTGAGAAGAATCATGTATCCACCAAGTGGAAACTGTTCGTTGTAGGCAACAACTTCAATCAGCTCAAGTGTTTTCAGTACGAGCTCAAGTGAGTAAAGGGGGATAGTGTCTGGTTTCTGCTCAGCTACCTTCGCGGCATCAGTAAGAACGATATTGACGAGTGCGGCAGTCGGTGCTGTCATGTATATTTTTCCGCGGTAGCCATTTGCAACTAAGAGAGGCAACCTGCCGCAATGATCCAGATGTGCATGTGTGACAACAACACCTTTCAGCGCAGATGGGTGAAACGATAACGGTTTATTATTGAGGTCAGAGACAGATCTTTGTCCCTGAAACATCCCAAAATCAATAAGAATCTGCGTGCCGTCAGTTGCCGTAAGTTGAAAACATGACCCCGTCACTTCACCCGCTGCACCAAGAAATCGGATTGTACTCATATATACCAGTATAAGAGGAAACTCAGATGAATTCCAAGGAGTAAAGTTCTATGAATGTTCAGGCGGAGTACTACCCAGTTCTTTGAGCCCATAATCAAGCATATCTTTCATTTCCTGCCTTCTATTACCGCTATTGAGTAATACTCCCACTATTCTGTGACCGTCATACTCCAGATACGTCACAAGACACATTCCTGCTTCAGGAGTAAAACCGGTCTTTACACCTTTGACCCCTGGATACGATGTAAGAAGGTTTGTCTCATTTTCCATGTAATACGACTGATGCGTAGGTGTGGATTGAATCTCGTGTGAAAATGTAGCGGCAATTTTTGCAAAAAGCGGAAAATTTTCAAGCGCATATCTTGTCATCACAAGTAGATCTGCGGCCGTTGTGTACTGCTCTCCGTCTCCTTGTAACCCTGACGGATTACTGAACTTTGTATCCGAGAGTCCCAAAGCCTGAGCTTTTTGTGTCATTGCGCGCAAAAATGCATCTCTTCCTCCGGGAAAATTACTTGCCAAAACTTCAGCTGCATCATTTCCAGAACGCAACATAAGTCCATACAAAAGCTCTTCAAGCGAAAATACCTCACCGGGCAAAATCCCCATGCTGTCTTCACCGACGAGATCAGCGCCCTTTACCAGGTAGCGATCATCACGTTTCGGGTTTTCCAATGCGACAATTGCGGTCATGATCTTTGTAAGTGATGCCATCGGTAAACGTGTCGTTGCCTCTTTCTCAAAGAGAGTTTTTCCTGAACTCAGATCAAAAAGCAACGCAGCTTTTGTAGTGGGTGCGAGCTCCGTTTCACCTCCGAATGATTCAATAAGCGGTTTCCAGAAATCAAGTATTCTTACCTGATCATTTTTAGGAAGAGAAAGATATGAGGGAAGGGGAGACACTACTTCCTGTGGTTCTTTTGAGAATGCAGGGCTAAATACCCAGAATGCAAAACTCAGGGTAAAAAAGAAAAGTACTGTGACTGAGAGTAGCCAGATGGCAGGCTTCATGCAAAAAATATTGATTTCTAGTGTATCATAGGTGTATGACAATTCTTCAGGCTGTTTTGCTCGCAATTGTTGAGGGCATCACTGAATTTCTCCCGATCTCATCGACCGGACATCTCGTGCTTACTGCAAGGCTTCTTGCAATCGAACAAACTGAGTTTGTAAAGAGCTTTGAGATTATTATCCAGTTGGGAGCGATTCTTGCTGTTGTGATTCTCTACATGCAGATTTTCTTAAAAAACAAAGTGCTTTGGAAGACTATTATGATCGCATTTGTACCAAGTATGGTTGTCGGATTTCTCTTTTATAAACTTATAAAAACAGTTCTCATCGGTAACCCCTACATTACACTCGTCGCTCTTTTTCTCGGAGGCGTACTTATCCTCCTACTTGAGCGTAGGTACCGCACAACCACTGTGCACACTGAGACGATGACAGCAATTTCACATAAACAGGCTTTTTTCATAGGACTTTGTCAGGCGGTCTCAGTCATACCCGGAGTCTCACGAGCAGGAGCGACAATTCTTGGCGGTATGTCTCTTGGACTTTCTCGAAAAACTGCTGTCGAGTTCTCGTTTCTCCTTGCAGCACCGACTATGCTTGCAGCATCTGTACTCGATATGACCGAGTCATATAACTCATTTACATTCGAGAACCTCATTCTCCTTTCGGTCGGATTTGTCGTTTCATTTCTCGTTGCTTTTGGAGTAATGAAATGGCTCCTTGTATTCATCAAAACGAACACACTTTCTGCATTTGGTGTTTATAGAATAGTACTCAGTCTCGTGTATTATGTATTTGTGCTTCGCTGACTCTTGACATGTCATTACGCAATTAGGTAGAGTATCTTTATGGATCAAAATCAAAACCCTCCGGCAGCACACACTGATACTCCAGCACCATCAACTCCTCCTACTCCTCCTGTCACTGAGACTCCTGCAACACCTCAATCTGTTACTCCTCCCGTTTCTGAAACACCTGCTCCCATCACTCCACCTGCACCTGTTGTGCCCCAAACACCTGAGACTCCTGCAACACCAGTGCCTCCAGCTGCACCAGCTGCTCCAACAGCACCTGCTTCTACAGACCATGACACAGCACATCAGGCATCAGAAAATCACCAAACACCTCCGTCTATCCCGCCAAGCAGTCATAAAAAAACTATCGCCGTTGCTGCAGCAGGAGTATCTGTGATCCTGGTTGTACTTGGCGTTTACGCAATGTCGAAAGATAATTTTAATACACAAACAAAACAGGAGGCAGCGATGCAATATACTGCACCGACTCAAGCTGCGCCGACACTCTCTCCAACACCAAGTGATGTTGTCGATCAGGATCTGAGTAGCGTTGAAGCTGCACTTAAAAATGCTGACGCAGAGACTGCTGTCGCTGAACAAGAACTCTCTGCAACTCCTGTTGAGTTGCAGTAATTCACATCTATGAAACTCGCTTCTCTTTTGACCACTTTACTATTTTTACTCGTAATTGCACCGGGCAGTGTTTCTGCACAGGCTGCTGAAGAGTCAACAACAGTGACACTCACACCAACTCCTGTAGTTACTGTCACTGAGACAACGAGACGTACCGCAGTACTTACGCAGGCTGCAGCAAGAAAAGAAGCTGTCCTCACACAATCAGCTGCACGTAAATCAGCCGTACTGACACAGGGAGCCACTCGCAAAGAAAACGCTGCTTCAAAAGCAGCAGAACGAAAAGAGCAACGGCAAGAAACAACACTTGAAAACTTAAAAAAACGCTCTCTCTCTGAGATAGATAGACGTCTGAAGAGCCTAAGCGGTATTATGACAAAAATATCCTCTCTCAAAAAACTTTCTGACACACAAAAAGCAACCCTGAGTACTCAGGTACAAACCGAAATCACCAATCTCACATCACTTCGGTCAAAAATCGAAGCAGATACTGATCTTGAGACTTTGAAAACTGATGCGAAGTCAATTGTGTCCTCCTATAGAATATATGCACTTTTTATCCCGAAAATCCACATCCTGACTGGGGCTGAAGCGACACTCACTGCGATTGAGAAAATGTCCAGTGCACACGCAGAACTGAACAGTCGAGCAGACGCAGCTGCCACAGCTGGTGCAGACACCACGGAGATTGAGACACTACTCACGACAATGCAGGCCCTGATCACCTCAGCAACAACAAACACGAACGCTGCAATATCAACAGTTACGCCACTCACACCTGACGGATATCCAGCGAACAAAACCAGTCTTGAAGCGGCGAGAGAAAGTCTGAAAAAAGCCCGTGAAAACCTCATGGAAGCATACAAAACAGCAAAAGAGATCACAAAACTACTCAGGCAGATTCCTTCGACTTCCACAGTCACTTCGACTCCATCTGCCACTGTGAACTAGTGCTTTTGCCTTGACTTAAAGCCCTAATCTGTCTATAATAGCACTCTAAAGTTCTTACTGCTCATTTCCTCTGCCCCCCATGAGTATTTCCGTATGCAAAAAATGTTTCAATATCATGCTCTTGTCAAAAAAACAAAGAGCCGATTTACGTCTCTCCGAAGGATAATTCCTTATAGAAAAACAGTGGTATACCTGCAAAGAAAACCATTTGTGAGTTTTTTCTTAGCGCTTGGAATCCTACTCCTTCTCATCATAGCCGGTAATACACTCCGCAGCCTCAATAAGAAGGCGCCTGTACAGACTGTGATCACAAAGTCTGTCCAGACATTTACCATCGGAAAAACACCCACAGTCAACGTGCAAGCAAAGGTCGAGAAAACAGGCGTTGTCAAAATCCTTGCACAAACCTCGGGAATTGTAGATTCTGTCAATATACATGAAGGCGAACCTGTCACAAGAGGTGGTGGTATCGTCACACTTTCATCAACGTACTCAGGAGCAAATGCACCAGGAATTCAGGCACAACTCGCGAGAAATCAGTACCAAAATGTACTCGACACATACGAGACGCAAAAATCACTCATCGCAACACAGCGCTCTCTGGCTGAGACAAGTAGAGACAACGCAAACGAGTTGAGAGCAATCGCAGAGCGCTCTATTGGAGATACACAGGAACTTCTCAGATATAACGAGACGATGCTTACGCTTACCAACCAGTCAATCGGCAATACTCCGTCAGACCCACAGGATACCCAGTTTACAAATAGTGATCAGGCAAAAAGATCCCAGTATCTTGCAACAGTTGTACAGGTACGAGCACAACTCAGGGGACTTGAACAACAAATAGACAAAAACAGAGCACCAAACAAGCTTGCTGATCTGCAAAAAGACGCAACGCTCAAACAGCTCTCCCTCCAGGAGAAAGCACTTGATCTGCAGAAAGAGTCAGCCAGGCTTCAGGCTGCACTCGCAGGTATTAACGAATCGTTGATGCGGCCATCCTCTCCTTTCACCGGTGTCGTTCAACGTGTCTATGTCAGACCGGGGCAATCAGTAAATCCGGGAACTCCCATTGCAACGGTTTCTCAGGGTGAACACGCGATAACTGCAGTTGCGACTGTGCCTTTTGCGATCGCACAAGGAATTTCAGCTGATGATGTGAGCACTCTCACAATCGGAAAGAAGAAGCTGAGTATTAAGCCTGATTACGTCTCAACTGATGCAACAGACGGACAACTCTATAGCATCAAATTTACAATTCCTCTTGAATACGAAAAACTTCTCACAGACGGCCAAAGCATTGCAGTCAGTATCCCGGTAGGAGCAGACGACAACACTCTTACGTCTCATCCATTTATCCCGCTGGACAGCGTCTATCAGACACAAACTGAGGCGTTTGCATATGTGATAAACGGGCAAAAAGCAGTTGCAAAAAAGGTGACTCTCGGAAATGTGTTCGGGAGATTCGTTGAAGTAGAACAGGGTCTTTCCAGAGGAGACATCGTGATTCTCACAAGAAACGTTGTTGAGAACGATCCAGTACAGGCGCAGTAAAGCAGACATATGTATGAAGCAGGCAGTATCCTATCTCAAACAAATCAAATTTGACCCAAAACTTCAGAACTCTTTTGTCGCACGGTATCTCACAAATCCACGCCTTCTTATACTTCTTCTAATTGCAGTCATCGGCATAGGACTCACGAGCTACTTCGGACTTCCGCGACGTCTCAATCCTGAAATAAAAATTCCAATCGTACTCGTCTCGACAGTGCTCCCTGGTGCCGGTCCGCAGGATGTTGAGTCTCTCGTCACAATTCCGCTTGAGGACGCAGTCACAGGGCTTGACCAGGTAAAAACAGTCACTTCAGCCTCCCGTGACTCAGTCTCAATTATTCAGATGGAATTTGAGTCCGGTGTTGATCCTGAAAAAGCAAAAACAGACGTACAATCAGCGATCGATGCCGTGGATCTCCCCGAAAATGCACAGACCCCGAAGGCACAAAAACTGGACTTTGAAAATCAGCCTGTGTGGACATTTGCGCTCTCTTCAAAAGGTGACACCGCAAGTCTGATGAGACTAAGCCACATAGTACAGCAAAAGCTAAAAGATCTTCCAACGATAGACAGGGTTGAAACATCAGGACTTGATACGCAGGAGATTCAGATCATTATCAATCAGGAAGCGATGAGTACTTATGGTGTAAGTCCTCAGGTATTCTCTGCAGCACTCATGAGTGCGACATCGTCCTATCCTGCTGGTGCGATTGAGACAGAGACAGGATCCTACTCAGTCACAATCGATAAGCAAGCGGTCACAGTTGAAGACATACGGAATTTGAGTATTACTGTCGGAGGCGACACGCTTTTGCTCTCAGACGTTGCGACCGTGCAGGAAATCTCAAAGCCGGGTCAACTGCTCTCCTACATCGCATCAAGAGATGAAGGTACAAAACCAGCAGTAACCTTTTATGTCTACAAGACAAGTTCAACAAACATTGACAAGGCAGCACATGATGCTGAGGACGAAGTCAAAACAATTCTGGCACCATATGGTGCACAATTTCAGATACAAACAGTCTCAAATACTGCCGAAGAGATTGACGATCAGTTCAATGAGTTGCTTCGTGATTTTTCAATCACCAGTATCCTGATTTTCATCGTGCTTTTTATCTTCCTTGGATTACGTCAGGCTGTCGTTGCTGTGCTCTCAGCACCTCTGACATTTCTCATCACATTTTCGGTCATGCAGGCAACAGGAATCACTCTCAACTTCCTCTCGATGTTCTCACTTCTACTGGCGCTTGGTCTGCTGGTAGATGACACAATCGTCGTCATTTCTGCGATGACTGCATATCACAGAACAGGAAAATTTACGCCGATTCAGACTGGCTTACTCGTCTGGAGAGACTTCCTCGTTGCAATCTTTACGACTACGATTACGACAGTCTGGGCATTTTTACCCTTGCTCCTCTCAAGCGGAATTATCGGTGAATTTATAAAGAGCATCCCGATCGTAGTATCTTCGACACTTATTGCCTCATTTTTTGTGGCAATGTTCTTAACACTGCCGATCATTATCATTCTCCTCAAACCGAATCTTCCGCAAAGAGTCGTCGTATTTCTTAAGATATTACTTGTTGCCATACTTCTGGGAGTACTTCTCGCTGTTTTGCCAAAAGGACCGCTTTTTCTCCCGTCATTACTTGCAGCAGGTCTCTTCATCTTCGTGACACAGAGTGTGAGAAAATCACTCATCACAAAAACAAGTTCAGCATATTCCAGTGCGAAGAAAACAAACACTCTTGTACGCCAGTTTCCTTCATATCTCGATGACGGAATTATCCATTTTGGCCGCATCAGCGACAAGTATCACCGCCTGATCCACAGAATTCTCCTCTCACCATCAAGTAGGAAAAAGGCGATCATCATGGTAATTCTCTTTTCTCTCTTCTCCTACATGCTTTTGCCGCTCGGTTTTGTAAAAAACGAATTCTTCCCGAGCTCAGATGAGGATTCACTCTATATCTCAGTTGAGATGCCGGCTGGTACAAACGGTACTACAACAGAGAAAGAAGCACTCGCTACTGCTGATATCGCTCGCATGCTTCCTGAAGCTCTCTTTACGACAGTTGAGACAGGACGAGCGCTCTCTGAAAATGGCGGATCAGCGGGAGGACAGTCAAACACCGCACTCGTCACAATAAGACTGAAAGATAAAAAAGAGAGAAGTAAAACCTCAATTGAGATAGCAAGCGAGCTTCGCGAACAGTTTGCAACCTATGATAAAGGAAAAATTACTGTGACAGAAGTATCCGGCGGACCACCAGCAGGTGCCGATGTGCAGATCAAGTTATTTGGTGATGATCTGGCTGAACTTAATGCATACGCTGATACACTGCAAGCACACCTGGGAAATGTCGAAGGAGTCATAAGCACAGACAAATCAATAAAACCAGGAACTGCGAAACTCGTCTTCACACCCAACATGACGTCACTTGCAGAAAACAACGTCTCTCTTGAGTCACTAGGGTTCACGCTCAGATTCTATGCATCAGGATTTAGTCCAAAATCAATAAAGTTACCTGAGGATCAGGCAACTGAAAAAGACATCACGCTTAGAATGGAGCAGGGGACACAGCTTCCCGAGACGCTTTCGTCGCTAAACGTACAAACACAGAATGGACCAGTCCCACTCTCGCAACTCGGCACATTTAAGCTCGCAGCAAATCCGACACTGATAACACGAGAGGACGGAAAGCGAACAATCTCGGTTTCAGCAGGTGTCGCTGAGGGATACAACATCGGAGATATAAACAAGGCTCTTGAAACATATGCTGATGACGGATTAAAGCTGCCTGAAGGATACTCATGGAAAACAGGAGGCGTCAACGAGCAGAATCAGGAATCTGTCGGATCGATTCTGAAAGCCATGCTTCTCTCATTTATGTTGATTATCGTCACTATGGTATTACAGTTTGCATCCTTCAGAAAAGCACTTATCGTCATGCTCGTCATCCCTCTCTCTATTTCCGGAGTCTTTATCATCTTTGCCCTCAGCGGTACACCGCTTTCCTTCCCGGCGCTCATCGGAGTACTCGCGCTTTTCGGAATCGTCGTCAAAAACTCGATTCTTATCGTCGATAAGATAAAGCAAAACGAGGAAATCGGCATGCCGTTTATAGATGCTGTCGTAGACGGATCATCAAGTAGGCTTGAGGCAATTGCACTTACCTCATTTACAGCAATCATAGGCCTGATTCCAGTTACCTTGTCAGATCCGCTGTGGAGAGGACTTGGTGGTGCGATTATTGCAGGACTGACATTCTCAGGCACAATCATGCTCTTTTTCATCCCCGTTGTGTACTACTACTGGTTCGCACCCAAGCACCTCAGGCAAGCAAAATAACAACCTATAGTTGTATTTTCCTTCACAAATTGCTATACTCTTACCCATGCCACAAAAAGAAGTCACTCACCTTATAGAGCCGACACCATTTCGCCATCTCTCAACCGGACAGGCACTGTATGAAACAGAAGGGTTTGTAGTATTCGGACACTACCCTCATGGTCTCGCACAGGTAGAGCAGAGGATGTATGAGGAAACATACAACAGCATCAAGGCAGGGCACACTGCTGCAATTCAATACAGAGAAGTACTTGAACGTTTTGGTCTTATGAAGACAGCACGGTCATTTGGAGGATTTTTTTGCTATCCACATCCTGAAGCTTCTCCAGAAGAGTTTGTCGAGCAGGGAATTCTCCGCGAACAGTTTAAGGAACAACTCGAAGAGTCACTCACTGCGCCAAAACCCAGACAACTTAGGTCAGGAGAGCATTTCCGAAGATGGTTTCTCTATGAACATATCGAAAATCCTATTCTTGTCGAACCAGGAATGTTGGCATTTCTCAGAACAGGCTCTATCCCAAAGAAAAAAGACAGAAAAGGAAATGATACCGATACAAATGCGTCGATAAACGGAGACTCGAGAGAACTCGTCAAGAAATATCAAAAATTCCTACACGCACTCGCACTCACAACGGCGCTCTCACACAGTAGTCAATCACAAGAACAACACGAGCCACTCTAACATCCTCCTTGTTGTCTGCCATATTCATTGCTATAATTCCAAAAATGCCGAATGAGCTGACAAGACAATCCGAACGGCGACGAGGTCTCGTGAGTATAGAAGCACGTCGAACTCTTACTGTGTTGGATCAATACAAAAGAGCATATGATAAAACCGATGCAGTCACAGCTGATGGTAGTTACTCAGAGACCGGTCTGACTGCAGACTTCTTGACACTCAATGATTACTCAGTACAGAGACTTCAAGATCATGGAATTCAGGTCCCGCTCATACCAATCGGAACGCCTCAACATAGTTTTCACTCACGACTAAAAACAGCTCTCGATCATAAATTTGCAAAACCATTTCCTCCTTATGTTCAGGAGTATATTGACCCAGTCTCACATACTCGCTATGTACTCAGCGACAAAACTGAACGAATAAATAATCGAAACAGAACATTTGTTCCCAGTGAAGTAGGATTTATCGGTGCTCATTCATTTTTTGAGAGTGCACGGGAGCACAGAAAGAGTTGGAAGGGCACTGTCGTATTTGATGCCGACACAGGACATCCTCAGTACACCGATGAATCATTTACAGTATTTTCATCTGAGATAAATGGCACAGATGATCTTCTCTGCGTGGAGGAGATAGGCGCGGTCCTCAGTACACTCACAGAACTCCACTCAGCACTACCATTTGATGAGATTGAAACACAGGGTATCGCACATCTCACATCGCGGATGGCTGCAGTACAGAATGCCGTTGAGCTCATGGAGCGTGAACATAGTTATATAGTGAAAGATGCAATCAGAAGATTTGCACTCGCAATAAAGAAAGCGGATTTTCTAAATAAATCACTTTCTGAAACACCAACACGCCACAAAATAGGCAACGATCGAGTGTATTTTTACCCCATGACCGGTGAGATTACCACGAAAGAAGGAATACCTGTGAGCAATGAGGAATATCTGGGACTTTCGCTTTTTGCAGTTTCATATCTATTACGAAGTATCCCACGGGGAACACTCCCAAGAGATCACTATACTTCGTAAGGTTGTGAAAATTATTTTGTATAAAATAAGCCCACAGCATCAGTCATATTTCCATATTTAGCTTCACATTTTTTGTGAAAAAAATCTGTCATAGTTTGGATATAGTAAATCATCTTTCGTCACATTGACACGAATTTCATAAAAGTTTTACGATAGATGCAGATCACAAGCCAACCGCCAACGGAAGCTTGCAGAGGCATAGTACTGCCCAACTAAACTCTGTAAGTGATATTTTTCCCAGTAATACAATGAAAAATATCTGCCCAACACTCTATCAGTCTATTGTGCCAATTGCCAACCCTCTTACAATCCAAAATAGGATGTAAGGGGATTTTTTGTGAGAAAAAAATGCAGAGAATGAGGTATGTCTGTTCGCAAGAATAGAGTACCTCATAATATGAACATTTTCAGGAGAGGGGGTGAATACATATATGATAAATAGAAAAATCGCAATGAGTGCAATGTCAATTCTGACAGCACTCTCACTGACCGGAGCAACAGCTTTTGCAGCTTTCACAAGCCAGGCAACAAGCACCGGAAATACATTTAGTTCAGGTAATGCAAATCTTCAAATAGCTATCGACAATACAGGTGTGGCTGGAACATTTGCAGCAACACTCACGGATGCATTTAATGTAACTGGCGTCACTCCTGGATATGACGCAGTGCATAGGTTTTGGCTTAAAAATGCAAGTCTTTCAGCTATAAGCTTGGACATGATCACTGACATTAGTGGCTATGTAGCACCAGACCCTGAAGATGTAGCCCTTGCAGACAACCTTCTCGTTAGTTGGAGGTGTGATCTGAACAATAACAATAGTCTTGGTGACGAGACTTATACATCAGAGTTTAGTGTTAAGACATGGTTTGACGGCGGAAACACACCCCTTGGCTCGATTGCGCAGGGAGATGAGATGTACTGTGAAATGAGAACACGTCTCCTTTCATCAGCAGACAGCTCTGTCGCAAACGGTAGTGTCGACTTCGACGTGAAATATGACGCGACTCAAACACCTTAATTCTTAAGCTTTGAGTCAATACGCTGGTGGTGGGCCAATGTGTGAGCCCGCCACCAGCACAAAGGAGAATACATGATACACAAAATTAAAAACCATCCGATCACAAGACATACAACAAGAATCCTGAACATCAAACTCAAGATCCTTCTCTTCATCATCCTACCTTTTGTGATCATAACTTTGATAACCGCACAAACTGATTTCATCAGAGGATACAAGTCGTTTGTTGTGATCACGGGAAGCATGGAGCCACAGATTCCTGTCGGCAGCATCGTCTACACACAAAGTACACGCACCTACGCCAAAGGAGATGTCATCTCATTTGTAAATTCGAAAGACCAAACAGTGACCCACAGGGTGACCTCTGTGACAAAAAAAGACAACGTCACAAGTTATAAAACAAAAGGCGACGCAAATAATACTGAAGACTCAGAGATCGTACAAAGCGGCAGCGTCCTCGGGAAAGTCATTTTTCAGGTGCCGTACGTTGGTCGGTTTATAGGATTTATCAAAACCCCTCTGGGATTTGGTGTCGTGATCATCCTCCCTGTACTGCTTTTTATACTGGGTGAACTATGGAATATAAAAAAAGAAATCGAGAAAGAAGTAGAGAAGAGAGTACTCAGCAGAATTCAAAATAAATCTACTGAGTAATTGTAAATTAGAAATTAACATATGCTGCCCGCACTACATCAAAACATCTTAACGGACATATTGAGAAACAAACGTTTCACCGCTCTCGCGGCTATATATTTTGTAGGTATCTCACTCGTTTTTACACAGATTACTCACGCACTCTTTACTGACTCGGCATCATCAAACAACAATACTTTTACTGCCGCCTCAGTATTTCCGACCGGTGTACCATTAACCTCAGCGCAACTAAAAATAAATGAGGTATCTAGTGCCGGGAGTGCACTGGTAGAATGGATTGAAATATTCAACCCAACCGCTTCAAGTGTTGATATTAGTGGTTGGAGCGTGCTTGATAATACCTCAAGCGATATTATTCCATCAGTCTCTCCTATCCCACCTGGAGGATATGCAGTAATTATTCCAACCGGTTCAAGTACACTTATTCCAGGTTCTGCTACAGCGGTAACACTTGGAGCTCCAACTATCGGAAATGGTCTAGCTGATACAGGTGACAGAGTTATTCTTAAGGATGCTTCATCTACTGAGATCGACAATATAAACTACGGAACTGATACAACTATTTTCCCAACCCCACCAGCAGCGCCGAGTACAGGAGTAACACTTTCTCGGAATCCGAACGGAACTGATACTGACACAGCGGCAGACTGGATACTTGATAATTCACCATCAATTGGAATCTCAAATTAATACTTTATGAAACTTTCTTACAAGACTATTCGTTTACTCTCACTCACTCTTATCGTTGCAGTGTTACTCTCTCAAACACAGATCATTGGAAATCTGCTCACTCCAAAAAAAGCATACGCAGTGGGAGATCTGACAGTCTCATGGGAGGGAGCGGGGAGTGGGGATACCGGACCAATGTTTAGTATCGCCAACATGGCACCGGGTCAGACGAGTCAGAAAGTGATCTCTGTCACAAATGGCGCTGCCACAACACGCCCAGTCGGCATACGGGGTGTAAAAACGGCAGGTACGGGTGCGCTTGAGAACGTACTTGAGATCGTCATCACAAAAAATGGAACTGATCTTTATGGAGGAACAACAGGTGTGAAGACACTCACACAATTTTTAACTGACAGCGCATCACCAAACGGAATCAGTCTTGGTTTACTAAATTCAGGAGCTACGGGAAATTATGTTGTAAAAGTAACCTTTCTTATGAGTGCTGATAACACGTATCAGAATACATCACTCACATTTAATTTGCTTGTCGGATTATCACTTGATATTCCGGCTGCATGTCACAGTATGGATTTAGATTTTGCACATCCTATCATGGGCAGCAGCAAGTCTGAGAAACTCACCGGAACAAACGGAAATGATCTGATACTTGCCCTTGAAGGTTCAGATATAGTCGATGGAAAAAACGGCGATGACTGCATCATAGGTGGCAACGGAAGTGACTCTCTCAAAGGAGGAAACGGTAAAGATGTACTCCTAGGTGACGCAGGAAGCGACACGTTGGATGGTGGCAATGACGAAGACAAGTTGTTCGGAGGTGACGGAAGCGACGTGCTCACGGGAGGAAGTGCCAAGGATGAATTATATGGAGAAAACGGATCTGACTCATTAAAAGGAGAGAACGGCAATGACCTGCTCATCGGAGGAGCGCAATCAGACAGCGCAAACGGAGGCAACAACACTGATACATGTATCGCAGAAGCGAAAACAAGTTGTGAACTATGACAGGTATTTAGTATTTAGTATTTAGTATTTAGTATTTAGCAAAACGCTACATACTAGCTACCAGATACTACATAAATTATCTGAGAAAGGAGGTGAATACACAATGATACTTAAAAAATTAGGAACAGTGGTTGCAACAGCAGCATTATTCGGTTCTGTCATGGCACCGGCTGCATTTGCAGACACAAACACTATTCAGGCAAACGGAGCAGGCTCAGACAATAAAATCGAAACGGAAAATAAAACTGAGACGACCGTTACTCAATCAAATACAACAACTGCACAGACAACTATTGTCGCATCGTCTAATACAGGCGGTAATCACGCAAGCTACAATACTGGAGGAGATGTTTCCATCGAAACCGGCAAAGCTGTGACAAAAGTTGGTGTGACTGTCACAGGCGGTAACAACACCGCGACAGTCAATGATTGCGGATGTCCTGAAGGAACTGATGAAAACACCATCAAGAAAAATGGTGCAGATTCAGACAACACAATCAAAAACAAAAACACGAAAAAAACTTCAGTCGGTCAGGTCGGCGCAACTGTTGCCGGGACCGGTGTCGAAGCTATTTCTGATACTGGCTACAACAAAGCAAAGAAGAACACTGATGGCTCAACGTCTGTAAAGACGAAGAAGTCAAAAACTTCTGTCAATGTCGTTGTTACCGGTGGTCACAATACGCTTAATTAGTACTTTGTACTGATTGAGATGACTAAGAACCCTGCCAAAGTTACGAGACATCGTACAGGCGGGGTTTTTAGGAGAGAGGCTAACGCACAAGTTACTTTACTTTTAGTGCGGTCACAACGAGGCGCTTACTATCCAAAAATCCGGTACAGGTATAGAGTGTGATTCGTGAGTCTTTAGAGTTCTCCAATATGTTTATCTGATCAGGTGTCACAATTGTGATGAATTCAACACGAAACACAGAGACGGATCCATCAACACCTTGTATCTCAATAAGATCTCCGATATGTATCTGATGGAGTGGTCCGAGAAGATTCGGCCAGTTATGTCCGTAAAGCACCGAATTCCCTTTTTTACCTGGTACAGGGGTACTCTTGAGATAGGAGACTGCTTTCTCTGAGGTTTCCCACGATGTACCTTCTATCTCAGCGCTCACGATGGGGAGACTTAGACTTAGAGATGGAATCGAAAGCTGTGCGGGTACACCAACTGTCGTACTTTCAGAAAGTGTCCGCGTAAATACTGCACCCTGAAATGCAAGAGGATTCGGGCGGTAACGTTGGTACAAAAGCATACCGAGAAGAATGATGCAGAGAAGACCCGTGAAGAGAAATAAGCGTGCGAGAAACAGTCTCATAACCTTATTTCACTCGTTTGATGAAGATGCTCAGAGCAAATGCTACGAGACTCGTACTTGCAAGACCAAGTAGGGTGATAGTATTACCTGTTCCGGCAAGCCCCAAAACGGCCGTAGAAGCCTCTACAATGCCATTTGAGCTGCCGCTTCCTCCACCGGACTGAGAACTGCCAGAGCCACCATTTGAGCTACCACAGGAATAATTGTGGTTCTTTGCGAGGTATGAGACATCATCAAGTCCCCATGACTTCCCGGTTGCGATGAAAATCCACCCGTCACGCTCATGAATCTTTATCTCATCCTGTGTGAGGCCTGATGTCTTAATCCAGTTCGTCTGAATTCCGTTCCCATCAAGAGGACAGAAACACTGAGTCACTTTGTCTTCATTGACCTTATATACTTTGTCACTTCCAGTAAATGTACCTGCATTTCCAACGATACCGTGTGTGCCGGTTGAGTAATCAGCCAAAACAGACCCTTGCGGGTTTGAACATGCGGGAAAATCAGCAGGGGAGACAGCCATCGCTTCAGCTGTTGAGAAAACGAGATAAACGAAAATTGCAATAATCGTGACAATTGATGCGTATTTCATAGCTATTAGAAGCTTATAAGATTATACTATAACACAGCATAAATAGCAAGTCAAACCCGCTATAGAGAGAAGATGCCACTGAGGAACTTACGGAACCTATAAAATGTCGACTCACGCTCGGGAACAAGAACAATACTCATGGTATTATCTCCCAGTTTGATTGTCGCATACCCACGCTTGTACCCCTCTGCACTCACAACCGCCCGCTGCGCATCTCCAATTACCGGAAGCAGGAAGGAGTCTGAACCTTCAAATTTACGGTTGAGAGTTTGCACAGTGACATTTTTTATCTTCCCACCCAGAGGATCAATGACACGAAGCTCTACCTTCTCTGGGTTGTAAAAAGATCGAAGTGTACTCACTGCTTTTCTCGCAGTACCGTCGTCGTTAAATAATGATGTCGAGCCACCGACGTTGACCCAGTAACTCATACCAATTAGCGGACGTACCGAGACGAGCCTCGCCATCGCGTCCTCTATCCACCTCGCTTGTTCCTCTTCGGTCATCTGACCATGAATATCAAGTATCGGTGCGCCATACTCTCCCAGCACGACTTCGCCACCGGAGTTATTTGCGAGTGTCACTATGTCTGCGGCCAGCTGATCAGGAGACTTCACATAGTGATCAACAACAACGAGACCCCCGAGCGCTGCTGTCGTTTCTCTATCCATGATGAGCTCTGCCACATCTCCATTCATCGAGTTATACCGAGTATCCACATTCTTCCCAATTTTCTTAAATGCTTTTGTCGTCACAGTGTACTCATCGATAAGAAACTTCCTGTGACCCTGTGGGTCCCCATTGAGCCTCGGATCACCCGGTCCTCCGTTCTCACACTCCGGACATGCACTAAACACATCGCCATCCTCAAAAAGATCAGGATGTGACAGGATAAACGTATCTGTTTTACTCAGATGTGTCTGTCTGTCAATTTTCGGATATCCAAACCATCCTTCCCACCCAGACCAGTTTCCACGGAACCACACTTTCAGATTGTGGCGCCTTGCTGCTTTTACCCACCGTTTGAGGATTGGCAGAAACTCTTCGTCATAAGGGGTTGCAATGCCGACATGAGTTGCACCCATGCCTGCGATTGCCTTCATCTGATTGTTGATAACGATATCAAAACTCGAGTCGTTAAGTTTCTCACGACTTACATCACGTGAGTACTTCATCGTATCAACTGCCTGAAATTTCCAAAGAGGCGCATCAACTGCCTCTGTTTTTTTACTGAGTGACGCGAGAAAAAGGAGGAGAGTAACGCCAACAACTGCGAAGATGATAAAGCCTGCTCTTTTCATATCATTTATTATTCAGAATAGGCTTTGTATGTAAATCATTGACAAATTCTTCCTGCAACTCATAAATATCTGCGAACGGATAGTGGCCCACGAGGTCATATTTCGGAAGCGCACCGGTTTTACTCACTAACTTAAATGTAGAATCGTTATTATCATTTGTACGCATAATAATCCACCGTGCCCATCTGTCAGGTGAGGTCGTCGCTGATTCCCAGTACTTGCCGGTTCCTTCATGGATAAACTTCTTCATCGGCAGTCCGGAAGAGAAAATAATCGCATCGTGAGACGCTGCAGAAATAAGGACAAATCCGTCTCTTTCCTTTGCATTTTGCGAAAGCCACCCAGATACTTCACTCACATTTTTCTGACTCGATCCGACACGCGCATCGTCGATTGTCACTGCGTCGTTGTTGATGACAGAGATTACGGTCACCAAAACAAGAGATCCAATCAATACATATCGAAGCGATGAAACTCTTGAGACAAGGTAGCCTATAAATATCGCAAGAGATGGAACCATCATGACGCCGTAGCGGACATTAAACCAGGTATCGCCTGAGATACCCTGCACAAAAAGCACTGAATGTCCAAGATATAACGCAATAATATTAAAAAGTAGTGGCGCAAAAAGAGCAGTGCTGGCGAGCCGTACTGCACCCGCAATTTTCTTGTCAAAGAAAAAGTAAATACCTCCTATAATACCCAAAATGAGCGCATATGCACCTGAGTTGTAAGCTAATGCGTAGAGATAAATTTTCGATGAGAGAAGAAGATTATGTTTTGTTGCGAGCACACCTGCCTGGTCGAGTTGCTCCTGCTGTGCATGTGCAGAATATGGACCGAATGCAAAGTAGAGCGGGTCTTTAAAAATAATGGTATTCCAGAGAACCCACAGTACTATCCCAAAAGCACCGAGTGTGATAAAAAGTACAGAGGTTCCCTCGGACGCCTTAAATCCCTTCTTCCTGAGAGTATGAAATGCCACTAGTAATGTGGCAAGAAACAAAAGAAACCACCCGTCGTACCTGATAAGAGTTGAGAGCATGATGAAAAATGCAGCCTTCACGAGGTTTAACAACTTATCATCGCGGTGCCACATCACAAGCTCATACACACCTGCCGTCATCGTTGCTATCAAAAGAAGCTCGGTCATCGCTGTCGACTGGAGATAAAGTATATTAATGTTAGCAACGAACACCAGTAGTCCAATAATCTGCCCAAGCAATGACGCACCAATTCTTCTCAGGAAATACACGATCATCATCCCGGTTCCGACAAACGAGATCATAGACTGAAGTGCACCTGAAAGACCAGTATGCCACATAAAATCACTCCAAATCGTCGGCACCATCAGAAGATGGGGGAGAGGGAGCCATACTGACCCGAGCTGTGCAAATCCGGGCTTAAGCCCTTCAACAACACGTCTTCCGATATCAAGATGTGATCTGGCATCGTTATACGCAAGACCGAGTCCGTTATCAAGATACACAAGAAACGCGAGAATTGAGATTGCAATAAGGCTAATAAAAAGTAACATCTCAGTATTCTTCCTGAAAAAACCAGCAAGTTGTCCAAGAAACTTAGGGAGAGGAATACGCAGAGTAAATTCAGGCAATTTCATTATTTTCTCCTCCCTTCATCAAATATCACCATCATGTAGAGAAATCCTGCAAGCAGTACGACAAGTCCGATCACGATACCACCATACACCTGGGAACTAAGTATCGATGAAAAAAACAAATTATAGACAAGTGATCCCAAACGATTTGCATCGAATAGCTGGAAATTGTAAGCAAATGTCCATGGTATCTGAAGACTGTCTCCTATGACCTCATGCCGTGGAGGTACCTGCGTCGTCGTCAGGACACCAACGGTATTGATCAACGCACTATAAAGAAAAAGTCCAATAAATCCAACTATAAAAAATATATTTCGTGCAAATCGTTGCAGTGCAACAGCGAGAAGTACAGAGAGCATCGCAGCACCCGGAATCAAATATCGCGGACCAAATGCCCATCCTCCCCATGGATCTCCAAACATTGCGTAAAGAAGAATATTTATCGTCAGTACTCCAAGAATTGTAGTTGCGAGAATGTTTGTTTCCTTTTTTTTGTATGCGAGATATCCTCCGATAAGTCCAAGCAGAAGTACAGGTGAGTAAAACAACCAGCTCCTCTCATCACTAAGCAGGAGAGTATAGAATCCAGGAAGAAGTATTCTCGTACTGAACGGGAGCTTCTCGGCGTATGCATCTACTTTTTCAGGGAGTTTAGGGAGTTTTGAGTCTTCATAATCGACTCTGCCGATAAACTGGGCAAGCGTTGAGTATGATCCGCTGATCTCGTGGTTATACCATCCATAGAGAAAAAGAAGCGGAACAAGCCCTACAATCACGAACAAAAATCCTGCTTTCAGAGTCAGATAGGATTTCAACTGTTTTTTCTCTATCTTTATGTGTTTTGCTATGAAAAGTATTGCAATAGGAAGTAACATAAAGGCGTTTGGTATATCAAGAAGGAGACCAAGACCTGCAAGTACACCCAGAAGGATGCTGAAGAATAGATTTGGCTTTGCTGCAGCAATAAGTAACGCACCAAGCAAAACTGCCGAGCTCATGACGTGCTGTGTGTACGTCGTCGCATAAGAAAATGCATTTGATGCAAAAGCAAATGTCACACCTGCTAATAAACCTGCTGCCATACCTGCGCCTAATTTTTTCGCAACAGCCGCAATAAGAAGGATGTTTACGAGTGCAAAGAGCGTCACGGTTGCATAAGCACCTACCTGGGGCATTCCGAAGATACCCCCTAACTTATAAAAGGGGAGTCCCAGAAATGAAACACCCGGTGTAAAAATTGTTGAGTACTTTCCGTTATGATAGACAAGATCAGGTGAGGAGAATTTCGCAAGATCTTCTGAAAAGAAGACTGTGCCATTTTCTGCAAGAGACTCTGTCAGCGCGAAACGTGACGTGCTTCCTGATGATTCAAACGGCCCTCCGACAACGGTACTCCTATCTGCACCCTGATACGCAATCGGCACCCCAGCGTCACCTTTTATAGACAGCAAGAAAATTATTACTGAAAGAAAAACTGTGAGAAGAGTAATTACAATAGTTTCAATGTTTTTCATAGTGTATTAAAATGCAAAAATCGTATTAATAAGTCTTTTTGTCGTAGATGAAGCTTCATACGAAGAGAGTGCCTGATTACGGACTCTAGTAAAGAAGTGAATGTATAAAAGTAATCCGATGTAAGTAATTGCTGTGAGTGGCTGATACATAATAAATCTTATGATTGAACCTGTCACTACACCTGCCGGAATTGAAAATTCCCGCTCAACTATTCCTCCTGGAAAAATGTGCGACAGCTGCTTTACTCCGTAAGTAAACCTCTTGCTCTGTTTCACCTGATCCTCAATTGTTGAGGGTGTTCGGAAATACACAACTGCACTTTTATTATATACAAATTTCATTCCTAGTTTCTTACAAAACAAGTAAGAATATGCATCCTCGGGAACATTAACTGGCCATTTTACTTTTGAATAAAATGCTTTGCTAAATCCACGTGCTCTTCCATGACATAAATAAATATTGTCCCCATGTTTAATCCTCTTATACATCGACTCCTTAAAATAATGACTGCTCACAAGAATTCGTTCCAGAACAGTTTTTGGTTTTAAGGGCACAATCTTTACTCCCACAATTCCAATACTGCCACTTCGTTTAAACGTCTGAAAAATCTGCTGCAAGAACATTTCATCCTTTGGTAATACGTCTGCATCAAGAAGTATAAGATAGTCACTTTTCACGCTTCGTGTTATAAAGTTTTCTGTCTCATTCAAACCTTTTCTTTTTTTTCGTTGTTTAACAATAATTTTTTTATTTTTTATTGATTTTGCAACCTGAACCGTGTTATCTGTACTATCATATGAGACTA
>JBDKFM010000003.1:0-38726 GCA_039798685.1 Candidatus Parcubacteria bacterium | reverse complement strand
TGATCAATCCGCATACACACCTCCCGCCAGAGATCACAAGAATCACAGGAATCACGACTGAGGATCTTCTGGATGCTCCTGAGTTCTCGGAAGTAAAGGAAAAAATTTACAACCTCCTCGAAGGCGCAGTACTTGTTGCACACAATGCCAGGTTTGATTACGGATTTCTAAAACATGAGTTTGCCCGTCACGAGACAAAATACTCAGCCAAGCAACTCTGCACGGTGAGGCTCTCACGCGCACTCTTCCCCGAACTCCAAAGACATAATCTTGATGCGCTCATCACACATTTCAATCTTCCCTGTGAAAAACGACACAGGGCACTTGATGATGCTAAAGCAATGTATTATTTTATGCAACACGCTGAAAAAAAACCTGAGTATGACGATGTCATAACAAGGCTTATGAAAAAAGCCAGCGTGCCCGTCCATCTGAGTGAAACGGATCTTGAAATACTTCCTGAATCTGCCGGCGTGTATCTTTTTTTCGGCGAGTCCGATCTTCCTCTTTATATCGGAAAAAGTAAAAATATTAAAGACCGTGTCCTCTCCCACTTTGCAGATGATATGCACAGTAAAACAGAGATGAAACTTTCCCAACAGGTACAACGAATTGAGCATAGGGTGACAGCCGGCGAGCTGGGAGCACTATTTCTCGAATCACAACTCATTAAATCCATGCTCCCTCTCTACAACAAACGCCTGAGAAACAGCCGGAAAATGCTTCTTCTCAAAAGACACACAAACGAACACGGATATGAGACAGTCACACGGGAGCCATTTATAAGCGGTGATGCATTAGGTGAGATCCGTGATATTCTCGGCATCTTTCGATCAGACAAAGATGCAAAAGAATTTCTCTATATGACCGCAAAAGACTACTCACTCTGCCCCAAACTTCTCGGACTTGAAAAAACTTCGACTGCATGTTTTTATCACCGCCTCGGGTACTGTCCCGGAGCCTGTGAACAGAAAGAGCCATCAGTGCGATATAACATGCGGATGACAACTGCATTTACCGCCTCAAAACTGATGCACTGGCCGTTTACCGGTCCGATCGCGATTGAAGAGAAATCCCCCGAAGGGATAACAGAGTATACGGTTGTCGACAATTGGTGCTATCTGGGCAGTATCAGGATCGACCAGGAAGGCAATAGAGATGAATCACATACGCCGCTTGGATTTGATCTGGATACGTACAAAATCCTGAGGAGTTTTCTAAAAAACAGTCGGTATAACGCAAAAATAGTCCCTCTCTCAAAGGACATACTTTCTGAATTTGCCACGGGATTATAGGTAGATTTTTTAGTAGCTTACGAAGTAATCAATCTTGGCGTCTTTTTGCAGTTTTGCGAGAAGTTCGTCCTGCTTCGCTTTCTGTTTCTCAGCAAGGAGATCGGTTTTTACCTGAGCAGCAGTCAACGTGCCACCGTACGCTTCATTGTTCTTTGCGATGAAATCATCGACTTCTTTTTGTGTGACTTTTATGTCACTTCCAACCATTTTTTCAAGCAAAATATCTGCTTTTGCCTGTTCCAGTACTTCCTGCTTGGTGACACCGTTTATCTTTAGTGCCTGATCGAGCGTTTGACCCTGCTGCTTGAGGGATGCATCAATCTTTGCGAGGAATTTTTTATTGTCTTCTTCTGTCACACTTATCCCACGCTTCTCTGCTTCCTGGATAATGAGACTTTGTCTGACGAAGTAATCAAGAATCTGTTTTCCACCCTGTTTCTCAAGCTGGCCGATGACCTTGAGTCTGGTTATTGGCTGACCGTTTACCATCGCAGCAACGATATACCCTCTCATCGCAAAAAGTGCGAGGATGACGACTGCAGTTGCGACAAAGATCACGTACATTCTCTTTCGCTGTTGCGGTGTCGCTGATTTCATAAAGTTTGCAGAAGGCATTGAGGACTCAGGCATCATTACAGCTGGTGTGGTTTTTTTTGTGGAAACCGATTTTTTTGTTGTCGATTTTTTAACTGTTTTCTTTGCTGCCATTAGCTTATTATAAGAACCTAATCATCCTATTGCAAGAGGGAAAAATTCTGCAATTAAAATCTTTTTTACTGGTCCGTCGAGTTTCCGAGAGTCACATCAATACTCAGCTCTTCCCCAACACCTGAATAATCAGTCGGGTCTTCGCGCCAGATAGAGAGGGTCACTGTCTCACCGACTTTTTTCTTGGCGACGATAGTTACCAGCTCTGAATCCCGGGACTGCACTTTAGTACCATCGATCTTTGTAATAATATCTCCGGTTTTTACACCTGCTTTTTCTGCAGGAGAATCAGCACTGATACTCTGTACATACGCACCCTCAGGAACATCATTCTGAAGCGCCAGCTGGCGCGGGATCATTTTGTAGGTAATCCCGAGATACGGCCTGTTAAACTGTCCTGATTTATTAAACTCAGCAATTCTCTCTTTGACGAGATTGATCGGTAATGCAAACCCGATATTCTCTCCGTTTTGTGAAACCGCGGTATTCACACCGATAACCTGTCCTGAGGCGTTCAAGAGTGGCCCTCCGCTATTGCCCGGGCTTATCGCTGCATCTGTCTGAATAACGTTCTCAAGCTTCTCAACAAATCCTTCAAACGGACTTCCCGCAACAATTCCGCGACCAAGTCCTGAGACAATTCCTTTCGTGACGGAGTTACTAAATTCCCCAAGCGGCGTTCCGATCGCAATCGCAATCTGTCCAACCTGAAGACGTGATGAGTCACCCAGAAGCACCGGTACGAGTTGTGTGTTTTTATTTTCAGAGGGAGTTATTTTGACGATCGCAATATCGTTCTGCGGATCTCGGTATATCTTCTCTACTGTGTACTTTTTCTCATCTGCAGTAATGACTGTATATGTTGCTTCCGGATCTGCAACGACATGTTTATTGGTAACGATAATCCCGTCTTTGCTGACGATAAATCCGGAACCAATATTTTGGGTTTCCGGTTGGGTCGTAGTCCCCTGCCCCGGGAAACCGAAAAATGAGAATGGATCGGAAGAATCAATCACCGGCACCTGCGAAGTTGCCGCGACTGTCACGACTGAGGGACCGACTTTTTTTACGACATCGATCACAACTGACTCCTCAGTCACCACTCTTACGTTCGTCTGAGTTGTTGTAAACGGCAACGCGAATCCGACCTCTTCAAACTGCTTCCTGAGTGTGGGCATATACTGCTCAACAGCGCTTACTATGCCGAGTACAATGAGGACAATCCCTATAAAAACGATAAGTTTTCTCATATCGCGTAGACGATTATACCACCGAATTTTCGCATCTGAAAGATAAATAAATTTCCTGAGGATTTGCTGAAAAGTGTCTTAGTTACTTCTGGCAACGACCGCGGTTTGATTTGCGAGCAGTGTCTCGATCGCTTTTTCAAGCTGCGCATCCCGCGCAAGATTTTTGGCATCTGGCTCGACAACAATGTCAGGTTCGATACCTTTTTGATGTACCCATGTACCTTTCGGCGTCAGCCATTTCGCGATCGTGATATGAATCCCGGCTCCTCCACCGAGATCTTCAGCCGTCTGAATCGTACCTTTTCCGAATGAAGTTTCACCCACAATAAGTGCTCTATCATAATCCCGCATCGCACCTGAGAGAATCTCACTCGCTGATGCTGAGCCTTTATTCACAAGTATCACCATTGGGAGATTGAGGAGAACTCCTTTTTTCTCAACCTTCAAATCGAGTGTATTACCATTTCCGTCGTCCTGTGTCACCACTGTTTTCCCGATCGGTAGAAACTCAGATGAGATAAACGTCGCATCGGTGAGATACCCTCCTGGATTGTTGCGAAGGTCAAGGACGAGACCTTTGATATTTTTATTTCTCTGCACCTCAAGAGAGAGTTTGTTGATAAGTGAGAGCCACTCTTCGTTTGTACTATCACCAAACTGTGAGAGTCTGATATACGCAACCTCATTTTGCAGCTGCTCTTTCGGGAATGCTTTCTGATTGATCTCATCGATATTCTGTATCTTCTTCGTCCAAAGAAACACACTTTTCACAGAGATCGTATCCCTCGAAACAGCGATGTCTTTTAGCGACTGCTCGTTTTTGTGCAGTACAGAGAGCGTGACTTTCGTGCCTTTAGGCCCTCTGATCTTCTCGATCGCCTGATTCAATGTCCATCCAAATGTCGGCGCGTCATCGACTTTTACAATCGCATCACCCGCTCTAATCCCAGCTTTTTGCGCTGGACTTCCCTCAAGCGGCGCGACGACGATAATCTGCTTATCTTTCATCCCGAGTTCAGCACCGATTCCCTCAAACTGACCTGCGAGGGTTTGTTTAAACTGTGTATTCTGCACGGGAGGAAGATACACTGTGTACGGATCATCTAAGCTGCTGACGAGTCCTGTGATGGCACCATTGAGCATCTTTTGTGAGTCGATCTTGGTCTTGTCGTAATACTGCGTCTGCAGTTTTTCCATCACGATCCACATCGGTCCCAGATCGAGTTTTTGATCCGGATTCGGGGGTTCTTTATTGACAACTGACACTGTCGGACGGTAATTTTTCCAGTCGACCTCAATTTTATTCACGCCGATCATGTAACCGAGCGCAAATGCAATAACTGTCAGTAAAAATAATCGTGGGAAACGCATAAAAAATGGATTACGAGACGAGAATTGTTTTTGCAACAGAATCTAAATATACATTTTTGCCTGCCTGTTTGGCAAGTGTTTGCCATGTCTGAAGATCTACCTCAAGTATCGGCAAGAGCATACGCTTCTGTTCAAGCACCATAATATCTTCATCATCAATTTTCAACGAGACGACGCCTGCAACACCCATACCTGATGCTTTGACCAGTGCTTCTTTAGAAAAAAGTGACCCTAAGACGATGTTGCCGATCATCGCAACAGTGATATGCGCTCCTTCTACAGCCTGCTGACCTGTCTCGATGAGAAAAAGCTGTCCTTTTGCACTCCCGCCTGTACCTTTGGTCCCGACCAGACCACCATCTTTTGTACTCAACGTCACCTGAGACTCCTGCACGTCAGTCACGACACCTGCAAACGGTGAGACAACATCTCCCCCGCTCACAACATCCTGACCAGTTTTTTCAAGAATCAGATCCCCCTTTGACTCATCGATACTCAATACCGTACCTGTAATCTGCGACACAAGTTCACTTATGCTTATAAATGATGCTTTTGCCGCAATAATCTCCCCGTTTTTTACCATATCACCGGGATTTTTTCGAAGATATTTTTTGATTTTCTTAGGAGGTATATTGAGAAGAGAGGCTACCTGAATCCGCGCCAGACTGGCATCTGAGGAGAGACGTGCAAGTACCTGACCGGCAACAACCGTCTCGCCACTCTGCACGGAAAGCGTGTATCCAGTTGGAATCTGTATGGGCAGCAGGCTCATAAAATTAAAAGTTCACAATAAAAAAACTAAAATCCCTAAGAGTATTTTGCACTTTTAACTGAGGATTGTAAACAACTTAGTCTCGTGTGACGAAGGAAAGGAGAGCCAAATGGCGGGCATGCTTGATCGCGATAGTCAGTCTCCTCTGATGCATGGCACAAAAACCATTGCGGAGTCTGCCGACGATCTTGCCCCTATCTGTAATAAATTTCTGGAGTGTCGCAACGTCTGAGTACCATGGTTCTTTTTCTTCTTTGCAGAAGTAGCACTCCTTCGGAACGCTGATTTTTCTATTTTGTCGTTTAAACTGTTTTTTCTTCATATCTTAGAAAGGTATATCGTCTGGATTTACCTCATCTGTGCCTGATTGCTCATGCGCAGGTTCTTCTTTTGTCTCCCGCTTCGGTTTTGCGGTCTTTTTGACCGGTTCTTCAGCTACCTCTTCCGGTTTCGCCGGACTCTGTACTGCACCTGTTTGAGTCCTTCCTCCGGAATCCAGTAAGATCATATCATCTATCACGATCTCAACTGTCGTCCTCGGCTGACCATCCTGACCAGTCCAGTTCCTCGTCGCAAGCCGGCCTTGTACATAGACTTTCCGACCTTTGACCAAAAACTGACTGCAAATCTCAGCGAGCTTGTTCCATGCGACGATGCGATGAAACTCTGTCTCCTCTTTCTTCTCACCGGAATCCGTATTCCATGATCTGTTTGTTGCGATGCCGAGGGTGCAGACTGCTGCGCCACTTGGCGTATATCGTAACTCAGGATCACGCGTAAGATTTCCGATCAACTCTACTCTGTTAAGACTCCTGGCCATAACTCTGTATAGACACTACTTTTTCCTAATCAATAGGTGTCTGAGAATATTGTCGTTTCCTGCCAGTTTGTTCTCAAATCCTTTTTCGATTCCCGTCTCACTCTCAAGCTGCATCTGGATATAAAATCCTGAAAATTCACGCTTGATCTTGTATGAAAGAGGTTTTTGACCCCAGTCTTCTTCTTTGACGACTTTTACGCCCTTCAGCATCTCTTTGATCTGCTCCACAAGCTTCTTGCGTTGCGGCTCAGTGAGTGTGGTCTTCAAAACCAAAACTAATTCGTATAACCTCATAAACTTCTCTGTATTTTACACTATGTGAGCCTCAGCAGCAAGTGGAGAAACAAATTTGTGATTCTATGCTCCGATCTTAAACTCTATAACATCTCCATCATTTACAATGTAGTCCTTGCCCTCAAGCCTCGCTTTGCCGACCTCTCTTGCCTTCTTCCGACCTCCAACTGTAACATAGTCCTCAAATGAGATCACTTCTGCCTTGATAAACCGCTTCATAAAATCTGTATGGATCTCGCCTGCTGCCTGCACGGCATTACTTCCTTTTTTTATCGTCCACGCCTTGACCTCTATACTTCCCGCTGTCAAAAATGAAACAAGTCCGAGCAGTTCGTAGGATTTACGGATCAACCGCTCGAGACCCGAGGTCTCAAGCCCTAGTTCCTTGAGATACTCTGCCTGCTCATCATCCGTCAAACCAGCGAGTTCTGATTCGATCTTGGCACAAATCACGATAAATCCATCTTCTGATTTTCCAAGAAGCGCTGCATATTTTTTCACTGCACTCTCCATGCCACCTGGTGTGTACTCAGACTCATCGACGTTAAGGACAACGACTTCCTGCTTGTTTGAGAGAAGAAATAAATCCTTCACTGACTCGCGCTCTTCATCTGTCAGTGTAACGTCTTTGGCTGATTGACCATCATTGAGCGCTTTGAAAAGTTTCTCAACTGCTGATTTCTTCACAGGATCGGTTTTGACTGCTTTACTCTCCCGCTGCTTCTCAACAGTCTGTAAATCCGCCAGAATCAGCTCTGTCTGGATGGTTTTGTAATCACTTAATGGATCAACACTCCCCTCACGGATCACATCTGCATCAGAAAATGCTCTGACGACGTGTGCGATGACTTTGGTCTCACGAATGTGGGATAAAAATTTATTTCCAAGTCCCGCACCCTCAGACGCACCTTTCACTAACCCCGCGATGTCATAAAACTCGACAGTTGCAGGCTTTAGTGGAGGAAGTGACGTCATTTTTTCCTCTTCTTTGGTAACTTCGGCAAGCTTAGTTAACCTGTCATCAGGCACGGCAACTATCCCAACATTCGGCTCGATCGTCGCGAAAGGATAGTTCGCAGCCAAAGCCTGCTGCTTCTTCAAAAGCGCATTAAACAGCGTACTTTTCCCTACATTTGGAAGACCAACGATACCAACAGATAGATTCATTGTGAGATTATATCATGGAGGCTTAGTCCTTAACCCACACCAGAGACTTTACCCTTTCCTCTAAAAATAAAAGGGGCTTGATCACAGAATCCCTTCCAAGCATTCCGAGGCTTTTGCCAGGATAACGTATCACTGTCCAGTCATCAGTTTTAGTCATTTTTTGCAAGATCTCGATGATTTCATTTAGCTCTCTATTCTCAAACTCATTTGGGATTCTAAGCTTACTTACATTCTTACACTCCTGCAGCAACTCTTTAAGACGGTGGCCGTATTTTGTTCTAAGGGTTTCGATATCACAATCTCCTTCTTTTATTAAAAATGTTTTGAGATAAAGTTCAATGGCCGAAAAATAAATAATCCACATGGATAGGTGGCCTGGTTGAGGAGGTAATCTATCAATATTTATTCTCTTTCGTTTGAGCAGTTTCTGTTCAGAGGTAAATAAATATATGAATGTATTTTTAAAATCGGCCGCCCAAATATACCAATAACCTGGATCAGATTCTCTCTCAAGATTAAGATGGTCAATAAAAATTGTCATTTGTTACTTTTATCAATTGAACTAATTGAAAATTAAAAACTAGTAATAACCAAACTATACCTTTATATTATATCTCCTATAAAGTTCACGAAACCAATCTTTCTGATCTCTTTCTAAACATTCAAGAAATGCTATTATCGTTTGATTCATAAATTTATTAATACTAATTACACCCCAACCTTTTGTATGCGAATTATAATTATTTCTTGAATATGTTAGATGAGCAATTTGCTTATTTGTTTTCCGTGTTAAATTTTTTAAAACCTTTTTCTTTGTTCGTTTTAAAATGAACTCCTTTTTTCTTGAAAGATAATCGCCTGCAGAGATGTCGTCTTTTTTTGGCTTTGTATAAAAAAAATCGAACAAATTTCTACTATGAATCGCAAATGATTCAAGTAAGATATTTGTTTGAAGTTGATTGCTAGGCGGTGGCATTAACTGAAGAGAGGCAGCATTAAACATCATAATCTCATATACAATGTGCTCAACGGCTTTTTTCTTTTCGCTACTACTTTTCTCTATCATTTCTAACAATGAAAAACTGAGGCTGATTATAACAAATTGAAAGTGATTTTTATTCCGAGGCACTCGTTTGGCCTGAATCCAATAACGTCTTTACTGAAGAATGAAACTTGGGGTTGGGATAAAATGGCATGAACTCACCTGTCGTAATTGTGACAGCAACGTCCGTAAGCTTCCCGATTACCGGCTGCAACTGGTAGTACGCAACAGTTGATTGCGAACTAATAAGTAAATCCCGAGAATACGAAACATCGGGATCTCTGAGAGCTCTACAATGTCCACAAAGTCGTGGAATGACATCCGGTTCTTGTATACCATCCTCTCTGATCCCTTGGCCAATTTCCTTATATTGCTCCCTTCCTTCTTCTGTGACGATCACTGCTCCTCTTCCGAAATTAACACACTCCAATGGACGCCTGTCGTAGATCATGCAACTACGGTTCTTACCCAAAAAAGGACACATATTATTTGACTCATCATCAAGATTCTCTCTGACCCGATCGATAACTCCTTCAGGAATCTTACCCTTCTTCGCTGCATCTATGATCTCTTGCCCCTCCTCCATACTGACCTCTACATGACCTTCACAGCAATATGCCATCCCTTTTTGACACGGTGAAACTTTACTCATTTGTTTTGCATCAGCGCTGACTCGAACGCGGAGCTGCAGATAGTCTTTACTAAGACCTGTAAATCGGCCAACCTGCGAATATTCTGAATTACTCATTTTACTAGAGGCTTATTATAGCAGAAGGTCAGAGAGTTACCCGCGCGTCATTTCTCCCACAGCGTTTCGGAGCTGCTGCGACGTCCATCCATATCCACGCTCAGAAACAACCGGTACAAAAGCGATATCTGTAATCTCTTTATGAATACCGATTCTATTTCCAATCCTCGTCCCAGCCCGCAAGCGCTGCTCTTGAGTACCCTCGCTCACAGTCATAGGAGCAACGAATCGTCCTCGTTCTTTCAATTGGTCATGAAGCTCGAAAGGTACCTGAGCAAGCGAGGCTGTCAGGATTACGGCATCGTATGGTGCTGCCCCAACAAATCCCCTGGTGCCATCCCCCGCTATGACATCAACATTTGTGTACCCAAATCGATATAACCTCTCAGAGGCTTTATGCGCCAGCTCTTCGTCCCGTTCAACAGTAATTACGCGTCCAGTAGGCCCAACCATTTCCGAAAGAATGGCACTTGAGTATCCGGTCCCCGTCCCAAGCTCAAAGACTGTGTCTCCATTTTCAACCCGGGCTAAATGCACCATCTCCAACACTAACTGCGTTTCAGAAATCGTCGACCATGTTTCGGGTGTTATCTTTACGCCTGCAGCAAATCCTATCTCCGCACGAAACACCTGACGGGGATCAGTTATTGCTTCTCTAATAAATGCACTGCGATCAACACGTGTGCGCGCATAACGAAGCCTTTCAGCGCGTGTCATCAGTGCTGGTAGCGAACGGTTCTCTTGATACATGGGGCAGATTATAGCAGAATTAACAACCTACTTTTAATTTTCGTCCGGGAGAAAGAGACGTATTCTGAAGATTATTCGACTCCACTATGGTTTTATATAAAACGCCTGTTCCTAATTTCTTACTCGCAATTCCCCATAAAGAATCTCCTGATTTCACTGTATACGTTTCACACTGAGCATGAGCGCCCAAAACCTTACTTGTTTTGGCTCCAAAGACTGTCGTTTGTCTCGGTAGAATACTCAGGACCTGGGCAACAATATTTTTGTAATACTGTCCGTTATTCACGGTAGTGGCAGACATCGTATTACTCCAATTCCCCTGTCCGCAGTTATTTTGACCATAGATTTTAAAGTAAGTTGTTGTATTCAGAGGTAATGAGTTGATCGTATACGATAAAACTCCAGTTGATGTCCCGAGCCCAGTCATGACAGCAAATTGGTTGGCATCAGAAGAAAATCCGTAAGAGATAACGTAGTTTGTCGCCTGTCCGACCGGAGAAAAATAGACTGTTGCAGAGCCGGTGTCGGTGTTTATCTGAAAAAGATCCGGTGCTCCATTTATAGTTGGACATGGCGGAGAATCCGAAGGACTGCCTGCACCTGATACCGGAGGATAGGACCCTAAAAAGATTCTCCCGTCATAATTTCCCGCCACAAAAACCTGTGAATTACCTGACATACTTAAAAGCTGCCAATTCCCATTTTGATCTCCGTTAGGCTGCATTTCTGACCAGCTGTTTCCTGCGTTTGTCGAAAAATAGAGCCTATCGTCCATACTGACAAACATTGTTTGTCCGCCTGAAGAAACAGAACTTAAAATCCAATCTGCTCCTGAATCTCCCCGAGGCTGGGTCTCTGACCAGTTGTTTCCTGCGTTTGTTGAGAGATAGAGCCTGCCTCCTCCACCACCTGTACCTGCCAGCATTACCTGACCATCCGGAGACATACTCACCGTACGCCACCCATAATCCGTATCACCTGCAGGCCGTGTCTCTGACCAACTGGCTCCGGAGTTAGTCGAAAGATAGAGCCTGCCGCCGGAACCCTCATTTTCGCCTACCAATAACGTTTGCCCATTTGATGAAACAGCTGTATATGACGTTGTATTGACATTCCCCGCAGGCCGGGTTTCTGACCAACTGACTCCGGAGTTAGTCGAAAGATAGAGCCTGCCACTCTCCACTCCCGCTAACATCACCCGCCCGTCTGATGACATACTGGTAGAAATCCAGTTCGCATCAGCATCACCCTTCGGCTGGGTTTCTGACCAACTGACTCCCCCATTCGTCGTAAGATAGATCCTGTTTCCATACGTACCTACCAGAATTACCTGTCCGTCTCCCGACATAGCTGCCGTATACCAAACACTACTATCGTAGGGACTGGGATTTATTTGTGCCCAATTATTACCGCCATTTGATGAGAAATACAACCCTCCGTCTTGATTTCCTACAATTATTTTTTGCCCGTTTGAAGAAATTGCCGATGCAGCCCAAGACCGATTTATATTACCACCAGGCTGAGTCTCTGATAACATAAGCGCTGCATAAGCACTGGTACTGCTTACGAAAAAAAATGACAAACAAAAGAAGATAATAAATAAGGATTTTTTCATCAGGAAACTACTCATTACTATAGTAGCCTCTTTTTAATGATATTTTCAACTAAGAACACGCTCTCAGTATGAAACTGGTAGGTTATTTTATTCATGGATTCTTTCTCAGGCTGAAAGTATCAAATACTATGGTTTTTACCTCACGAGTCTCTTTCGATCACTGCTGTGGCAAGTCGCAAAGAGGAACACATGTATAATAGTACGATGCGTCATGCGTATCTCTCATTTCCCAGAAATATTTACCTCCTCTTCCTCGCACAAATTATCGGCGGAATCTCAGCGAGTGTCGTCCCGCTTCTTGGCGGACTTATAGGAGCCGACATCGCACCGACACCCAGTCTCGTGACATTTCCCGCAACGAGTATGTTTATCGGCATCGCTGTGGGTACGATCCCTGCAGCGCTTTTAATGAAAAAAATCGGCAGAAGAAATGGATTTTTGCTCTCCGCTCTCCTCGCGTCAATTGCTTCCCTCATCGCAGCATTCAGCGTCTCACAACAGATGTTTTACCTCTTGTGTGTAAGCTGTTTTTTTATGGGTTTCCACGGCGCATTTGTCCAACAATACCGCTTCGCAGGTGGTGAAAGTGTCACGAAAAACACTGCCGGGAAAGCGGTAGGATTTATACTGTTTGCCGGCATCATCGCGGGAATTCTCGGACCTGAGATCGCAAAACTGACGCAGGATACATTCACTCTTCCAGGATTCACAAGTTCATTTATTCTTTTGTCACTGCTTTTTGCCTTATCGGGTGCGTTCCTTTTCTTCCTGAAAGACACCCATGCACTTGAAGAAAAAATCCATGTGAAAGAAAGGCCTTTAAAAAATATCGTCACTGATCCACGATTTTACGTCGCTGTCCTTGCAGCTGCCACATCGTACAGCGTCATGTCACTTATCATGGGAGCAGTCCCGATCCATCTGCATATGATGCCGGCATATACGTTCGACAATATCGTCTTTCTTAGTCAAAGCCATGTGGTGGGGATGTATCTTCCCTCTCTTTTTACCGGAGTACTTATGCAACGGCTTGGTGTGTACCGGACATTTCTCTTAGGACTTGGCGCATTTTGTCTCTCAATTTTTTTGGCAGTTCATGCACATTCTCTCCTTTTCTACTGGGGAGTATCAGTCCTTATCGGCATCGGGTGGAATTTTCTTTTTATTCCGGCAACAGTCCTCCTCTCTCAAACCCATACACACCTTGAGAGATTTAAAGCACAGGGCATCAATGATTTTATAGTCTTTGTGAGCCAGGTCGTCTCGTCATTTATGATTGGGAGCATACTCCTCACCGGAGGTTGGAATTATCTCAATTTCCTCGCACTCCCCCTCATCATTCTCACATTCATCATATTTACAGTAAACAGAAAACGACTGATCAAAGCCTAAAGTATCTTCGGGATAACGAGTTTGAGACTGTAGATTTTTGCAGACACTACTGAAGTTTTCTTCTCTCACAAGCCTAGTGTGCCATCTCACGCATCTGAAGCATCCCTTCACGATCCGGGAGTCCGTTATCCGGTGCTGATGATGCACCGGGTTTGACTACCTCAACAAGCTGCATCATGCCATGATCTTCATGAAAAAGGATATGACAGTGCAGGACATATTTGCCGTCAAAATCACGATACTTTGTACGGATCACAATTTCACCTTTCGCCGGAATTGGAAACGTATCGTCCATACCTTTCCGCACAAGTGGTTGTCCATTTACTGAAACGACCTGGAATGGATTGATATGAATATGAAACGGATGAATCTCACTACTCTGATTGATAATATGCCACTCCTCAGTCGTACCGAGTGTCATAATCTGATCGATCACTTCAGGATTAAACTCCTTACCATCAAGTAAAAATGTTGTATTCTGTGCTGTTCCTCCCTCTGAAAATGTCAGCGTTCTCGTATTATCAATGACCGCGTCAGAAAAATTATCATACGGGAGAAGTGTCGTCGGGAGCTTGTCCGGAAGTACTGGAAATCCCGCAACGCGAATCGTCATAAACGTATCTTCAGGGTACGTAAATGCCCCTTGTTTATAAAGGAGTGATTTGACTATGTATTCTCCCCACGATCCCGCCTGCAATAAGACCTCAACTCTATCCCCCGGCGCCATGACCTCACTCTGCACCTGCTCAACTTCTGAAAGCGTATTGCCATCACGAGAAATGACATGCAGTGTCTTCCCGGGAATTGAAAAATTATAAAAATCATCTGCACTCGCATTGAGAAGCCTGAGTCGGATCGTCTCGTAAGGACGCATAAAAAGCACGGGATTTTTCTGATTATTAACAAGTCGTATGACATTATTGCCTGCGTCTTCTGTCGTCATCACTAGTAATCGCTCGGGTACACCCTTTATCCCGGGCAGTTCATCAATATCTCCTCTGACGATAATCGCACCGAGCATACCTCCCATCACCTGGCTATCTGTATAGCGGTGCAGATGAGGATGATACCAATAGAGTCCCGGAGGATGGGTCGCAGGCAGTTTATACTCATACGCAAACGTCTCACCTGGTTTTATCGCGACGAGTACGTTATCAGAATGTCCCTTTGGCGAGATATGTCCTCCGTGAAAATGGAGATTGGTCGGATCTGTCATGCCGTTTTCGAGTCGCACCTTTACTGTATCTCCCCCACGTATATCCCATGTATCTGCGATATATGTGCCGTTATAAACCTGTGACATTTTTTCTTTGCCGCCAATCAACACTTTCTGCTTAACAACTGCGAGCACCATACTGAGTACTCCATTGTCGCTTTTTCGGACTGATGGTTCCTGCCACTGAGGATTCAAATCAACAAAATACAAAAAAAGTAGCACAATAAGCGCTCCAAATAGAAACAGCGCAATGCGCATCTTCTGGGTTCTTTTCTTTTTATCAAGGCTACGGGGACGGACAGTTTTCCTTGGCATATATGTATTAAGCCAAGAAGAAGTACGAATGTCAATCTGACTTCAGAAGTTTCGCTTTGTAGCCAGTTTTACTAATCGCTTGTATGATATCGTCATCTGTAACCACTGTCTCATCAAACTCTACTTCACTGACCTGTTTCGCATAATTCGTCTTCGCAGAAATCACACCGTTCAGATCCTCAAGATCAAAATCTATATTCATCGCACATGCACTACAATGCATACCGTCAATCTTAAATGTTTTTTTAATTGTACTCATATCACCTCTATAATTCCCGTATACATCCCCATTGAGCAGGAGAAAGGGATTTTTCCCGTTTTCTCAGGTACAAATGTAATCGTCTGTGTCTCATTTGCCTGAAGATTGCGACTCACATTGAGTGAAGGGATACGAAATGCTGACGCGCAACTATATGCGTCCTTACTGATCAATGTTAATGTCACAGGTGTTCCCTTTTTTACTCTGAGATAACTTGGAGAATAACCTCTGGACGTGACGATAATCTCAGCATTCTGACTCACAGGCACCTCCGAATACAACTTCTGTTCTTTTTGTCCGAGTCCCGAGAAGTTTTCTGCGAGAGTCTGCGAGTTGAGCGGAAAACCGAGCGCAATAAACGCTCCGTTGATTGAGGTAATACCAAGATACAATACTGCAACAGCCGCGAGTTTCAGAAACCGAGTCTTATATGCATCCCCGAGTATTGAAGTAAGAAATCCGATACCGAAAAACAAAGGAATAGTACCCAGAGTAAACGCTGCAAGAATCGACGCACCAACCACCGGATGCGTGCTGCTTATCGCGAGTGCTTCCATCGCAAGAGTAGTCCCACAAGGTATAAAAATTGTCATAACACCAAGAAGTAGCGGCGCAAAAATATCTTTCGATTTTGACTGATTTCTTACAAGACGGGTCAGAAATCTAGGCGGCTGAATAATTGCATAACGGAAAATAGGATGAATATTCAAGAGATTCAACGCAACTGCCACCATGTACAGCCCTGCAGCAAGCTGCATCACGGTTTGCATTGTCGGGCTGATATTCAGAGCGCCTCCGAAGCTTCCGAGTATAAATCCGAGGATAGTATATGCGACGAGTTTGGCTACCAGAAACACAGCCGTTGCAAAAAGCGCATGACGCTTCACGTCAGTTGCAGCAGCATCTTCCCTGGCTGCAATAACCGACGCCAATAATCCGCCCTGCACCGCCAGACAACTCAAACCACCTACTGTTAAACCTGTGAGAAAAATAACCCAGAGTTCCATATCAAATTTTTGCCCGTTTCAATAAAAGAGAATTCGCAACAACCGAAATTGAGCTCGTTGCCATCGCAGCTGATGCAAATATCGGATTCAGAAGAATACCCCAGAAAGGATACAACACACCCATTGCAACGGGTATCAGTATCACATTATACCCAAAGGCCCAGAAGAGATTCATCTTTATAGTTCGCATCGTTTTTCGCGACAGCTCAATAGCCGATGCAACAGTTCTCAGATCCTTATTTATCAGTGTGATATTCGCTGCCTCAATCGCGATATCGGTTCCGGTTCCCATGGCTATCCCAACATCTGAGACTGCGAGCGCAGGAGCATCATTGATCCCGTCTCCAACCATGGCGACAATTCGAGGTTTTAGGTTGTAGGTTGTTGCTTGTAGTTTTCTCACTTCTGCTTCTTTCTGATCCGGGAGCACTTCTGAGACGACACGGGTAATACCAACCAGTGACGCAATAGCATTCGCTGTTCTCTGATTATCACCTGTTATCATCACGACTTCTATGCCTTTCTTCTGCAATGCGCTCACCCCTTCTTTCGCTGAGTCCTTTATCGTGTCTGCAACAGCAAGTAGGCCAACAAGTTCGCCATCATTCGCAAGAAGCATCACTGTCTTTCCTTGAGTCTCCAGTTTCTCGATGCGCTCTGCATGTTCTTCAAATGCTACGTTCTCCCGTACCATCAACTTTCTGTTTCCTAAAAGAAACTTCTTTCCACCTACTACTCCCACAACACCATGTCCGGCAATCGCATTAAATTTCGACACAGCGACAAGTGTCAAATTTTGCTCCTCAGCTTTCTTCACAATAGACTCTGCCAAAGAATGTTCCGAGCCTTTCTCAAGAGATGCCGCTGAGACCAACAACGCATCACTCTTCATCTTTCGAAGCGGGATAATATCGGTGACCTCAGGCTTTCCCTTCGTGAGAGTACCGGTTTTATCAAATATCACTGTCGTGACTTTATGTGCGATCTCCAAACTCTTTGCATCTTTTATAAGAATCCCGCGGTTTGCTCCAAGACCAGTCCCAACCATAATCGCAGTTGGGGTCGCAAGTCCCATCGCACAAGGACATGCGATAATAAGCACAGCAACCGAGTTAAGTAATGCGAAAAGTAAGGCAGGTTGTGGTCCGAAGATATACCATGCGCCAAAGGTACCTATCGCGAGCATGATCACGATCGGCACAAAATATGACGAGATCACATCTGCAATCCGCTGAATCGGAGCTTTCGATCCCTGAGCCTCCTGAACAAGTGTGATAATCTGCGCGAGCATGGTCTCCTGTCCGACTTTCATCGCTTTATATGTAAACGTCCCTGTCCCATTCATCGTCGCACCCACAACACTGTCACCTTTTGATTTTTCAACAGGTAGACTCTCACCAGTCACCATAGACTCATCAACTGTTGACTCGCCTGTAAGGAGCACACCATCAACGGGAATTTTCTCGCCAGGACGTACACGGAGCACATCCCCTTTCATCACCTGTTCAAGAGGTAGATCTATTTCTTTCCCATCACGAATAACGCGTGCTGTTTTTGCCTGCAAACCGATGAGTTTTTTGATCGCCTCAGACGTCTGACCTTTTGCTCTCGCCTCAAAATAACGTCCGAGCAAAATCAAACCTACGACTATTGCCGCGACATCAAAATACGGCATTGCATCAAATCCAAGATCCATCACAACTGACGGGAAAAATGTCACGAAGGCGGAGTAAAGATATGCGACGGTAGTCCCGAGTGCAACAAGCGTGTCCATATTTGCAGTTCTATGTTTTAGTGCGGGAATCGTCGCCCTATAAAAATCCCACCCTGCCCAAAACTGCACAGGTGTCGCAAATAGGAGTTGTACCCAAAAACTCCTTAAAAACTCAGGCGCAGTCTCCATGAGTCCCGGAAAACTACCCCAGACAAGCAACGCTCCGAGAAAGAGACTCATGCCGACTTTCATCTTTAGTTTCTTTAGTTCTTTTGCTTTTTCAATTTTCTCCCGGTCTTCTGAAACAGCATCGGAATCAGCAACAATTTTATAGCCGACATTTGAGACCGCAGTAGCAATCTGATCTTCCCCGCACTCATCTGAATCGTATGAAACTGTCGCTTTTTCTGTCGCGAGATTTACAACCGCATCAGTCACTCCAGGAGTCCGCTTGAGTGACTTCTCAATCACACCGACACATGATGCACAGTGCATACCTTTGATTGGAAATGTCTTTTTTGTATCACTCATATTACACCACCGTTATTTTTCCATGAAACATATTCATACCGCAGGAAATCTCAAAAACACCGCTTTTTGTGGGAGTTATAACTATCGCAGTTGTTTTCTTAAGCGGAAGATATTTCCGTACTTTAAAATCCGGAAGCACCACTTCTTCAAGGCAACCGCTCGGATCTTTTCGAAAAAAATTGAGTGTCGTTGTTTTGTTTTTCGGAATTGAGATATTTTGCGGCGTATATCCTCCCTCAACCGTGATAATCACGTCGTTTTCCGTCACCGCAATTGCTTTTTCATCTTTCTTCATCAAGAAAAACCAATAGATAAAACCGATTCCAATTCCGCAAAAAATTAAAACAAAAAACTCATCTATTGTCATAGGTATTTTGCAAGTGTCTTATTTGTTGATCCTCTTAAAAAGTGTCACAAGTTCAGAAACCGCTTTGGTTTCTTCATTTTTCATCTGATGAGACACATGAGTCGACAAATGCCGTTCAAAAAGTACGGAATCCAGACTTCTGAGGGAATTTTGGATAGCCAGGCTCTGGTTGAGCACATCAATACAATACTCGTCTGCATCAATCATCCTCTGCAGACCATCGAGTTGGCCTTTTATGATATTAATACGTTTCTGAGCTTTGACTTTTACGTCCTGATAGTGAGATTTCATGCAAAGATCATATACCCCCCTAGGGTATATGTCAAGACCTAAATTCACAACTTCTCACCCAGTTGGTTTACAGTTTAAAAATTTCCAGCACTTTGTAGACGACAACACCAGGCCAAAATACAGCCATCACAATTCCGATGATACCATCGAGAATCGATGTTGCATGCTGGAGGAAGTACACTAACGCACCAATCATACCGATGCCATATATTGCACCGGAACCGGCATTATTTTTCATACACACTCTACACCTCCTCTCACTACAATCATTGAAAAAAGGATACATCTCAGTCAAATGAATTACTGTGATATCAATCACCTGAAAAAAGATGAGGAACGAGAGGCTTATTTTACTTTGAGAATTTTGGTCGATGATGTACCGTTTTTGTATTTGGTCACGACCTCAAGCTGAATATTTTTTACGTTTCTATGCATGGTGCAGACTTTTCCCGAACAGGTACCAAGATACAAATCCTTCGACCATGATGTCTTTTTACCCGGTACGAAACTACCGTAGACTCCCTGCCCTATGCCATTGCCGTTGTAATAGAGCGTATATGAGACTTTGGAAACACTTTTCAGATTTCCAAAATATGTACGGACAGAGTTACGAGATTTTAGCAACTGTGCACTCGATGTCATCGTACCCGATGATTTCTTCGGCGCAGCTGAGGAGATAAATGATGTATGGACAAAAAGGATAACGACGAGGACAAGTGACACGAGGATCCGCTGCATAGAAATAGTGTAGTACACTCTTTGTGAAAATTGCAACTTTTCACAAATGAAAAACCATCATTCGCAGTTCAAAAAACATGTGTAAACATGCTGAGTTGACTACTTGTTCTTTCTCCATGGAAGCCTGGGAAATCTTCTCGGCAGTAGATGAGAAACTTCTGCATGCTCAAAGACTACTTGCTCGCCAACAATCACACTATCATTCTCAGAAGTATCTGTATCTACGTTTGATTGCACATACCCCAACTCTTCGCGTGTAAAAATTGCCTTCACGACAATCTCATCTCCAGTATTTGCACGATAAAGACGCTTAATATCTTCAGCATCCGTTTCAAAATCTCCCGCAACTATACTTATAAGCCCCACAGGTGACAAACCTCTTTTTTTTAGATCTATTAAAGAGAGAGCTGGATACAATTCACTATTTCCAATTGTGTCCTCGATTAAAAGAACTCTCTCTGCATCTGATCCATTAAACCCTGGCACCCCGAGACTACCAGTCGACTCCCTCCAGACCCCACTTTGTAAACCGAGTGCATCACCTATCCGCCCAACGAGAGGCGAGAGACCGTATCTATTATCTGAACGAAATCTCTGAAACGAGACCACCGACTGTGCATCTGAAAATTCAGTACTCGCACGAATATACTCAGCAAACGCATCAATAAACGGCTGCCCAAACGGTCTTGCCCAGAAATTATCGATATTAAATATCCCCTTTGAACGATCAAACGCCCCTGAGGTGTGAATCGCATCTCCAAGAGCTGCTTTTGCAGATTCCAAAGTTACCGGGCCCATCGTTTCTCCTGCCATAATAGGCCGATTATAACAAAAGCTCTCCCAAAGTAAAGTAATCTACCAATAAAAATAGTGCCCAAAGCCAGAAAATTATTGCCACACATTGCCTTTTGACTTTTGTAAAAATCCTTCGCTATACTCAAACTTATGAAGGAACTTCTGGAAAAAACGCATGTAAAGTACGGACTGATCATGTCAGCGCTAACTGCGGCGTTTATCCTCATAATGCACCTCACCGGTCAGTACACACAGCTGAAAGAACGCTCACCTTTTGAGTTCGTCTTTATCGCGGTCACTCCTGTCCTCGTCTGGTATTTCGGTATACGCGCACATAAAAAGAAATTACAGGGAAAATTATCATGGAGAGAAGGAACAAAAGAAGGCTTTCTCATCGCACTTGTCTATGCACTCACCTCACCTTTTGTGTATCTGATCTATTATCTACTTATCAATCCTGAAATCGTCGTCTTTATGCGACAGGAATACGGCATGCAGATATCCTCACTCGGGATGGTTATCCTCATGGATGTGCTTGTGCAATTTGTCGCGGCTCTCATCATGGGAACTCTCTACGGAGCAGTCATCGCTGTCTTCCTCAGAACAAAGAAAAAATCCTAGAGTTCCCTACTGTCATATGCCCAGTGCAGGAGCGCCTGCCGTTGTACCGGCCGACAGGAAAAATCCCCTTTTCTGCAGTGTTTTTTGAGCTGTGCGATGTGACGTGTTATCCCCTTCCATCTCTTAATCTGCACGGAATCTACCTCAGGAATTCTTCTGCCCATATAGTACCGACAGTACCACTGAAACCATCCCCTCGGATCCTCAGGACTGACCCAGTGTTTGCGCCGCCACTCAGACAATGGCTGACTGGCATTGACCTTAAAAAAATTCAGCTCCGGATCATGAACTTCGTGACTGAGTTTCGCATGCGTAAACCAGTCTTTTGGAAATTCTTTCTGACAATCAGTCATATACTTTCCTCCAAAGACTCCAAGTCTCAGCATCTCTTTTGGTGTGAGCTCAGGTGCAAAATCGGATGCGAAGTTCTGTCCTAGAGGCTCTGTACACGTATAGGTATAACCATTCTGCATCAAATCATGCACCACTACTTTTCTCATGAATGAAATTTCTCTCCTTTTTCAAGCATCGTAAGAATAGTCTGCATCCGACGCTGGCGGGTTTCCTCTTTTTTGGCTGTCTCTATTCGCCACGCGATAGCATATCTGTTTGTTTTGTTCAGTGTCTGAAAAAATGCGTGCGCTTTTGCATGTTTCGTAAGAAGCTGTAAAAAATCCTCAGGTATCTGCATCGTCTCAGGTGAACTGTACGCCCTCTCCCATCTGCCGTCTTTTTTTGCCGCTTCTACCTGCGCAACACCTGCTGGCTCCATCTTTCCGAGTCGTGTGAGTCTTTCTATATGTGCGGTATTTATTTTTGACCAGATACTTCTCGGACCACGGGGTGTAAATTTCTGGAGATAAAATGCGTCATCAAGTGATTTAGTCTGACTGTCGATCCATCCGTAACAAAGCGCAACATCGAGTGCCTCATCGTACTGTACTGATGTATGACCACTCTTTTTCTTGGCGAATTTGAGCCAAACACCGAGTGTCTCTGCATGATGCGTCATCAACCACGATTCCCATGCTTTTTGCGTCTCAAAAAAAAGTATGGGGTACTCATCACTCTTCATAGATCGATTATACAAAAAAAGACACGCGGTATTTCCGCGTGTCTCAAAAAAAATACGCAATTAAAGCATCGAGAGTACAACGCCCATCCCGAGAAGCGAGACGAGTTGATATCCTGTATCAATTGCGAGTAATTTCCAGTTTTTCTTATCACTGAAAATTGTTCCCGTCAGTTGTACGGGCATCACAAATCCAAGCCACATAAAAAACGCTGTCGAAAACCCAGCCGTCAGTGCATCATAACGAAAGAAACTCATCGATAAAGTCATCACATGTGACAACACATAGGCTGTTATAAGGCTGACGACAAAAGATACACCGTAAAGTTTTCCCATCTCTTTCTGCGCCTTCTTCATGCTCTCAGCAGTAAATCCTCTCTCTTTCATCCATGGCTTACCAAGAATAATCGGAGAATACCAGAGAAAACCAAGTACCATCGAGACAACTCCTGCAAGTAATACTGCGAGATAATTCACTTCAATAGTCATATATATTCACCCCCCTTCGCCCGCCGATGTGATAACGTAGGCGGGTTTCACTTTTCTTCTTTTTAACAATGTCCTAGTCGGGCTTCGGAGGGGCAAGCCTCCTCTTTTTTACTGTAACCGACTGTATGGAAAAAGTAAACTCACAAATCATGTCTTTGGGAGAGTAGCTGCAGCTTCAAGAAGCATTTTTTTAAGAATACCAAAATCTACATCTTCTATTTTTTTGAACCGCACACAACTCCGACCTATACTTGCTTTTGGAAGATCTTTCTTATATTTCTCTGCAATATACACTCCTTCTGTGACCGCACACACGTATACGGAAATATAATTCTTCTGACTGGCTAGTCCTATCACAGACCAGTCTCCTTCTCTCCCGCTTGCATAGACATAATGGTACGAACCGTAACCGATCATACCCGAGATCATAAACGATTTCAGATCCGGAACTACTGAGATAATAAACTCATGCATCTTCCGCATCTCAGACCGCCTCGGCTCATCAATTGATCGTATATATTCTTCAGGGGTTTTTGCCCCTGTCGACTTAAACATATTCACAAGAAAAGTATAACAAAAACGAGAAGTGAGAAAATACTCTACAGAAGGGGTTATTTCCGGCGGAGATACATACCAATCCAACTTCCAATCCAGACAGTGATACCCACCATCACACCAAGACGCAGATCCTCAGAAAAAATCCAGGCAATGACACCACCGATAAGGGAAGGCACAATGTACTGTTTGTATACGTGCCAGAAACTCTCTGTCTGTTTTTTCGCTTTTAACTTCTTCGCCATAGAAATAATATGAATCATAAGAGAGATATCTGTCAAGTCATTCTACTTGACTTTCGAGCTGATTCTTACGAGTATAAAGAGGAGGTATTTATGGCACACGTACAAAAAAATCTCTGGTTTGAACTAAAAATTGCCTTTCTTCTCCTGGCTGTTGCGCTCATAAATAATCAACTCTTCATCCATCTCACATCGAGCACACCATCATCAATCGTCGCGTTTGCGAATTTGCAGATGTCATTTGCTGTCTATGTTCTCTATGTTTTTGTGAGTACGATCGCAATTATGTTAAAAAATACTCATATTCTAAAGATGAGCTTCGTCCTCCTCCTCTCATTTCTCACCTTTCATATCATCATCAATCTCTATCTTCTGATCATAAACCCCGTCATTGCAGATGATGGTAAAGTTATTCTCGCCGATGCGTTTATCATCTGGGCTGTCAGCCTGATTGTGTTTAGTCTCTGGTACTGGATCGTCGACCGAGGTGGACCTATTTCCCGACTGAAAAACGACGAAAAAACCCGATATGATTTGTTATTTCCTCAGTATCAATCAGATATTCCGGGCTGGAAGGAGTGGAAGCCGAAATTTCTCGATTATCTTTTCTTCTCATTTTTTACCAGTACCGGATTTTCACCAGCAGATACTCTCCCACTCTCAAAACGCGCAAAGCTTCTTATGATGATTGAAGCATTTATCTCACTCATCATAATCGGTATGGTCGCAAGTCGGGCCATAAGTCTCATCCAATAAGTCTCACAACAGAAAAATTCACATTCCATGCTATACTAACAACGCATGAACACCCTGACTCCTAAAGAAGAAATGATCATCACAGGAAAAGGCACAGAACCTCCTTTTTCTGGTGAGTATGATGATTTTTATGAGGACGGACTCTTTATCTGCAGACGATGCAACTCTCCCCTCTTCTCTGCAGAAAGTAAATTCAACGCCCACTGCGGCTGGCCGGCATTTGATGCAAATTTCCCAGATGCAGTAAAGCGCATCCCGGATCCGGACGGACAAAGAACTGAGATTCAGTGTGCAAACTGTGGCGGACATCTGGGACACGTCTTTTTGGGTGAGAAACTCACCGACAAAGACACCAGACACTGCGTCAACTCACTCTCTATCCAGTTTATTAAAAAAGGTGAAACGCTTCCTGAAGTACACCATGAGTAACCTTCAACAAGCAACGAAAACCATTGAAAACACCCACCACGAGACCGCAACGCTTGCAGGCGGATGCTTCTGGTGCACTGAGGCAATTTTCAAACGACTCAAGGGAGTAACCTCAGTCATGCCCGGATACGCTGGCGGATTTGTTGAAAATCCTGCATACGAAGCGGTGACAGCCGGCAACACAGGCCATGCTGAAACAATACAGATAGAGTTTGACCCAACTCTTATCCCGTTTGAAAAAATTCTGGATATCTTCTGGCATACACATAACCCGACTACCCTCAACCAACAAGGCAATGACATCGGACCGCAGTATCGCTCAAGCATCTTCTATCATGATGAGAAGCAAAAAGAAATTGCCGAGAAATCAAAACAGGAACTTGAAAAAGAAAAAGTGTACGCCGATCCTGTCGTCACGGAGATTGTCCCATTTACAAATTTCTATGTCGCTGAAGACTACCATAAAAATTATTTTGACCGAAATAAAGAAAAATCATATTGTAGTTTCGTCATTGACCCGAAGATCCACAAGCTTCTCCGCGACTACGCGAGTGACATAAAAGACGAGTATAAATCCTCATAGTTTTAACGAATAAATCGCTTCAATTCACGCTCAAAATTTGACTTATAGTAATAATCTGCTACCATAACAAGACTATGCCAAGAGAAATAGTCACAATCGGTGGAGGCACAGGCTCACCGGTCATAAATGAGGCACTGCTACGAACCGGTCAGGTCGATCATATCGACGCTGTCGCAGCAATGTTTGATTCAGGAGGAGCTACAGGACGAAGGCGTCTAAACGCACGTGGCAATGAGGTTGCCTATGCAGACGGGTTAAAAATTCTTCGTTCACTCATCAAACCGGATAGTGACAATCCCGCCGTCGCGACATTTATCAGATGGATCAGCAATAGAAACGAAAGAGACGAAGTCCTCGGACAGGAAATTATGGATAGGTTTTTTGATCAGGAACGAGGCTTTGCTCAAATAGAGCACGATGCTCAGACATTTGGCATTCCGCTTTTGGGAAGAGTCCTTCCCTCTTCAACAGTACCCGCACACATCGTCTTCCAGGATGACTTAGGCAGACAGTTTTCGGGAGAACACAACCTCGACTACCAGAGACTCTCAGCGGCAATGGTGGTAAAGATGGATCTGGAACCAAGTGTCCCCGTCTTCCCAAAAACAGCAAAAACAGTTGAAAATGCATCACGTATCGTTTTAGCATGTGGGAGCATGCATGGCTCAGTGCTCTCAAACTTTTTACCTGTTGGTATGAAAGAAGCGCTTGCGAAATCAAAGGCTGAAGTGTACATGGTAACCAACCTTACGAGTACCAGAAATGAAAATCATGAGTATACCCCGCTCGACTTTGTGGAAAAAGTAGAAGAATATTCAGGCAGACGAATCGACGGACTAATCATACCGGAAATGACACGACAAGAGTTTGAATCTCGATACCCAACAGTCGCCGAAGCATATGCAAAGGATCACTCATTTTTCTTAGGGTGGGAGGACAGTGATCTGTATAGAGCAGCAGATGAAGGAATACAAATTATCCAGCATCAGGCAACGAACTTAGTAACGAGTAGAGACGGATTGCACGTTGTTAGACACAATCCGGAGATGCTCGCGCAGGCAATGACTCAGATTTTTCCTGCTTCTTCATAGGAAATTAACAAACGGTGTCACCCAATCAATGGACATATACTCCCTCATCCAGTCAGATACAATCCTGTCCTATAATTTGTAATTCCCATACTGAGACGCTATAATCTTTTATTACTATGGGCGAAAGAGTGACGGGAATAGTGAAACAAGCAAGACATTTTCGAGACAACGGATACAACCCTTCTCAATATGAACACCCGGTTCTTCCGTTTGGAAAAATTAAGCCTGACAGTAAAGAAGCGATCGCGCTCACAAATACACTCAAGCCGGAACTCTTTGCACTCGGTCTTCTATTCGCCGACAGAATTATAGATGAGGCTTACGCACATAGACGTGGTGAATGGGGTTTGGTAGCGCCTCTTGATGAATCCGCATATCCTGTTACGTATCAATCGAGCAGAATTTATCCGAGTTTCGACGATGCGTTTCAAGTCATGGGCAGGCTTATGCGATCAACGCTTGAAGAAACCATGGAAAATGAAGCACGTGCGTTCGAAGTTGGCATGGGTGATCCGAATCTTTCCTCAGCGTACAGACGACTCGATATGCTCACATGGTTCCTGCATGAGATAAATCCTGAAAAACGAAGAGAACCTGGCTTTAGATTCCTGATGCGAGAAGGTATTACGACAAATTGTGATGTGATGTCAGGACTACTCGACGTAGCAGCAAAACTCGGAACAGAACTGTCACCGGATGACTACGCGATAACTGCGAAGAACTCATTTCCGGTTGTAAGCAAACTCGCTAGCGATCATGCCGACGTATCTATTCCTGTTATAGAAATGCTCAAAGAATTTCCCAGGTTGCCATTTACACCATTTGAAATAGAGAATTTTCAACTTGTAGGTGAAGGAGACGATCGTAAGCTTGACTTCTCAAAATATGGACAGGGACTAGTTGAGCACTACAGACGAAATGCGAGAATGCTTATTGATTCCTTACCAACTGTCTCACCAACTGTAGGATGTCTCGCGCAAGGGAATCTCTCAGGAAATGGTTCACCGATTCAAAAACAATGGGCATGGAACTCAGCCATTGCGAGCGAGATTGTCTCCCAACGACGATACCCGCGTGTCAGTTTTATCAAACGAAACCCAATCTCTGTGAGAGGTATATTTCATAGTAAATGAGCTCTTCAGGAATCTCTTCTTCTACTCAGATACATCATTAAAAATGAACAAAAACATTAAACTTGCTTTCAAAAGTAAAAAGGATAGAGCTGCTCTCTACCCTTTTTAAATATTTCGAGGACTATACGTTTTTCCTCATCAGCATTCTGCCGATCCAAATAACAACACTTGCACCAACAACAGCCACGACAAAACTATACACATTAAATCCTGTCACGCCCGGCTGACCAAATGTATTAAAGAGCCATCCTCCAACGACCGCTCCGACGATACCCATGATGATATCCATCATCAAACCCTGACTGGCATTTGTCTTCATGACGAGTGATGCAAGCCATCCTGCAATCGCACCAAAAATAATAAACACTAAAAAATTCATGTTATCTCACCTCCTTTCACGTATATATTCATGTGTCGCGACTTCATTGTACTGTTTTATGCAGAAATACACTGTAATACAATCGTGTTGAGTCACACGTATGCGTTACAAATCGTATCTGCCTTAGGTGTGATGAGTAAAACTGGAGGATGATTATTGGTTGGTAAGTTCCTCGAGGGCCTTTTTCTGCTCCTCAGTTAATCCGCCTGTAGGGATTGATTGTGTGGCTTTTTGCATCATGGATGACAAATCAGTAAATTTTACATCTGCAGGTGGAGTAAATAACGCATCATCAACTGTCGCTGGCTTACAACTTTCTTTGTATTTTTCAAGAGTACTGAGAAATTCCTCCTGGTCAGATGTGGATGATTTTTTCGTTGCTGTAGGAGCAATACTACCTGCCTTGTTCATCATTGCCTGCATATCAAACGCCATTTTTGTCCCTTCTTTGCCGTTCCAGATATAAAGCGTCTCGTCCTTCATAAGCATACTGCCGGAATCGTCCGGATCAGCACCTGTATAATCAGTCCGCACAGATCCGGACTTCAGATATGACGTTGTCTGACGACCTGTCTCATCTGTAAAATCACACCTGATACTTTGTGAACCTGCGAGTGCTTCTTTGATGGAGGAAATCACAGTACCTGTGGTCGGAGAAGGAACTGTCTCAGCGACAACTGCCTTGGAGTCCTGTTTTTCTGAAGTGTTTTTTGCAAGAAACATGTAGGCACCTGCACCGGCTATGATGAGAATTGAGAGAAGAATGAGAGGAAGAATAAATTTCTGTGACCCCGATGATTTCGTCGTTTGCGCTGTCGGTTCTGCGTTATCCACAGGCTGATAGTAGTGCAATATGCGTCGTTTGTCAAGAAAGAACGTTCATTCCTACTTTTTCAACACAAAAAGCCATTAGCCATTTAAATGCTCCTTAAAAAACCGTACGGTATTTTCCATAGCGCTCACAAAACTATTTCCCGTGATATTGTGTCCACCGCTCGTATACTCATGCAGCTCATGCGGAACATTTGTGTCATCAAGAAGCGCATCAAGATCACGACTATACCCTATATTTACCACATCATCATCTGTCGCATGATTCAGCTGAATCGCTCCTTTGATATCGGTAAGGAAATTTGTCGGAGCAACAAGCCGCCAGAACGCACTTTGTGCACTCGGACTACCGTTTTTTTCAAACAGATCACGCCTCCTATTTAGCCTTCGTGTCGCATCCGTTGGTGGTCTATAGCTATTGTCATCGATGCCGTATTTGGCCATATCCACATACGAATACACTGCCCCGGCCCAGATCACGACAGCCGGAATTGTCGGCCTCGCGGCAAGACTCCTCAGTACGATATTTCCTGCCATACTATGCCCCCAAAGACCGATCCGTTTCGGATCAACAAATGATGTATTCTGCAGCGCAGCATATGCATTGAGGGTATCTGTCACATAGTCTGCTCCATAATATCCGCCTCCCGGCTCACCTTCTGATTCACCATGTCCGCGAAGATCGATCTTAAACACCACGAAACCATTTCTCGCTAAGTAATCAATATAATCCCCATATTTTTCTGTCGTCACGTAGAGAGATGGCGGAATATATCCGTGAATAAACACAATTGCTGGCCATTTCTGCACGTTATCAGGCCATCCAGGAGGCTGTTGACCAGTTGGGATTGTCAATAAACCGTTGATACGCAATCCGTCAGAAAGATACGATGTTGTATACGTTGTATAACTTCCGTTATCACTCAAAAACTCAAGTTCTCCAAGACTGCTCGAATATGTACGATTCCGAAGTGCCGGAATCGTCATCTCTGCATACGGAAAAGGTGTGGGGGAAATCGACTCAACGAGTGACTCTCTTGCCTGTTTGACAATCGTTTTACCACTTTTTGTCAGAAACAAAAAAAGAACGATCAAACAAAGAAGAAATACAATGACAAGTAGAGAAAGAACGATTCGCTTTCTACTCCACTGAGTGTGCGCCGGAGAAACCATATGTGGTGGTAATTCTTGCTCCATTTCTTGAGTACACAGTATACAAAAATCTTCGCAACTTCAAAACAGGAAAAGTTCCGCATTCCCTAGAAAAATGCGGAACCTTGAGGGAACCTTTTACTTCATCATCCCCCGCCCGAACTTCCCATGAAATCCGAACTCTCCTTTTCCTCCAAGAACTTCATGGAGGGTCTCAAGCGTAAGGTTATTTTCCTTCGCCCAACTCTCGAGTTCAGCCTTCTTTGTCTGCATGGCACTCCGGCGTTCCTCCTGAGTCATCTCTTTAAACGATTCGTGATTCTTAAATCCCATATCCAAACTCTGGAACTTCTTCACGATCGCATCTTTTTGAACTGAAGTAATCTTGCCGTCTTTTACCGCCTGCGAGAGACCTTCCTGCATCTTCTCCTGCATCGCTTTATGGCGAGTTTCGTGCTCTTCATCAAAGACTTTCTGCACCTCATCAGTCTTGAGATTAAACTTCTCAGCTATTTTCTGCACTATCGATGGGGTCGTCGGAGTCGTATCAGCAGCCTGCACGAACGTCACCCCAAAAAGAGCACTACTAAGAAGCGCTATTCCAAGAACGGGAATCAGTATTTTTTTGTGTTGCATATATTTCACCTCCTTTCGATAAGAACTATTAACTCAATTCTAAGACGAGAATTTTGTGTGTATGCAAATACTTTAACTGAAGAACCTGAAAGAAGGCTGAGGAAGACAATAAAACATCTATGACTCAGATGGTATTTTTATGAGAGGAAGTCCTTTTGCACGCCACGCGAGAAGTCCACTGGTCACACTGTAGACATCACTATATCCAAGACGCTCAAGAAGCGGTACAGCAAGATCACTACGCGACCCGCTCAGGCAATACACATACATCGTACGCGACTTCTCCGGAATCGCTCCCTCAATATCATGCTTAAGACGGTTTAATTCAACATGTACACTTCCTTCAATATGTCCCGCCGCGTACTCAGCGGGTGTCCTGACATCAAGAAGAATCACTTCCTTTCCTTCTGCGAGTGCGGATCCGACTTCATCGACTGTGATGTGTTGCATGGAGTAATATCCTACTCAAATAGGACACATACCGCTGTGATCCGCATCACACAACGAAAACGCAAAAAACAGGATATACTTATGCGATGACCAATCTATTTGTTCCGTATTTTCAGACCTCACGATACAGAGTACAGACTATGGTAGAGCTTGCAAAACCGCAGCAGGGAGAGTGCGGTATCGATCTCGGATCAGGTGACGGAAGAATCGTCATCGCATTTGCGGAAAAAGGAGTCACAATGCATGGATATGAACTTGATAAAGAACTCCTGGAACTTTCGGAAAAAAATATAAAGGAAACGAATATCACAAATGCATTCATACATCACAAAAACTTTTGGGATGCCGATCTCTCCGGTTTTGATATCGTCACGATCTACCCCATGCCTGATATCATGGATGCACTTGAAAAGAAACTGGAAAAAGAACTCAAAAGCGGTGCACGGGTACTGACAAACTTTTACACTCTTCCTACCTGGAAACACACGACGTCACGTGACAAAATCTATCTGTACCTGAGATAACCTCAACTCTTTACACCACAGCGCACACAGCACTACAATACTAGTAATGAAACAAGCACACTCAGTCCTCTTTCTTGTCATCCTCGGTATTTTTTCAGTCGCAGCGGTATTTACGCTGATCGAGAAACAATATCCTACGCAGCTGTCATCATATCCATCTGCGACGATCACACCGCGTGCACCGCAGACACTTGCAAACCCCGCGTCAGTACATTGTGAAAAGGTCGGAGGCACACTCACAATCAAAAAAAATGGCGCAGGTAATGAGTACGGACTTTGTGAATTCGAAGACAATATGGCATGTGAGGAATGGGCGCTGTTTCGAGGAGACTGTCCTGTCGGAGGAAGAAAAACAACAGGCTACGATAACATCCAACAGATGTACTGCGTATGGCTCGGAGGAGAAACGCTCGCTGTGCAAAACTCGCAGTGCACCTTACCAAGTGGCAAAATCTGCAGCACTCAAGATGTATATAACGAAAAGTGCGAATAACCTTATTTCTTATGCACTCTTTCTGCAACAACTAACGTATGGCGAGAAAAAAAAGAATTCGGCTGCCCCATGTCCTACTCTCCCTCCTTTTTCTTTTACTTCTCATTGGCGGTGCGGTATTTTTCGCCAAAACCTACACACCGCCAACAAAAGAACAATACCTTGAGCGGAGCAGCCGCTACCTTGAAGGACTGCAGGAGGAACTCGGCGTAACGGGGACACTTCAGGAAACAACCTACTGGGACTGGATCGATAAAGACGGGACACTCCTCCCACTGACAGGCAAACAATTCCTCCTCGGAACTGTCGATACAAACGGCATCGGAAAATACGGCAATGTACACTCGAACAATCTCACAAAAATTAATAAGAAATTCTTTACTCCAATTACCGTCACCATGACGGAGTACTTTACCAAAAGTAAATTCATACCGAGTGAAAAAAATGCACGGAGCACGATGAAAGACGAGCTCAATGAAGTATTTGGTGGGTTTGAGAGAAACACCATCAAATGCCTCTTTCGGCTCACCCCTCAATCAGATCCGTATGGATACTTTTTCTGTGGGATAGTAGATGAATTACAAAGAACCCGACAAAAACAACTCTCCTCACTCTTCTCAACACGCTACAATCCGAAAAAATACTACTCCTTCCGAGTCGATACAATCGATCCCCCATATGCGAGAGGTAGTTACTCAGAAATCATCGAGGGTTATGTCTTTATTGCAAAAAAAACTGACGATTCTTGGAAACTCATCTGGAAAGGTAATGAGATCGCTTCATGTAATGAGATGGAGAAGCTCGATATTCCGAAAAGCATTTACCAGGATTGCTATAAAGATGCCCCTTAGCCATTAGCCATCTCTTGTATTCTCCCAAAACCGGGCGTATAATCCTCGGACAATGAGCAGGACAGAAGGAATAAGCAGGCGTGATATCCTCAAGGCTGGAGCAGCAGTTGGAGTTGGAGCTGGAATAATGGGAGGTCTTCGCTGGAGGTCGATCGAAGACGAAAAAGCAGCTGAGAAATTTCTGATCGAATACACTCGTCTCCATGCTGAGCTTCCACCGCCCGAACTCACTCCGGAAATCTCAGCATTTGCTGACGAAATGAAGACGATATTTCCGGATGACACAGTCACTCTTGAACTGATACGTAACGGAAAATTTGATAAAAATAGCCAGACATTTGAGCTCGATCGATACCATATCGTGTTTAATGCAGGAGAATCTGTGGAAGAAACACAAAACACTCAGGACAGACTGAAGGAGCTCTATCAGTTTGTCCTCACCACGAACTATGCTGCAGGTGTCAACGATATGATAGGTATCGCAGAGCAAGCCAGACGTTTGCAACAGGACCCAGGATGGTCATTTGACCGCCCATTGATAATCCCCCAAAGACAACCCGGAAGCATGGTAGGAGTTGCACTCCGAGGGAGATTAAACGACAGACAGGATACTCCTAGTCTCATGATGATGATCGGCACGAAGCACACACTTGAAACGCGTAGCACTGCGCGTGATATCGATGGATTGCATTTTTCAACTGATCCTCAGAGCAGCTACTATAGAGCTCCATTTGTCTTCGATGCCTCAGTGCCGATGGAGGCAAGACCCCAATTTCTACAATAAAAAAGCAGAACAAGATTTTTCAAAAGAAATTCGGAGATTTAGTGGATTTTGATGGTGTTTTTTGAACCGGCACCGTTATTTTTGATGACATTTTTGGTCGATGTACTGCCGCAGCATCCCGTCACATTGGCGACATTATGCCCTCCGGTCGTCGTCACATTCACTGTGGTTTTCGCTTTCTTGGTCGTGATACTGACTGTACCTCCCGTATTTTTATTAGCTTTATTGCCTCCTGTATTTGCACTCGCACCAATCACTGTGACAGCAGTTGTCGTATTGGATTGTGACACAGTGACATCACAACATTGTGATCCTGAACCACAGACCGGAGTCGGTGTGACAGTCGGAGTCGGTGTCACGACAGTACATGACTCACCAGTAGAACGCACTCCATCGACATCATACGCATCAGCTGTCGCATCAGCAAAATTTACATGGTTACTCGTATCGGTGAGTCGGACAAATTTGGCACAACTCACACTCTGAGGAAGTGCTACCTCCCCATCAGTTGTCACAGAACCGGCAACTGTCCAGACACTTCCGTCAGGAGATACCTCAACCTGCGCGGTCTCATTTGGGTACCCTGGATTTGTCGCTTCAACGACGAGCGTACCGCCTGAGATACCGTTGTCAAATCCCAAAACGATACTGCCGCCAAACCCAAGTGAGAAAAAACTGCCATCGAGTGTGTCGTTTTCCGCAACCCCTAGTGCGCTTGTAGGATTTGACCTCGCAGGTAACACAGCACTACCGTCTTTACGAAGTCCCTGAGAGGAAGAAACAACTGAATCAGCCCATGGACCAGCTCCATCAGGAGCTGCAGCAGAAACAGTCGTCGGTACAAAGAGAACGAGGAGAAGAAGGAGAATCGATAGGCAGAATCGTTTCATCTACTAAACTTATAACAAATAAAAAGAGGTCTTGGCAAGATGTCCAAGTGGATCAGAATGGAGCAAAACGTTGACACTAAAATACCGGCTTGAAATTCGCCACCCTCTGCATCATCTCCATCATACACTCAACAACCTTGACGTCGAGTGAATGCGATTCAGGAATCTTATCCGCAATACCAATCTCTGTCGGATAAATGACCGGATAGGCATTTACCTCAAGGAGTACAGGGGTCTTCATATCGTTTTTATCCATAATAAAATCTACGCCGACATAGGGAAACATCGCTCTCGACAACACACCGATTCTGGAAGCTGCCTCAAGCATCCTCACAGGAACCCTCGGACACTCAGGATTCAATCCATGAGCGAGAAGAACAGAAGCACTTTCAATATCCGTGACACTTTCTCCATTTAACATGATAAGCAATCCCCCTTGCGCCTCATTTGAGACAATTTTTTTAGACTTCAGAAAAAGCGGACTGAAAGGATCTTCAAGAAGCCTGTTCCATTTATTACGAGGATCTATATCTCTTGTCTTTACTCTTCTCGCATGACCTTTTCTCATAGGTGAACGAATCAATGCACCGTAATGCAGCTCACCGTGACCGTCTGCAACTATTCTAAAAGACGCATCAAAATCTCCCGGAGTCTCAATATATTCCTCAAGAGGATAGTTCATCGCAACTCTTCTGAGCGACTCTTCCGCATCGGGATGAATTGTGTCAGAGAGCACATGTGAAAGCACTTGGCGCGCCATAACGAAGTTCGGTGTACCGACAGGAAATAATCGTGTCATCGTTGTATGTTCGATAAGCATTTTTGCCTTCAACCTTGCCAGTTGCACACGATTTTCGATGAGAAAAATCCCATTTCCCTTATGTAATTTCGGATATTTAGCGACCGCTGGTAAATGCTTCTCAGCTTCAGTAACCGGAAACAGACGAGGTTCCCGTAAGCCTATGGCATCTGCGAGATTTCTGCGAAGCTCATGTGACGCAGGATACGGAGGATCAGATAAAATTCCAAAAGAACCATCCTGATAGTCACTCTCACCAGCCAGGACTACACACCCTGTACTCTCAAACATCTTTCGTATCTCAAAGGCCTCACGCTCACTAAACACTTTACGATACGTCACAGAATCATCCCCAAGTCCTGCAAATCCGTCAGGAACAAACAATTTCTTGACTGCTGGTTCTGCTCTTTCCCGCGTTCTAAGTTCTACACTACCCATGACTCGCGAGTATAGAAGATTACAAGCGATTTTTCAACTTATAGGACTAATATATCTTCGCAGACTCACAAATTATTGAATATACTATAGGTAAATGATATACTCTCCCCTTATGGGAACACCACAAACCGAAGTCTACAGAGGAACGGTGCTCACGCAATATCACAACAGAAATATCACAGGGTATGAAAAATTCTGGAACAAAGAAGCAACACTAGGTGTCGGCAAATTCGACACACTCCTCCTCCAACAATTTCTTCACGCTGAAGCACAAGGAAGAGGAAACGTCACACTCGTCGATATCGGAAGTGGGTCAGGTGGCTTAATGACCAGTTTTCTTGCCAATCTCCGATACTCCGGACAAACAGATCTGCCTGAGGAATTGCAACTCGCACCTGAGGCGACACGATATCTACAGACACATCCTGAAATGCATCTACGCATGATCGGGCTTACTGATGCAAAAGCACCATTTCAATTTAATACACGCACAAACCTCAGTGATTCGTGGACAAGACATCCTCAAGTGACCGCAGAAAATGTCTACTTCAGTCTGACAAAAGACCAAACATATGCAGAGTTTCTCCGTGAAAACGGCATCGATGAAACACATCTCACCGTTGCTGTTTTTTCACTCCCCTATTTTCACCCGTTTCTTTTCAGAGATACTGTCGAAACAGCAATCACATCACTTGGCGAAGGAGGTGTCTTTGTCGGTGCTCCGTATGGTCATGAAGTCCTCTATCCACTCAGCGCCTATACTCCAAGAAAAAATGACGCTCAATCTCATGGTCCACTTAAAAGACTTATGAATACACTCGAAAATGCAAAATTATCTCAAACACACGAAGAATTTAGTCGCACACTCCCTGAAGTGACGACGCGATTCATTCAGATTGCTTCCCGATTAGGACGAGTCACACACATTTCACCTGAGGAGTATGTAAACAAGCTACAACAACATCCAACTCCGGCACTCGGAGTACATAATGAAAGCCGAAATCTTGAAGATGATCTAAAAGATCAAAAAGCCCGTGTTCTCAAAGACCATAAAAAGGCAACACTTCACGAACTCGCAGAGAAATATAGAGATCGTATCGTAAGCCATATCGGAGAAGAATTATTTTTTATACAACGACGAACCACTTCACACGTAGCACCGACAACAATATTTGAATCTGGTGCATAAACAGACGAAGCCTATTCATGCCATAGTGCAGCAACCTGGTATGTATTGATACACTTCAAAAAACTTCAACACGCATTGAATATACTATAGGTAAATGATATACTCTCCCCTTATGGGAACACCACAAACCGAAGTCTATTCAGGATCAAAAGATTCTTCACATTTTGCAAGAGGAATTAAAGAATGTCAGGAACTTTGGAATATAGAAAATGCATTTCGTGTAGGAACCTTCGATGACCTTGTTGTACGACAACTAGATAATGCCTTACTACGTGAACAAAGCGCAATTACCATTGTTGATCTCGGTAGCGGATCAGGGGGTATCTTCCAACATTTTATTCAGGAACTTGAAAACATTCAGAATGGTACACCCAAAACCAAAACACAAGTACCCAAAACGTCTGATTTCCTGCAAACCCATCCTGATATACAGATACACCTAATTGGCCTCACCGATGCACTCACATCTGATGAGTTTAATACGCACGATAGAGACTATTCAAACGACAACAATCCGCAGGTGACTTTTGAAAATATTTCCTACAGTCTTACCCGTGAACAATCATACGCACAATTTTTAAGAGATCACTCAATTACCGATGTAAATCTCACACTGGCGACTTTTTCTCTACCCTATTTTCATCCGTTCCTTTTTCAAAAAACAATAAGAGAAGTCATTGATTCTTTAACAGAGGGAGGTATGTTTATCGCTGCCCCTTTTCACACAAAACTTCATCATGATCAAAGTGCATATACGAGAAGATCACCATCGCATCACAAAATAGGAGCAATCGATATGCTCGAAAGGTTATTTGCAGCAGGGATTACAACTCAGGATATAACCACAATCGCAGAAGCACATCAATTGTATTCTACACTTGCAACAAGATACACAAAAATATTAGGTTTTGATGCACAAGCAGAGATCCTCAAAATATCCGAAGATTTTACGAGTACCGCTGAAATAATTGTGGGGATTGCGTGTCTACAAACATTTCTTGAATTAAAGAAGGCTAGAATCATTTCAGATCATAAAAGAGAGACTCTTCTTGAAATGATCTCCACACACCCCGATCAAATAGAATCTAAAATAAGCAACTACACAATTATGATGACAAAAACATCACCTGTACCTAGAGTTGATGCATCACTCATCTAACTTACTCATACCGTAGTGCCTCAACCGAGTAGGTCTCGATAATGAGACTCTCATTCATGCCTCAATGCCTCGACCTATGCACCTGCGGTGCAGGGTTTCGACTTTAAGGCATTTATTCATGTCTTAAATCCTCAATCGGCTGGAGACGGGACGCGCGAATTGCCGGGGCAACGCCGAAGACGATACCGACAAGCGAGGAAAATCCGACACCCAACAACACTGCCCAAAGAGGCACCGCTGTTTTCAGATACGCAGAGATCGCAAGTGACCCAAGATACCCCAACGCGACACCGATAAGCCCTCCCAGAACCGAGAGGATTACCGCCTCAAAAAGAAACTGCAGCAAAATATCACGAGGTCGGGCACCGACTGCTTTGCGAAGACCGATCTCTTTAGTTCTTTCTGTGACCGATACTAGCATGATGTTTGAGATCCCGACCCCACCGACAACCAAAGAAATAGCAGCAATCCCGCCAAGCATGACAGTCAACACACTCAGGATCTGCAAGATAGAGTTAAGTAGCTGCTCCTGACTGAGAATTGAAAAATCATCCTCAGAGAGACTTCTCAAAAGAATCGTCTCGATTTTTTTCTTCGCCTGCCCCAACACCTGAGGCGATGCAGTTTTGACTATGATCGAATTTACCTGATCTGCTTCAGTCAGTGTTCTCGCCGCGGTAATAGGTATTGCAACCTGATTATCAATATCTGAACCTGCCACAC
>JBDKFM010000002.1:0-39219 GCA_039798685.1 Candidatus Parcubacteria bacterium | reverse complement strand
AGATCGGAATCCACTTCTTGCTCTCAATTTGCCTCAGGAGAAACGGTCTGATAGTTTCCGGGTCTTCCATCTGTACGCCAAATACGATGAGATTGATTCCGTATTTATGTACCTGAGTATCGAAAAAATCCTGATCAACGAGCATTCTCTCGTACTCACTGAGAAATTCTTTTGGATACATCTCCGGTCTGGCATCAATAAAGATTTTTTCGCGAGGATAGAGTCCATAAATCAGGTAATTTCCGATCTGGTAGTTATTAAAAATCGGTCCCTGTACTTGATTGTTGTTGATAAAATTTGTCGCGTCTTCTGCATAGGGTTGAAATCCAAACTGAAGGACTTTATTTTTATGCAATCCGTCTGCATACAGATATGTGACGAAAAGAACACTGAGTAAAAGTAGTGTTTTTACCGTATTGAGCATGTGGTGTCCTGCAGTATGTCGCAGGTTTTTTTCTATGAGTGTCATTTTTTCAGAAAGTGGCTCAAGTCCTAAGAGTCCAAAGATGCTGATGCTCCGGACAAATCGTAATCCAAGAAGCGCTGAGAACAGTCCGTTTGTTATGTTGGCAACTGCTGTTTTTTTGAAGAGTAGTGGAGCTGTAAGAAGAAAGATGCCGACAACTATCTCAAACGTCATTACTTGGAGCGTGAGGGTGTAAATAAATGACGGGGCATATTTCCCAAACTCAAAGACGCTCATGTTTTCCTGTACTGACAAACCATAGTTGGCAGAAAATGTGAACGGTAGCAGCGCACCATCGACAAATTCAGGATTTAATAGCGTTGCTACGAATAACAATCCACCAATGATGAGAAGAAAAGTGGGTGGTTTTTTTGTGACAAGAAATTCCTGCAACAGAAAGCTGCCATAGAGCATGAACCCGAGGATAAAGTAAATGTGCATATTTACCCATAGCGTCATCAGAAGCGGGAGGAGAAGGAGTAGACGTTTTGCTCTTTGGTAGTACGAGAGAATCAGAAGGAAGAGCGCGAGGAAAAGATAACTGAACATCTCAGGTCGTACTCTGAAGCGCGAGGAAAAAATAATGATACAGACGAAGGAGATTAGTGTGAGCCAGTACCATGAGCTCTTTTTCTTTGCCAGATAATAGACGATTGCAAAAGAGAGCATGATTACTGCTATTTTTACGAAAAGCAGACTTGTGAGTCCGAAGTGTTTGTAAAAGAAAAAGAGAATAACTTGCGTCAGCCACTCATGATTGACGACGGGGAAATCCGGATGAGTATATGAAAAAAGATTTGTCTGAGGAACACAGAGGCACTGCAGGATTACTTCACCCATCTTGAGATGACGTCCCAGATCTTCGAGCATCGACTGATCGATTTGGAAAAGGAGAAGGAATAGGTAGAGAAAGGGGAGGAGGATATATGCGATTTTTTTCACCTTTTTACTGTACCATACGAAACGTCATTTCGATTGAACGAAGTGATCCAAAGTTTTTTCTCGATGACAGACATTTTTCTCTATGAGCATTCTCTTTGGGATGTTACAATATTTCTATGAAGATTTTTGCAGGCTCTGCAGGGAGGCAGTTGGGGAGTGCGGTTGCAGAGGGATTAGGTATCAGGCTTTCTGAGGTTGAACACCACGTTTTTCCTGACGGTGAGCAGCGTATCCAGCTAAGAGACGATATTGTCGATCAGGATGTGGTGATTGTCCAGTCGACTGGTATGCCGACTGATCAACACTATATAGAATTATTTCTTCTTCTTGACGGTGCTACCAGAAACGGTGCGAAATCCGTCACTGCAGTGATCCCTTATATCGGCTACTCCCGACAGGATCATGTATTTAGGACAGGTGAGGCCAGGTCGCTTGAGGTGATGATCAATGCGATTGAGGTAAACGGTGCGACACGAGTCATCGGGTTTGATTTTCACTCAATCAAAACTCCTGAGCTTTTTACACTTCCCGTGACGCATCTTTCCGCACTGCCGCTTTTTGCCGCAGAAATAAAGAAAAACGGTTGGATTGATAATGAAACAGTACTCGTTTCCCCAGACATGGGAGGTCTCAGGAGGCTTTCGCAGCTATCTGAGATGCTTGGGGGTATGGAGACGACATCGGTTGAGAAAAACCGGGATCTCACGACGGGGAGTATCGATGCGTCAGGTGTGCACGGGAAGATAAAGAAACGCTGTCTGATTGTTGATGATATGATCTCGAGTGGTAAAACAATCGTGCAGGCTGCACGTATTCTTATCGAGGGAGGAGCAGAGGACGTTGCTATCTTTGCGACGCATGCGGTGTTTTCAGAAGATGCAGCGAAATTATTGCAGGATTCACCGGCCTCACATGTTTTCGTCACTGACACAATTGAGGTACCTGAGGAAAAACAATTTTCGAAATTAACGACACTTTCCGTTGCCTCGGAAGTCGTCAGTGTGCTTCAGTCCTAAAGCCAATTGACCGTTGGGTAGCGAAGTTGCTATAGTGCTGTATCTATCATGAAAATCCCCGCAACAATTCAGTCACTTATTGAGTCATTTGAGCGTCTTCCCGGCATTGGTCCGAAAAGCGCACAGAGGTTGACGTTTTATCTTTTGCATGTACCGCAGCATGAGCTTGATCGATTTGCAGAAGCAGTGAAGAATCTCAAAACTAATACGATACTTTGTAAGACGTGTTATAACGTTGATGAAATAGATCCATGTAGTATTTGTGCAGATGCGCTGCGTGATCATTCGGTGGTGTGTGTTGTTGAACAGCCTCTCGATGTCCTCGCGCTTGAGAAAAATGGGAAATATAAAGGGATTTATCATGTACTTCATGGCAAGATTGATCCTTTAAATAATATTGGTCCAGATGAGATCTATGTGAATCAGCTGTTGCAGCGTGCAAAAAGTGGAAACGATATTATAAAAGAATTCATCCTCGCAACAAATCCGACGATGGAGGGGGAAGCGACTGCGATGTATATCAGTAAGCAACTGCGGAGTGCGAATAGTGATGTGAGAATTACAAGGATTGGAAGAGGACTTCCTGTTGGTGCAGATTTGGAATATGCCGACCCCACAACCCTCGAGCGCGCAATGGACGGCAGAAGTGAATATTAGGTTGCTATTTTGTCTCCCTGAGGAATATTTACTTCCTGATTCCGAGCTATCCGAAAATCTCTATAGAAATGAATGAGTATGACCCCACTAATAAATGAGAGGAGAAGGGGCATCACTAAATCTCCCTTCCCGGGATGCGAACTACTAAATTTGTAGAGTAAAAACGCATACAGGTGGGTTTGTAAAAGAAGGAGAGCGCAGAGTGCTGCACCTCTCACAAGGTGATTTGAAAGGGGTGAGTCTTTTACAATAGAGGATAATTTGTTCTTGGTATCAGCGAGTAAAAGCAAAATTCCAAACGCATTTACTACGACAGTTGTGAGTAATCCATAGAAAATAAAAATGGGATTTTTGGATAACACACCTGCTCCCTGAAAGGTGGTGTAGACAAGTGAGACAAGAAGAAGAATGCCTACAATCCATGCGAGTATCATTGATCGACGTAGAAAATGTCGTGTGAAGATGAGGATAACGGCGATAGTTAGTACGAGACCAATTCTTTCCACATATGCAGTATGACATTCAAAATGGCAGAGAATCAAGATTTACTCAGTCTGGATTCGGGTATCGTAGAAGAGAGGAAAGTGAGGCTATAATAAGCCTAGAGTATTGTAAATTACCCTCAAATTTGCTACAATTCCTTCATGAGTGAACGGCCTCGAAATGGTAATCATATTGAGTTTAAGACTTCTCCAGACGGTTTCGCACAAATACAATTTGAGCGTAGTACCATGCCTGTTGTGGATTTTATGCTCCTTCAGGAAACAGCCTCAGCTTTATCAAAAAGCGGGATCGCAGACCTCCGTATGGAAAATACTTCACCGACCGGGAGCGGTATGCCACAATCGCGCTGGACTTTTACGGATCATACAATGCCGACTGGTGATGAGGGAGAAAATCCAGGCGGATTTTTCGGGCGTCTTATCGCAGCCTCATACATACCTCGTGTTGCGCAGCACGCAATTGAGATGGATCGGGAGACGTTGAAAACGATAGTACAAGGTAGCGTAAATGTTTTTGAGGCGCATCCTGAGTCATTTCGGGCTTTTTCACGTCTTGCGCAAAAGGTTGAGATTACACAGGATCAGGCAGGAGCATCAGTTGCACTCATGCGTCTTGAGCAAATGATTGGAAAAAGAGACGGGACAACGGCGCTTGCATTAGAGGAATATCCAGCAATCATTGAATTTTTTCTTGAGCATTTTGAAAGAAATCCGCGAATGGCAGAGCTCGTGCTCCATTCACAAAGTGCTTATGGGCATGCGGCGTTTCTGGTACACATGGAGCCCGTGCTTGATGCTTCAATGAGGGGAAGTGGTAATCAAGGACTCATCAATCGTGTCCGAAGAGTATATATTGATCCGCTGCGGGATGCAGCAGAGGGTTATGAGGGGGAGTCGTCAAATAAGCCGGCACAGGAACATCTTCTCACTGTCTACCGAAATTACTTTACACAGGCACAAGAGCAGATGCGTATCGGCGGACGTCCATCAGAAGCACTTCGGGATGAAGTACAGAAGATACGGCTTCAAATCCTAAAAGCATTTGCATACTCTGATGCAAAATCACTGTGGCATGAGTTTGGTCTGTTCTATGAACATGAGAGTGCTTCGGTAGATGCCAAACTTCTTCTTTTTTCTCTTTTGAAAGATGAGGCTGACGCCAAAGCCCCAGATAGTTATTCAAAGATGCATCCGCATATACGAAGCACGATAGGGGAGGTAATCGTCGATAAGACGTTTACTGAGGACGCAACACTGAGGAATGCAGTTTTTGAACTTCTGAAAAGAAGAGGGAGCAAGAGTGATATGAACATGATCCTTAGGGATTTTATCTATCAGCAAAAAATTGCATATTCTCTCGGTACAGATGAGACGAGAATCAGAAGAAATGATCATATTCGTATACTGAATAGAGCGCTTGATTTGTATTCCGTTGTGACCAGAGAAACTGGGAGAGCAGAGAGCGGCATTATCAGTGATGAGAAATTCTTACACGGATTGTGCGAGAGCGTCTCAACGCCTGATGAAGTAAAAAATCACCGGATCTTTAGAGATTCGGCACTGTTTCAAAATGGAAAGACGCATTCTCTCTAAATTTCACACTCAAGCAGGAGTCCGAGGTGGTCAGAGAGATCTACTGAGTCTACTGGAGAGAATTTTGTGACCGAAATAGTAGGACTCACATAAATATAATCAACTGCGACACCTCCTTCTCTGAGCAATTCCTCTTTGTGTCTGTGCACCCTGAGATTTAAGGTATTTTTAAGGTTGTGTTCTTTTGTCAGATTGCGGCCGAAGTGGTCAAACATCGATGAGACTTTTGTGTCCGGGGTGACATTGAAATCACCCGAAAGGATAAATGGGAGATGTCTCTCTGTCATATATGTACGGAATATTTCTGCCTGTCGTAGTTTTTCAGGAGTGTCGGTGGCTCTTGGTGACCAGGCGAGATGTGTGCTGATAATTTCAAACTTTTTGCCTTCATTTTCAAGTGTGACGCTGAGTGCGGATTTTGGGAATTCTTCTGATTTAAAACCTTCAAGCGTCTCAATCTCCATATAGTCTTTGAGCCAGATTTCCTTTTTATTGAGGAGTGTGAATGCCGGTTTGAAAAATACTGATGAGCCGAAAAAGGAGTGGGGTTTGTCTTTATATCTCCATGTCACGCTGATCTCTCCGTCATACCCGAGATCAATGATCTTTTGAAATGTATTGCTCTTGTCAAAACTTATTTCGCCACCTGACACCTCCTGGAAACTGAGGATATCGAACTGCTCCTCTTTAAGATAGGTAAGGAGCGTCTCCATACATTTTCCCATGTAGATATTGAGTTGAAGAAACTTTATGTGCACTATTTTATTTTACATGAAACAGTGAGTACCGTGTAAAAGTCTTATTTTGCAAAAAACACTTCCTTGACAATCTGTTCGGTGATATATATTATAAAAAGCCAAATTTTAAAATGTCACAATTATCAAAACTACCGGTACGACGAGACCTCGAAGAGCAAATGTTTGCGCTTTTTTCATCAACAATTCTGACGATGAAGGATAAGAATGAGTTGGATGCGTTTCTCAGTGATTTACTGTCTCCGATTGAGAAGATGATGCTCGCCAAACGCCTCGCGATTGCTCTGATGCTTGAGAAAGAATATACGTATCCGATGATAGGGAAGACGCTTCGTGTTACTCCGACGACGATTGCGTCTGTAAGTATGCAGCTTCGCTATGCCGGAAAAGGCTATAAGAGGATTGTTGAGCGACTTTTGGCGGATGAAAATAACGAAGATTTCTGGAGTACTGTTGAGGATGTCGTCGAAAGTACGATAGTTGCAAAATCGAAAGCAAAAAAATCACTCCACAAAAAGCGGAAGTAAAATAGTTAGTTTATTTTTCAAGTGCTCGAGGTATACTAATACTCCATCGAGAGATCTCTGGAAAAGGATGTGTTTCTTTAAAAATAGCATTTCCTCTGCTCGTTCTTTTGGTTGCATCGAACTCTATCCATTTATATTCTAAGCCTGTATTGATCCACAATCCATGATTTGGGTAAAGATGAAATAAAACGGGTGTACGATCTTGAGGATTCGTTCCGATATCCAGTAATCGATTATGGTCGCTTGTCTTGCGTTTCATCTCAGCAGTGATGTGTCCAGGTGTTTCATGTGAAAAAGTCATATCTCCTATATTGCTTGGCATAGCATGAGTAAATCTTTCGTATTCCCAGCGAAGATCGTCATCATATGGAAACTGATTTGGGGGAAGAATTTCTGTATCTGAGAAGGAGATGCCGATTCCGGAAAGTTTTCCTTCTTGATAAAGTAGTCCTATTGCTCTGTTTTGTCCTGAAGAATCTTCAGCGACACCGCCGATCCTGACTTCGGGACTTGTTGTCGCTCGACCGTTTTCTCCATAATTTCCCCAGACACTTGTTCGGATTTCCACAACACCTTCTGCTTCATCGAGGCTGATGTTTTTCCCAGTTTCAGTAGTACTACCCAGATAGAAGGCGCTCAGTGCATTGTGTTGCACGAGAAGCTGCCAGCGCATTCTATCAAATCCAAATTGTTGGACTAGTTCATCCTGAAGCACCCTGCCGGTTGTATCGATCAATGCATCTTGGATTTGATCGAGTTGTTGTTTTTCGTGGGGAAGCTGCGCTCTTCGTCGAAGGATATCTGCAGGAGCAATTGATTCTTGCATCGGTTTTACCGGATATCCGGGGGCTTCTAGCGCAAGTATTCGTTCTGATCTTGGTCCCATAGCTTGGGATTATAGCAGAAGTCTCAGAGGATATGGTAGGATTGTATCCTATGATCACAAAGGAACAGGTCACTGAGCAATTGAAGACAGTTCTGGACCCTGAGCTCAACGTCAATATTGTTGATCTCGGACTTATTTATGATATTGCTATCGATCAGGACAAGGGGGAAGTAGAAGTTACCATGACTCTCACGACTCCCGGATGTCCGCTGTCATTTGTGTTTGAAGAGTGGATCCCGGTAGCGGTAAAAAAGATAGAAGGAGTCAAGGAGGCGAGAATCAATCTCGTATGGGAGCCGGCATGGAATCCAGACAACATGACAGATGATGCAAAAGAGTTGATGGGTATTATACGATAAAGATATGGTAAATATAAAAAAAGCATTTGATGAGGGACTTGAGAATCTTGAAAAGGGATTTGCTCAGCAGGTCAAAACGAGTGCCAAAGCAGTTGCGGGACAGGTAGGGAATACGCAGCCGTCTGGACAGCAGGGGGCAGTGCAAGCTGATCAGCAGACTGAGGAAGTGGTCAATTCTTTTTATGCGCCTTCAAATCCAAACGAAGCACATGGACTTTCCCCACAGCAAGCAGAAGGAGACGTGAAAGAACCGAGTCAGTTTGTGAAGGATCAGATAAAAGACGGAAAAACTCCAGAGGAAGCAGTGAAGCTTGAGGCGCTTCGTCAGAAGTTGCATCAGGAGGAATATTATATTCCGTTGACAGAGCGAAAACCTGCTGAGGAGGAAGAGGAGCAGGAGAAAAAGGTTGAGGAACAGGAAAAAATGCAGGATTTGCAAGAAGAAGAGCAGAAGAAAAAACAGGATGATGATATCGCGCTGAAGCAGGCGCAGCAGAAGACAGAAAAATTCCCCGGGGCTTCAGGATAAGTTGAGTATTTAGTCCTATAACATTGACTTTTTAGATATCGCCCCCTATACTCATTTGTTCATGGAGGAATATGGGAGTTTTTATAGGTGAACTGGGAAGATATTCTGAGAGCATGCACTCCGGGCAAGCGAGGAGGTATGAGTTAAATCGCGGAATGCGATCCGTTGACACTTATATAGAGTCTTTAGTGCACAATCTCCCACATGATCAAGCGGATCACACGAGAGAAGTTGCTGAAAGTTTTTTCTACACTGATGGCGATCCGTTTTTACCGTTCGTAGTTTCAGATATATTTACATCATTTCCTTCGACGCATGCACTTTTTGAAAAATTGTGCTCGTCATTATTTCGTACTGATAAGATGCCCGCGCAGAGTGTAAAGGAGGCAACTTCAAATGATGCTGTGATGCATATGCTGACGGTGATGTTTGATCGTTACACTCAAAATCCTCATGAGCAGAGTAATTATGCATTTGTTCTGGGAACGATGCTCGCAGAATTCCCGATTGATGTGATGTCTGATGATCTGAGGGGTAGAGTGAGTGAGTTGCCGGTTGCCTCATATGAGACGAGGCTTTTTCAGTGGGTGCAAGAGGAAGGGAGTTGTATACTTGCTGAAGACCGGTTTGTGCAAGCCATTCAGGCTGGGAGTACGAGCTATGACGGCGTTGGACTACTAAGTAAAACAGTTGGTGTAAATTCATCATATAGTGTCAATGCGTTCCGTACAAAAAATGGAGTTGTTGTTCCGGGAAACTATTATCTTGCATATGAATCAGTGAAGTTCTGGAATCCTCAGCCGCAAAATCAACAGGAGCGAGTAGTAATACCACAAGGTCAGAAGCTTGCTTTGCTGAGGTCACATAATACGTTTGGTTCGCGTGTAGCGACACGAAAAGAGATATTTGACCAGGAGATGAGATCATCGGTTCTGAGTATTATAAGTCAAGCAACCTGATAAACTGAGAACCTCTGAGGTTATACAATTGTCTCGTTACTCAGCTGATCGGCGATACTCATTGCATGACGGGAGTAGATTTTCACTAATGTCCTTAGCTTTTCACGAAGTTCGTTATCTTTCCCAAGCGTGGTATCAAGTTTCTGTACTTTTTCAGTCTCTAAAGGTAATGAGGGAACTAATGCAGATGTAAACTCAGAGAATTGTTGCCAGCACCTCGCGAGTGCTGTGTCCCTCTGTTCGGAATGATAGGCAAACAATGCTGCTGCTAAGTACTGCGAGTTGATGAAAAGCTCTAAACTTGAAGCAGCTCCGATCTCAAAAGGAAGTAGCTCCAGCCTATCAAACGTTGGTTTTTTTGCGGTTGGTTGGGCATCGTTGTGTATCTCTGCAAGAAGATTCAGATTTACGCGATTCGTCAGTCTGCGCTGACTTGTGTATGCGAGTGCGAGTGATGCAGAAAGAGTTGTTATGTCCTGTTTTAGTTCATTGGTATCGTGGGAAAAAAGCATTGTCTCAGACGGTACTCCGAAATTGATATGTGCTGAGCGGAGATATTGTGAGAGGTTGGTGGTAATGCGTTTTTGGTCTTTGTTACTTAGTGTATATTTAATTCCCTTTGTAAACCGTTGTCTATTTGTCGCAAGTGAAGGTATGTATCTTCCTCTTAAGAGTTCATAGGCAATTCTTGAAGTGGTAAAAGCTGAGTACGATGGTGGTGGTGAGAATTCCCAATAATCATTGACACTGCTTGCGTGATTTGAGGGCATTCTCAGCGTCCTAAAAAAAACTTCATATTGGAGATTCGCAATCTCAGTTTGCATGCGGTATGGTTCAAGGTCTGCCTCAATCTCGATACCAATTGTTGGAAGGAAAGCAGTTGTTTCTGCAGCAGCAAGTTCTCGCGTTCTTAGCCTGACGATATCCTGTTCCTGAGGCGTTCCTTTGATCGTATCCCTGTTCAGGTTGTGATGATAAAAAATGAGTGACGTTGCAAGCACTAATGAAGGGTGCTCGTGAGGATAAAAACTGTCGACAGAGTAGAGTTCAGCATCTTTTTGAGCTGACTTTGCTCTCTCTATATCTAGCACTGGTGGAGTAGAGACGAGTGCTGATGGTTTGTACTCATATGATGGGTGACGTACCTCGGTTAATTTCATGGTGACTATTATATTTATTTTCATGAAACATATCAACTATAGGTCTGAACCTGAGGCTATCTTAATGATTTTTGCTATGGTACAATCCATACATGCTCAGACTTTATAACTCACTCACAAGAAAAATCGAGGATTTTAAACCCATTCGAGAAGGTAGTCTCAATGTCGGGATGTATACGTGTGGTCCGACAGTCTATGATTTTGCGCATATCGGCAATTTCCGTACTTATACGACATCTGATCTTCTTCTTCGGACCTTGCAGTACAACGGCTATGAAGTTGATTCTGTGATGAATATCACTGATGTCGGGCATTTGACGGGTGATAACCTCGGCGACGCGGATACAGGTGATGACAGGATGGAAAAATCAGCCGAAAAAGAAGGTAAATCAGCATGGGAGATTGCTGCATTTTATACAGATGCATTTTTGAAAGATTACGGCGCGCTCAATCTCACACCACCAACACATCTGGTAAAGGCGACGGATCACATACAAGAACAGATCGATCTCATAAAAACGCTTGATGCCAAAGGGTTTACCTATCAGACAAGTGACGGGATTTATTTTGATACAACGATGCTTGCTGATTACGGAGCGCTCTCAAATCTCGATCAAATCAAAGAAGGTGCCCGTGTTGAGGTCAATGCGGAGAAGAGAAATCCCAGAGATTTTGCACTTTGGAAGTTTACGCCTCACGGAGTGAAGAGGCAGATGGAGTGGAAGAGTCCATGGGGAGTCGGATTTCCCGGTTGGCATATAGAGTGTTCTGCGATGGCGATGAAGTATCTCGGCTCGTCGTTTGATATACATGTGGGAGGAATCGATCTGCGGGAGACACATCACCCCAATGAAATTGCACAGTCCGAGGCGGCAACCGGGCAGAAATTTGCGAATTTTTGGGTACACGGAGCGTTTATTCTCGTGCAGGGTGAGCGGATGAGTAAAAGTAAAGGCAATAATTATAAACTCTATGATCTGGAGAAAGAGGGATATGATCCTCTTGCTCTTCGGTATCTCTACATGCAGGCGCATTACAGACAGGAGATGAACTTTACACTTGTCGCGTTGCAGGCGGCGCAGAATGCGCTTAATAAATTACGTGAAATTGTTATCCGTTTTGAAGAGGAAGAGGGTATGACAGGAACCGGTGGGGCAAAATCTTTCGAACAACGGTTTCTGGCGGCGATAAACGACGACCTGAACTATCCGGAGGCAACAGCCGTGATGTGGGAGATGGTGAAATCAGATCTCTCTGATTCTGCGAAGAAGAAAGCGCTGTTAAAGTTTGATAAAGTGCTCGGTTTGGATCTCAAAAATGCACAAGTGCTCAGAAGTCGTGAGGAAGCGCTTGATGTTCCTGATGATATCAGGGCATTGGTCAATGAGAGAAAGCGTTTGCGGAACGATCAGGAGTATAAGGCGGCTGATCAGCTACGGGATAAGATATTGCGTCTTGGGTACGAACTCAATGATTCTGAAAAGGGTACACATATAAAAAGAGTCAAAAAATAATCTCTTCAAGGATTTCTGCGGATTAAAATTTCTCCTCAATAGTCACTTATTCTATTTTTTTGGGTACAAAATATGTGTATAGTATTTGACGTCTAGGAGAGTGCAGGTTTTAGAGTATTTCTTTTATGAATACTTACGTATTTCTCTGCATCTCTGCTTCTTTTTTCTCAATCTGTAAATTTTCCAATGCTTCTTGAGATGATATGCCTTTGAGTAATGGCTGCACGATGTGTACATCTACGAGTCCGGTTGCACCCATAAGTGGCGCTATACTAGATCCGAATATAAGACCAGTCGCTGACCCTTCACAAGCTCCATTGATTACTTTTTTAATAAATTTCCGTCTGGGTGTTTCTTCGGTACCTACTACACATAAAGCTCCGATCGCTGCACCAAGTTTCGCACCAATTGCGCCACTTTTTCTTATCGTTTTTTGTTGTCCCTGAAGCGAGAGAAGATCAATCCGATCAACATCTTCTGAACGGTAAATTGTCGCATATAGAGGAATCGGAGATACGAGGATAACTTTTTCTTTCTCAGTAAGCACTCCTCCCGTGAGGAGAGCTCTTCGTGAAAAGCGTTGTTCTGTAGTTTCAGAATTTCTCATCCCGGAAGTATAGTAGAAGTTTATCCTGTAGACAAGGGATTATCTATTTTTCATACCGAGATAAAAGCTAAGAAGAAGGTAGAGGAGGAATGCCTGCCAGAGTAGTATTGCGATAAGTCCGGTTGAGAGAGTAACGGCGAGAACGGTTCTTCTAAATCCCTCGACCTCGAAAACAAATGACCCCATACGGCCGAGTACAAACAGAATAGACAGACCGATGAGTGGTGAGAACACGACAGGAACAAGTACTTTTTGCCTTGTCATTTCCCTGACTGATTTATATGGGTGGATCACAAGTCCGAGAAGCGTTTTGCTCCAGACGTAGCCGATAAAGATGTAGAGTACAGGCTTTTTCATTTTAAGATAAATCCAAATCCGCCGAATATCTTCAGTATCAGTTCGTAGTAGCGGTATCCGAGAATTGTTCGGAAAAGCATTGTAAGGAGGAGTGCAAGTGGGATGAGAAACCGCCAGGGATGCGATCCAAGCCAGAGGCTTGAGGTCAAAAAGACACGCTGCAGTGGAATCTGTTTGATGAGACGCTCCTGCTCATCTGCGCGTTTCTCAAGTAGTTCTAAGAATTTCCGTTCGTCCATAATGTCTGTCTTTTCGTGGTGCGAGAGCGATGTGGCAATCTTACTTTAAGAGACTACTTCGCTTTGTTCACAATGACATCTATTATGATATATCGTATTCTTTGATGAATTTCATTCTCGCCTGCCCGTAATGCTTCGCATAATGATGCAGGCGGACCCAGGCACTTGTGGTCTACTGCGAAGAATATTCCTTTATAAACTTTTGTCTTGCTCTAAAGAGCAAAGACTCTGTAGCTTTTGAGGTCAGATTGAGAGAAAGTGCAATATCCTTAATTCTCATGCCATCTTCATAATGCATTCTTAAAATAATTGCATATTTTGTCGAGAGTTTTCTCATTACAATTTCAATCCGCTCACGTATGCGTTCTTTTTCCAGGACAAATTCCGGCTGCGTCATTTCTTTGGCCGCGAACTCCAGGTAGGGGACTTGTGAGAAAAGGACGGATTTGAGTTTTTTCTTGCGGTAATAATCGATCGTTTTGTTGCGGGCGATGCGGTAGAGCCATCCGAGAATATTTTGTTCATGCTTGAGGAGGGGAATCTCATCGAGCGCATCGAGGAAGACGTCGTTGAGGATTTCATGAGCGATTTCTTTTGGAAGACGGCGTTCGAGATAGAGCTGAATTTTTGGTGCAAATGCTTTGTAGAATTCGACGATTGCTGTTTTTTCTCCGGCTTTAATACGCGCGATAAAAGACATAGAGGTATTATATGGTTTTGTCGGAGAAAATGCGAGGAATTTTACGGATTTGGTATGGTACAATGCACTGAGAGGGGAGCTTGTATGGCAGGCTGAGAGGTTCGGAAAACCGGACGACCCATGGAACCTGATCCGGGTAATGCCGGCGAGAGGAATATGAAGAAAAAAATCATTCTTGGTGCTGTTGTTCTCCTGTGTATCCTCGGAGTTAATCTGTATCCCAAAGAGAAGCAAATAACCTCAACACCTGTAGAATTGCAGGAAGTAACGGTTGCCCTTGATTGGACGCCTAATACAAATCATACGGGAATCTACGTTGCACAAAAGAAGGGATGGTATAAAGATGAAGGTGTTCGAGTCACAATACTTCCATATAGTCAGGCAGTTTCTTCTGATGTATTGGTCGCGACGAAGAAAGCGGATGTCGGGATAAGTTCGACAGAGGGAGTAGTGAGTGATGCTGCGCTTGGTAGCCCTGTTGTCTCAATTGCATCGATCATCCAACACAATACCTCAAGTCTCGTTGTGAGAGAAGATTCAGGCATCACGCGTCCATCTGATTTAGACGGGAAAATATACGGAGGTTTCGGTGCGCCGTTTGAGGAGGCAGTTGTGAGAAAAATTATCCAGAGTGCTGGTGGACAGGGAGAGTTTGAGACTGTCACTCTTACTGTCTCAGCGATGCAGGCGCTTGAGAGCGGACAGGTAGATTTTGTGTGGATCTTTGACGGATGGGACGGAGTTGCTGCGAAGATGCAGGGACTATCACTTACTGCTTTTCCCATTACTGCATTCGGTATACCGGATTACTCAACGCCGAATATCATCGCGCATCCTGATTCTGTCAACACACGCTCTGACCGTATCAAACGATTTATGAAGGCTACTGCAAAAGGGTATGAATATGCCCGAGAGTACCCGATCGAGTCGGCAAATTTACTCCTAAAAGCAGTTCCGAAGGGGACATTTGCAGACGCTGATTTGGTAAGACAAAGTCAGTTATATTTGAGCAGACGCTATGCAGATACGGGTGGTGCGTGGGGGATTCAGAAAAAAAATTCGTGGACAAAATATCCTGCGTTTATGTTGAAAGAGAAACTTCTCACAGATGCGAAAGGCAAAGTAGTAACGTCATTAAATTACGAATCGCTCTACTCAAATGTCTTCTTATTTGAAAAGTAATAAAAATATTACCGGAGTGCAGTTGGAGCTTCACCGTGTCAGCATGGACTTTGCTGCAACTCCCGTACTTTCTTCACTCTCGTTTCGTTTGCGTGCCGGAGAGTTTGTGAGCATCATCGGGCCGAGTGGATGCGGAAAAAGTACGTTGCTTCATCTTATCGCTGGCTTGATTGCACCGACTGATGGATCAATTGTCCTCTCAGGGACTTCGGGTCAGTTGGCAGGGAAGTGTGGATATATGCCACAATCTTCAACACTTTTTCCCTGGCGTACAGTGTTGCAAAATATTACGTTAGGACCTGAGATACAAGGGTGGCCACGACAGATGATGATTAAAAAATCGCTTAGATTACTGCGGGAGTTTGATCTATTGAAATATGCAGATTCGTATCCATCTTCACTTTCAGGCGGTATGCAGCAGAAGGTGGCGCTTCTTCGAACAATACTTTTCAATACATCATTTCTTCTTTTGGATGAGCCGTTTGGGTCCCTTGACGGACTGACTCGTTTTTCGCTCCAGCTCTGGCTAATGCGTCTTCGTACACGGTACAAGTCTACTGTGCTCTTGGTGACACATGATATAAGCGAGGCGATTCTGCTCTCAGACAGGATTCTCATAATGAGTGACCGTCCCGCACGCATTGTTGCCGATATTTCTGTTGGGTATAGTGGGAAAAGAGACAGGAAATGGCTCAGAACAAAAAAAGCACTTTTACTTGAAGAGGAGATCGCGTCGTATTTTTTTAGATCACAGGAAGGAGAGACGCATGAAGATCGGTAGATCTGTGTGGTGTGGAATAGGTATAGGAGGATGTATCGTGTTGTGGCAGATTGTCGTGATGTATTCAGGGATTAGTCCACGTTTTCTTCCTGATCCATTGTCGGTGCTTGATGCACTGGCTCGTAATTGGGAACTGGTGTTTGTGAATGCTTTGACGACGCTTTTTGAAGCGTTATTAGGACTCTGCATAAGTATTGTGCTGGGAGTGTTGCTGGCGATTGGTATCGACGCATCGGAACGGATAAAACATGTATTCTCACCCATACTGGTTCTTTCACAAACGATACCGATTATGGCGCTTGCGCCTCTTCTTCTTGTATGGTTCGGATTCGGTACCTCTCCAAAAGTGATCATCGTTGTGTTGTACTGTTTCTTCCCGGTCACACTCGCGATGAGTGAGGGGTTGGGGTCACTCAATAAGGATATTCTCTTTCTTCTGAAAAGTATGCACGCGACGAGAGCTCAGATACTCTTGAAAGCAAAGTTACCAGCCAGTATGCCGTTTTTTATGGCTGGACTTTCGATCTCAGTTGTGTATGCGATTGCTGCGGCGATTGTTGGGGAATTTGTTGGGGGGTACAGGGGGCTTGGGATTGTCATGTTACAGGCAGCAAATTCCCATAGAATAGATCTCTTGTTTGCACTCATTATTTTTTCTTCGTGTATGAGCTTTGTACTGTATTTACTTGTGATACTGTTACGGAAAAAAATTATTCCCTGGGAGTACCGACAAATATAAATCTTAGCTTAGTTATGTACCGCAATTGCAAATTTCCACTAAACGACCTATAATTATACGATGTCCCATCCAGAGCAACCGGCCACTCCTGAGAAGAAGCGTGTTCCGGTGTATAAATTAGGTGAAATGATACGTCCGTTTGGACCGGTGTTAAATGGTCGCGAACTACAACGTGAGTTTGCTGAGACTGCATCATCTGAGATTGCAATTGTGGTAGATGAAGAATTGGATCCTTTCAATTTTATTATTTATGCAAGAAAGCAACAGACAGGATATGGTGACGGGAGGAAGATCTGGGTTGTTGCAGATACTGATCAGGTCGAAGCGTTAGGTGATTTTGAACCGGACTCAAGTAATGTATCCGGGACTCATGAGGTGTTTCGGTTCAGAGAGGACAATAACCGACTTTTCTCCTATCTCTCAGTGCAGGTTCCGTTGCAGAAAGATACGGCGCTGATGCTGGCTGAAAAGAAAGGTATGAAAAATGGACAGATAATCTATGAGAACTTTAAATACAAAGAAAATAGTGAGATTATTTATCCTGTACCTCTTGTGATCGCACCGATGGATGACGCATTACTCTCACAATTGCGACTGTCGTTTGCACTGCTTGATGGATTTAAACAGAATTCTATCCCATCTGTAATTGTGCGCGCATTTGAACCAAAGTTATTTCATCAGGTGAGAGCGCATCTTGACGGAATATAAGGCAACTCCATCTCATTCCTACCCGAATGATTTTCGAATAAGATCCGATAAAAGAGTACAGGAATTCCTCTCACGTTTAGATGCCGCGGAAAATCATGATTTGGCAGCTTGACAGGAGAGGCTTTCTAGTATGAAGATACGAGATTTACCTGACACAAAAACGAGACGCAAAGCCCTAGAGCAGGAGATTTCTGCTGAGCTACCACATATTGCGACATATTCTCCGGAACTTGAGATTGCCTCAACCAAAAACTGCGAAAACATGATTGGTGCCGTACAAATCCCACTTGGGATTGCGGGACCACTGAAAATTTCAAATTTCAACTCTCAAATTACAAATAAAGATTATTATTTGCCATTAGCGACGACTGAGGGAGCGCTTGTAGCATCAATTAGTCGTGGTTGTAAGGCGATCTCGGAATCTGGTGGAGCAGTTGTCCATACGCATAAAGTCGGTATGAGTCGCGGACCAGTTTTTTACACAGCTTCAATACAAGAAGGCACAAGACTGCATACGTTTATAAAAGAAGAGAAGAAAAAGATCAAAGCAATTACCGAAGCGACATCAGGACATCTGCAGTTATTGGACGTCACAACAAAGAGTTTACCGAATTATACCTTTCTTCGTTTTTCCTATGACACAGGGGATGCGATGGGGATGAATATGGCGACGATCGCGACACAGGCGGCGGTTTCATATATCGAAAAAGAAACAGGGATTCCGTGTCTTTCTGTTGCGGGAAATTTTGATACTGACAAGAAGCCGGCATGGATCAATGCGATATCTGCGAGAGGGACGAAAGCGTGGGCTGAGGTCGTTCTTCAAAGAAGAGTTCTAAAAGAGATACTGAAGACGACGCCCGAGAAGTTTTTTGATGTGTGGCTCGGAAAAGTAATGCTGGGATCAGCAGCCGCAGGGTCAATGGGCTTTAATGCGCATCTCGCAAATGTGATCGCAGCGATATTTCTCGCGACAGGACAGGATCCGGCGCACGTCGTTGAAGGGTCGCTTGGGATTACGACAGCGAAAGTGCTTGAAAATGGTGATTTATATGTTGGCGTGTATCTGCCGGCGCTACTCGTTGGTACAGTTGGAGGAGGAACAAATCTTCCGACACAAAAAGAAGCACTGCAAATTCTCGGCGTCAGCGGTGAAGGGAAAATTGAGGAGTTTGCACAGATTGTCGTCGCAGCTTGTCTGGCAGGGGAGATCTCGCTTCTGGCTAGTCTCTCAGAGGGAAGCCTTGCAGAGAGTCATAGACGATTGGGGAGAGGGAAATAATTTTCAATTTGAAATTGTAAATTAAAAATTTTTATTATGGTAGGCATTGTTTCATACGGTACATATATTCCGCATTACAGAATTAAAATTGAGGATATCGCTCGGGCATGGCAGAAAAATCCTGCGGATATCGTGGATGCGATTCAGGTGAAGGAAAAAGCCGTCCCCAACACTGATGAGGATGCGATCACAATGGGTGTTGAGGCGACGGTCTCGGCACTTCGTGCATGCGGACTGGATGCGAAAAAGCTGCAAAGTGTGTTCGTCGGATCAGAGAGTCATCCCTATGCGGTCAATCCGTCAGCGACAATTATTGCAGAGGCGATCGGGATGGGAAATCACTATTTTTCAGTTGATATGAAATTCGCCTGTAAGGCAGCAACTGCTGCAATGCAGGTCACTGCCGGGTTACTCGGGAGCGGAGAGATCGGATACGGACTCGTCATTGGATCTGATACCGCACAAGCAAAACCACATGATGTACTTGAGTACAGCGCTGCGAGTGTCGCGGCAGCGTATATCCTGGGGAGCAATAAAGATGAATTGATTGCTGAAATAAAAGAGATGTCATCATTCTCGTCAAACACACCGGATTTTTGGAGGAGAGATGGCGTGCGGTATCCTTCGCATTTCGGAAGGTTTACCGGTCAACCGGCATATTTTGCGCATGTGTTAGGGGAGGCGCATGCACTACTTATGAAATCACAGATGCAGCCATCTGATTTTGACTATTGCGTCTTTCATATGCCAAACGGTAAGTTTCCCCGCGCTGTTGCAGCAAAGCTTGGATTCACTAAAGAACAACTTCTTCCCTCGTTGACTGTCGATATGGTCGGAAACCCATATACAGCGTCTGCAATGCTCGGGCTTGCTGAAGTGTTGGATACTGCAAAGCCAGGACAGAAGATATTTTTTGTCTCGTACGGATCAGGAGCGGGAGCTGACGGATTTATCTTCGAGACAACAAAAAAAATTACTGATTTTCAGAAAAAAACGATTCCTGTCAGTACACAGATTGCTGATAAAGAATATATAAGTTATCTACAATATTTGCAGAAAACACACAAGTTGTAGGGTGTGGCAAATAGAAAATAGTTATTATGAATATTTCAATTATAGGAGCGGCGACAACAAAATTCGGTGAGCTTTGGACGAGCTCTCCTCGGGAACTTGCGAAAGAAGCATTCAATTCTGCTTTGGCACAATCCGGGATTTCGTCATCAAAAGTAGAGGCGCTCTATGTGGGAAATATGCTTGGTGGACTTCTCGGACATCAGGAAAATATTGGTTCGTTTTATGCCGAAGAGTTGGGGCTTTCACCGGTTCCTGCGTTTAGGCTTGAGGCAGCGTGTGCATCAGGAGGAGTGGCATTGCATAATGCAATAAATAGCATTAAAGCAGGACTCTATACGACAGTTGCTGTGTTGGGGATTGAGAAAATGACTGATGCCGGAGGTGATCTTGTTGCATCTGCGCTCATGGCGGCAGGGTCCGATGAGGAGCGGGGATCGGGGATTACATTTCCCGGATTATATGCACTCATGGCGCAGGCATATATGTCCGAATATAAGTACAAAGAGGAGGACCTGGCGGAAGTTGCGGTAAAAAATCATTTTCACGGATCATACAATCAGAAGGCGCAGTTTAAGTTTAAGGTAACTGTTGCTGATGTAATGAAAAGCAGCAGGATTGCCGACCCTCTAAAATTACTTGATTGTTCACCCGTTACTGACGGCGGCGCATGCGTGATTATCAGTAGTGACCCGAAGATTATCTCAAAAAATAGTGTTTCGATTGTCGCAAGTGAAGTAGGGACTGATACATTGGCACTTCATAAGCGTGCATCATTTACGTCTCTCAATGCAGCAAAAGATGCGGGGAGACGTGCATACGCCCGGGCAGGGTTGAGGCCAGTCGATGTCGATGTCGCTGAGGTGCATGATTGTTTCAGTATCGCTGAGTTAATCGCAGTTGAGGATCTGGGGTTCTCAGAAACCGGAAAAGGAGCATCGGATCTGAAGAAAGGGAAATTTACCAGAGGAAAAGGAAAAACGATCGTCAATCCTTCAGGAGGACTTAAGGCATGCGGTCATCCGGTCGGTGCAACCGGTGTCAAACAGGCAGTTGAGATATTTGAGCAGCTCATGGGGACTGCTGGTGAGAAGCAGTCTGTCACAGATGCAAAGATAGGTCTGGCGCATAACGTCGGAGGATCAGGAGCGATTGCGACAGTTCATATATTTAAAAAAAATAATTTCTAATTTCAAATGACTGATAGCGAAAGAAGGAATCATTGGAAATTTGAAATTGGTATCTATTTGAAATTTCGATACATATGATCACGACACCTGTGAAATTGTGGAGAAGAGGGAAGAAACTTGTCAATCATATCGGAGTGAAAGGGGAGCTTCTGTACTGGACGATCGTTCGGGTGCCCCCGAAGAATTTTGCTGACCAAGCACCGTATCCAGTCGGAATTGTGCGCCTCGGTACTGGCGAGATGATGGTTGGGCAGTTGGTTGACTGGACAGAAAAAGATCTGAAATCAGGTATGAGAGTCGTTGCAGTGATGCGTCGGATTACTCATGAGGACAAGGAAAACATCATCCCCTACGGAATCAAATTTAAACCACTTTAGACTCATAGTTTTAATTTTCTTCCCAATTCGCTATAATCCATCGTCATGAGCGCAGAAACACTGAGTCCGGATGAGGAGCAGATTTATGCTGCTGTACAAATGCTTGTTACAGCGATAAAAGAAAGGCCTGAAGAATCATCTATTGTGTTTAATTCTTTACCCGATGGTAGCCTTATTAGGGACATCATTGACGCTGCGACAGATACTTTATTGGATATCTCGTCTCATCTCCCTGATTTTTTTGCGAAGTATCTTGATCGTGATGCACTGCCTCATGCACCGTCTCTTCTGTTTTTGGGTTTTGGTGAGGGAAGTGAGCTTTTGCATGCGCGAGCTCTTTTTCCGGAGTCACTTATTATGGGAGTTGATAAGAGTGTTGGGGAGATGGGTGTACTTTCAGCTATGAAGGCAGATGCCGTATGGCTTGAAGAGGATCTGGGTAAGAAAAGTCCTGACGCTATTTTGCGTGTACTTGGCACGATGCCTGATGTGGTGATTGCTCGGCATCCAAGTATCGGACCTGATCCGATCATGAATCATGTCCTGGCTGAGTGGGGAAATTTGATGTCTATGGCAAGTCGACCGATGTTAATTACAACATTTACAACCGATGAGAGATATTTAGTAACCAATTCATTACTTGAGGCAAATGTGCTTCCATTGCTCAGTGAGTATTCGGAAGGAAGTCCTGCAAATATTTCTTTCGTGGACGGGAGAATTGCACATGTCATGCAGGATCGATACGTCGTACAGATAACAAGCTCCTTATCGCGTCATCAGATGTAGTCTCCTGAGTTCGTAATTGATTCCAAAGAGTCCATATGTTACGATTCGCACATGAAACCTGAGAGTGGAAACGGAAGGGTACCAAGTTTTCAGAACTCTGAATTGAGCGGAGGAGAGTTTGTTCGTGATGTCCCTCAGTCAATCTCTGTCAGTGAACATTTCGGTAGTACACCTCACTCGGAAAATGGTCAGGGGGGTGGTGTCGATGTTTCGAAAGGAGATGTACTTCGTGGTGTGATCGTTGCATTTTCCGGTGTGGCAATTGCGACGAAATTACCTGAGCTTGGGATCTCTATTGAAGCGATGGGTGCAGCATATGCGTACGTGGCAAGACTACGTCTACGCGCTGCAAGTGCAGCTTAGTGATTTGAGACCTTCAGTAAATTTTCTCCTCCTCTTGTTACCTCATGGAAAGGAAACATCCGTTTTGCAAACGTGACGGCTGTGTGTTCTGGTGTATACATTCCTTTTCTTGCATAATCTGCGATACCTACAATCACTCTGAGATCTATAAATACAGACCCAACCTGCGGAAGTGATAAGAGATCAAGTGCTGCGTCCATTACGCAGTTTGGAGCGAGTTCTCCTCCGAGGACAATTGTTGTGTCAGACATGATACCGAATCCATGTTTTTCAAGTCGTTTCTCAAGTACCGTTGCAGGGACAGAAGGATCAGGGATATTCTCTCCGATGATCACTTGTCGTGGAAACTCAGTGGTATGTTCGAAAGCATCTGCCAATGATACCCATGAGTAGTTTGTGTGAAATTGCTCCATCATGACTTTTGTTTTCAGTACATTTGTTCTGAAGTCGTGAAATCTCGGACCGACATTTGGGATGAGAACGAGGACGTCATTTGGTGAGTGCGGGGTAAAATGTGTCAGTGCATTTTCGAAAAAATCTTTCCGTACACGTCTGGTGTGATTGGTGTCCAGGAGTACATCACCAAGTGGCTCGTTGAGCGGGTGCACAAGGATGAAGAGCCTGTTGATCGGCATATGCGAGATTACCTCGGCTTCTTCAGGCAATATTGGTCGTAGTTGTTCTAAGCGTGGTTGCATCTTGGGAATTATAGCAAACACATAGTATAATAGATGCTCATGCAGGCAATTACTGTCTCCGCTCCCGGAAAAATTCATCTCATGGGTGAACATGCCGTCGTGTATGGAAAACCGGCTCTTTTGGCTGCAATCGATAGGAGATGTACGGTTCATCTTCTGCCAAGAAGTGATGCGAAAATTCAGATTATCTCAAAAGATACTAAGACAGATGTTATTCTGACACTCGATGAGGTCATGGAAAAAACATATAGAGGTCAGAAGCAGTGGGAGGATTTTCTGGACAAGAAAGATTCACAGATACTGAAGGCGATCACGAAAGATCCGGTTGATTATCTCGCGATTGCAATCGGGGAGACGCTCTTGTATCTTGGAGTTCCACCACAGAGCGGTTTTACACTCACCATCACCTCAGATATTCCGATGGGTGCCGGGCTTGGTTCGTCCGCTGCACTTGCGGCTGCAGTTGCAACAGCGATCATCACGTTTCTCGGGAAGAAACTTGAGATGGCAACAGTGCATGAAATTGCGGTACTTATCGAGCAGAAAAAACATGGAAATCCGTCCGGTGGTGATGCGGCGATAGTCTCGAGCGGAAATTTGATCTGGTTTCGAAAGGAATCTGAGGTACTGAAAGTTGTGCAGCGTGTGCCGTTTGGGATTTTGGATCCGATCGCGTCACGGTTTTATTTGGTAGACACGGGAATTCCTGAGGAGTCGACAGGAGAGATGGTGCAGGCAGTACGAGATCTTTATAATGAGAAAATTGAGTTTGTGGCGAATGTATTTAATGATCTGGAAAAAGTGACACGGGATATGGTGATTGTCCTTAAGAATAATCATGAGGCGGATTTGATTGAGATTATTAAGCAGGGTGAAAAAAATCTTGAGCAATTGGAAGTAGTATCGGGTAACGTCAAAAATATCATCAGGAGTATTGAGGCGTCAGGTGGCGCTGCGAAGATCTCGGGGGGAGGAGGAAAAATCAGAGGTACTGGTCATCTCCTCGTGTATCATAGTGATAAGAAAACACTTGAAGATGTTTTGGCACAGTTTAATCTCACACCGGTCGGAATCCGTTTGGGTGCATCCGGCCTCACTGTGCACTAACGTATGCTGCGTTCACTTACCGTATCTGCTCCTGGAAAACTGATGCTTTTTGGTGAGCACGCTGTTGTGTATGGTCATCCCTGTCTGGTCACCGCAGTTGATCAACGACTGCATTTGATGGTTTCGCAAAACGCTAAGGGCAAAGCGCTACGTGTAGATGCACCGGATGTTGGGGTAGAAAATTACGAAAAATCATTAGAAGAGTTGGGAAAGGGAGAGATTCCAAAAGGAGCGAGGTTTGTCGAGTACGCAGTAAAAAATTTTATCGATTCTGGGCGTGTGCCGCGTAGTCGTATCGCCGGACTCCACATCTCCACAAAATCGGAATTCGCATCGACGTTTGGATTTGGGTCATCAAGCGCCACAACCGTGTGTGTTACTAAAGCATTTTCAGAATTATTTGATCTGAACTTATCACAGAAAGAAATTTTTGATCTTTCATATAAAACTGTCTTAGATATTCAGGGGAAAGGGTCTGGGTTTGATGTCGCTTCTGCGATATATGGCGGTACGCTTTATTTTGTCACAGGAGGAAAGGAAATAAAACCATTATCCATAAAACATGTACCATTACTCATTGGTTATACAGGGATCAAAGCAGACACGGTAACCTTGATACATAAAGTTGCGGAGCTCGCTCAGAAAAATCCGGAGTTCGTGGAGACAGTGTATAGAGACATCGAAGTAATTGTTGAGAAAGCCAAAGTAGCGCTTGAAAAAGACGATTTCGAAGAAGCAGGCATGTTGATGGATGAAAATCAGAAATTACTTGTGGGACTGGGTGTCAGTACAGAGAAGCTTGATGGTATGATAGACGCAGTGAGAAGAGCCGGAGCATATGGAGCGAAACTTTCAGGTGCAGGAGGCGGGGATTGTATGATAGCTCTTCATGATGCTCAGGGTACACGTGCTATTGAAAACGCGATTGAGAAAGCGGGGGGAGAAGTTCTTAAGGTCACAACAAATGCAGAAGGAGTGAGGGTTGAATGAATTTCAAATTTCAAATATCAAATAACAAATTTCAAATGGAAACGAAAAGATTATTGGATATTGAAAATTGCACATTAGCAATTTGAAATTAAAGTATGAAGTGTACGGTTATTGCTCCATCAAATATCGCATTCATAAAATATTGGGGGAGGAAAGATGAAGCTTTGAAGCTTCCAAGCAATGGAAGTATCTCGATGAATTTGTCGGAGCTTACAACAACGACGACAGTGGAATTTGACTCCTCACTGAGAGATGATGATGTCGTCATCAATGGTACTGTAGAAAAGAATGGGACAAAGGAAAAAGTTTCCTCGCATCTTGATCGGGTTCGTGCGCTCGCAGGGATCAGTGAGAGGGCAAAAGTTGTTTCAGAAAATAGTTTCCCGCGGGGTACCGGATTGTCTTCATCTGCATCAGGATTTGCAGCACTCACACTCGCCGCAACAAAAGCCGCTGGATTAGATTTGTCAGAAAAAGAACTCAGCATCCTTGCGCGACAGGGTTCAGGATCGGCATGTCGGTCGATTCCCGATGGATTTGTCGAGTGGCGTGATGGCGATACGTCAGAGATGTCGTATGCGACGAGTATTTATCCTCCGGATTATTGGGATATCATCGACATCGCTGTCATACTTACTGATCAGGTAAAAGATGTGAGTACAACCGAGGGGCAGAAGTTGGCTGCATCGAGTCCTTTCTTCCGAGTTCGACAAGATTTGATAAAAGAAAAAATTGTAAGGATAAAGAAATCACTTGAAGAAAAAGATTTTAAAATATTTGGAGAGATCACAGAATCAGAGGCTCTTGAAATGCATGCAATTATGCTGACATCACACCCCTCACTTATCTATTGGTACCCCGCAACGATTACTATTATGAAAGCCGTGCAGCGATGGAGAAGTGAAGGGCTTGCGTGTTATTTCACGATGAACACAGGTCAGAATATCCATATACTCTGTGAGAAATCTACAGAGAAGATTCTCTCTGAGAAATTGCGGGAAATATCTGTCGTGAAGCAAATCATCGCCTCAAACGCATCAAAGGGTGCGCATCTTCTCGATACTCATCTGTTCTAAAATCCTTAAGAGCATTTTTTTTGTTTTTTTAGCTTTATTTCGTTATAATCCATATCCTGTAAGAATATGAATAGAGGAGAAATACATCCAATTTCCGGAAGCGTCGTTGAGGTTGCTTATTCTGGTAAAGAAATGCGTCATGCAGCGTATGGCGTGAGAAGAGAGCAAGGGCTCATGACTCTGGTGTATTCTGAACTATTTCCAACGAGAGCTGAATTACTTGCGACTGCTGCACCAGTTGATGCTGTGTTAAGTCCTGATAAGCGTCCAATCATCGTGGAGTTGTCTTATGGTGAAATCTATGAGCGGAGAGATGAGAGTGGGGAGCTTCAAACTCGTATACATGGACATGATGCGACGACCCATGATGTCGCTCCATATCAGGCGCATCATGATAGATGGATTGGAGAAACTCCAAGAAATTCAGAAGAGATGTTTCATGTTACTCTTGCACAAAAACGTGAGCGCTTATGTCTTGTCGCGCCACTTCTTCAGGAAAAGTCCGTCTAATTCTTCTTTCTGCTAAAATACAGAGTATATGAGCCAAGCCAGACAACAGCTGATTATTGTCGATGAGAATGATGTGCCGACGGGTGCATATGAAGATAAAGGTGAGTGTCATTTTGGGGATGGGATTCATCACCGTGCATTCGTGGTGCTTCTTGAAAATTCTAAGGGCGAGGTGCTTTTGCAATTACGAAAACATGTCAGGTGGGATAAGTATTGGGATCTTACAGCGATTAGTCATGTGTTGCACTTTTCTGAGGGACATGATGAAACGTATGAAGAAGCAGCGAATAGATCGCTCAAAGATGAGATGGGAATTCGTGATGTATCGATTGAAAAAATCGGAGGATTTAATTACTTTGCAAAATATCATGCACATTGTGAAAATGAGTACTGCGCAGTGTTAGTAGGGAAATATAACGGGGAAGTAGCTGCGAATCCCGATGTGATTTATGAATATAAATGGATGCCGAAACAGGAATTTATCACTGATGTGAAAAAGAATCCTGAGAAATATACACCATGGGCGATAGAAACGGTAAAGTTTCTTGAGTAATTTTCAATTTGAAATTCGAAATTTGAAATGATTTTGCACTGTAAATGTGTAAAATTAAGATTTTTTAGCTTCAATGAAAATTTAAAATTATGAATATTCCAACTCATATCGCGTTTATCATGGATGGTAATAGGCGTTGGGCAGTATCACACAAACTTGAGATGCTTTTTGGCCATGATAAAGGAGCGCATCAGATAGAGCCTCTTGTTGAATACGCATCAAAGAAAGGCGTGAAATTCGTGACGTTCTGGGCATTCTCAACTGAGAACTGGCAGCGGTCGGAGCAGGAGGTTGCGGTGCTGATGGAAGTATTCAGGAGAATGTTTCGTGATCCCATGGTTGAGAGGATGAAGAAAAATGACGTAAAGTTTGGAGTCATCGGAGATATCAGCAAATTTCCTCAGGATATACAAAGTGACTTAAAGAAGCTACTTGAAGAAACAAAAGACAATAAAAAAATTACGGTCACAATTGCTCTCAATTACGGGGGTAGGGATGAGATTCTCCAGGCAATAAAAAAAGCAGTAGATGATAAGCAATTCGCGATAAACGATAAGCAATTTAGCAATTATCTCTACACGTCGAATATTCCCGATCCTGATTTTATGATCCGGACAGGGGGAGAGAAAAGGCTTAGTGGATTTTTGCCTTGGCAGTCTGTCTATACGGAGCTTTATTTTACTGATACTCTCTGGCCTGATTTTGATGAAAAGGAGCTGCAAATTGCTCTTGATGATTTTGCCGCGCGGGAGAGAAGGTTCGGGAAGTAGTTATCCCTGAGGAGGTGGGGTGACCATAAAATTCACATTCTCTTCCTTTTGTAACCGATTTATAACGTTTAATCTTGTTCTATTTTTTTCGGCTTCTGAGGTTGTAGTTATAGCTCTTGGTGCTATTAATATATCGATGATATCCATTAATTCTGACATCCCTAGAACAAATTCTCTATCGTCTGCCAAGAGTTTAGATCGAGGAATAAAATAGGGATCATTTGCGTGTAAATTAGGATCTGGAAAAAGTGATACTCTCCCGCTTTGTACGCCACTCCGGAGACTTGAGTAGAGGTCGAGTCTAACTTGCGCTGTTTCTCTGGCTTGTGTATGAAATCTTTTAACTTCAGGCGCCACAGATTGATCTTCGGATCGAATTGCGTTAAGCACCTCGTAATCATATATTACGACCAAGGGCTCAATCCGTGCAAGTGCCGCATCTTTATCAATGATGATATCCACGGCTACGGTGACTTCTTTTGGGCGACGTTTAAACACTTCTCTCTTAGTATCCATAAGTCCTAGAGTAAATTATAGGGTGTATTGAAATCTTTGTCAATAATGCACAATTACGCCTAAGAAGGATGGTTAAAATGGCAATTTTTCTTTCTTTTTGTTAGTATACACTACGCAAAATCATGTGGAAACTACTGATCCTTGTTCTCGTCATCGGGCTTAGTGTAGGGGGTGGCTTATATATTTTCAAAAGTTCTATCAGTGAAAAAATCGTCAATCCTATTGCCAAAGAGCAGAGGATATTTGAAAAACCACTCGCGAAGTACTCCTACAAGCGTCTCAGGGAAACTGCATTTCCTGAGGGAAAAATCACATTTGGAAAAGTAATAAAAGAAGATGAAGCGTTTACGTCCCGTATGTTTTACTTTCGGGACGGTGAGAAAAAAGTCAGCGGACTTCTCAATCTCCCAGTAAAAGAGGGTACATATCCTGTGATTATTTTATTTCGCGGGTATGTAGACCGTGAGATATATACGACCGGTGAGGGAACGAGAAGAACGGCTGAGGAATTTGCGAGAAATGGATTTATCACACTCGCTCCTGATTTTTTAGGATATGGAGAGTCAGATATGCCATCTGAGAAATCGATCGAAGAGCGCTTTCAAACATATACGACAGCGCTCTCGCTTCTTGCATCCGTTGGTACTTTGAATACTGCTCTTGAAAATGATGACGATCTCACACAGCAAGCAGATCTGACAAAGATCGGTATCTGGGCGCATAGCAACGGAGGGCAAATTGCACTCAGCGTCTTGGCAATTTCGGGAAAACCGATCCCGACAGTACTGTGGGCCCCTGTCACAAAACCGTTTCCCTATAACATTTTGTATTTTACAGATGAGTTTGATGATGAAGGGAAGGCACTTCGGAAAGTTATTGCTGAATTCGAACGGGAGTATGACGTCTATGAGTATACTGTCACGAAATATCTTTCATGGATACAAGCTCCTCTTCAGCTGCATCAGGGATCAGCGGATGAGGCAGTACCGAAGCGTTGGTCGGATCAGTTTGATGAGCTTTTAACCAAAAAAGAAATAACACATGAATATTTTGTTTATCAGGGTGAGAATCATAACTTCAACAACGGAAGTTGGCCACAAGCTGTTGAAAGAAGTATGCATTTTTATACGACACAATTTTCTGGGGTGACACCACTACCCGAAGAATAGTTGGATTTGTCTTGCAGTTTTTTGAAGGAGTCGATAGGATAAGCATATCGTCATGTCGCTACTGCAAAAAATATTATTTGTTCTTGTCATCCTTCTCAGTATCTGGCTTAGGGTGTATCACTACAGTTATTTTCCCCAACGAGGAGCCACTTCAGATGAGTACACATACTCGTTTCTCGGGACGAGTCTTTTGACAAAAGGGATGCCTGTTTCATGGTCTGCATTTCAGGCGTATCACAACCGGGAGGATGTAATCATTGACCATATCTACTTTCCTATTGTGTCGCCTTATTTCGATCATCCACCCGGATATGCGCTGACACTTGGCATGTTTCTTTTAGGATTTGAACAGGAGGGGTTTACTGAGCAAAAACTTGAGACGATACGTCTTTTCCCGATATTGATGACGACACTGACCGGAATTATTTTGTTCTTCCTCATCAAGCGTGAGTATAGTTTTGCTGCTGCGCTTCTGACGTTAGTTCTTTACTCAACGGTGACTATTTTTGTGATGAATCAGCGGGTCTCGGTTGCAGAGAATCAGCTCGCACTTCTCTTTGTGACGGCGTTGTTACTTTTTTCGCGGTGGAAACATCATCTGAGTTGGCAACGCGTTTTTGTGTTGGGAGTAATTGCCGGAGCTGCTTTTTTGACAAAAATACTTGGCGGCGTACTCTTTGTGATACTTTTGTGTCTGTTTTTCCGCAATAATCTGTCTCTCAGGCAGAGTGCTCTGTTGACGGCTTCATTTTTGCTCTGTGCATCCCTGCTTTTCGTCTATGCTGCACTGTATAACTGGAATTTATTCTGGGAGATTCAGGGTTTGCAATCAGGTCGCGATATCGGTCCGCAAGCCCTGTGGATGCTTGTGTTGCAGCCTGTTATTGTCAATAAAGTGTACTATGACGGATGGTATTTTCTCGGATTTGTCTCGTTAGGATTTCTGAGCCGGGAATATAAAAAACATCTGCTTCTACTTATTCCGGCAGGGGTGTATTTTTTCACACTTCTTGCATCACTCTCAAAGACAGGGCAAAGCGGCTGGTATCTGATCCCGCTGTTTCCGTTCATGGCGGCTGCAACCTCGCTGTTTCTTTTGGAGACTCTCAGGAAAAAAAGTATGGCATTTTTTCTTGTCTGTATTTTGGTCGGTATCCCGCAGCTTGAGTATTTTTATGATTCATATTTCGGTCTTTCCCCGTTTTTTTACCGGATTTTACTCGGGTTGTTATGTGTGCCGTTACTGTTACTTATTCTTTTTAAAAAAGATCAATGGTTCGGAAGAATCAGCGTGTTGTATCTTAGTGTGATGCTTTTGACGACAATTGCTATTACCTACAGGTATGTGCATCCCTCATAGGTTGTATACTTGGAATATGAAGAATGAAAATATTGCAGCGATCATACTCGTCATACTGGTACTTTGTATTAGTCTTTATATGCTGCTAAACAGGGAGCAGATTAAGGAGACGACTGAACTCCGTGGTCCGGTCGGACTCGAGAGAGATTAAAAATTCCTTTCTCTAGAGAATGTGAAGATGTCGGTTATCCGTTTAGGGTTGACAAGAATAAATTTACTATAGTATAGTAAACATCTCATGGACGAGAATACATCCTCATCAGCTCCACAGCCAGCAGGAAGCAACAAAAACATGATTCTTATCGGCGTATTTGTCGTGATTGTGCTTGGCATACTCGGTGCAGTGTTTTTTATGAATCAATCAAAAACATCGGTACCAGCAACGACTGAAGAGACGGCTGTTGTGTCGCCGACTCCTGAAGGCGCAATGGTTGAGGTCACTGAGGAAACAACTCCCTCATCAGGAAGTGAATCCGCGATGTCTGCTACTGAAAAATCGTTTACTATCGAATCAACAAGCTTTAAGTTCAATCCTACGACTATTACAGTGAAGAAAGGTGATAAAGTCACGATCACTCTCAATAATAAAACAGGCATGCACGATTGGGTTGTCGATGAGTTCGAGGAAGCACGGACAAAAGTGCTCTCAGCAGGACAGAGCGATACGATTACATTTGTTGCAGATAAAGCCGGAACATACGAATTCTACTGCTCAGTCGGCAACCATCGCCAGATGGGAATGGTCGGCAAGCTTATTGTTCAGTAATACCCCTATGGCACGAGTTGTGCATTTTGAGATCCATGCAGAAGATCCTGAGCGAGCATCGGCGTTTTATACGTCTGTGTTTGGCTGGGAAATACTGCGTTGGAATGGTCCACAGGAATACTGGCTTATCACAACCGGTACATCAGACACTCCCGGAATTGACGGCGCGATTATGAGAAGGAAGGCAGGAAAACCAAAAGAGGGTCAACCAGTAAATGGATTTGTGAATACTGTCGATGTTGAGGATATTGAGGACGCAGTCGGACGGGTGATTGAGAATGGTGGGAAAGTCATTGTCTCAAAAAAACCCGTCTCCGGTGTAGGGTGGGTTGTGTACTGTAAAGATACAGAAGAAAATATTTTCAGCCTCATGGAGCAGGATCCGAGTGTGGGGACTGCATAAACATCTCCATAGCGAAGTGATACCACTGCTTGTATTTCCCAAAGAGGAGCGATACCATAGTGAGGATGCAGCCAAACGAAAAAACGAAAAAAATCGCAGTTGATCACGTCAATGTGAGGATGAGTATCTCATTTTTGGTTGTGAAACTTATTTTTGCTGATGTCTTGACGACTGTACTGCTCATCATTTTATACTACTCACTTTACTCAACAGGACTTCAGGCGTGGCTGCCTGTTGATGATCCACTTTTTGGTCTCTCGTCACTTATTCTTCTCAGTCTCGTCGAATCAGCGTTGACTGTGTATGTCGTTATGGAGTGGGTAAATGAGTATTATGAAATTTCGCCTCACGGAATCGCGCATAAGAGGGGGGTGTTTTTTAAGAAAGTCGAGCATCACGGAATACAAAATATCAAACAGGTCGGAATCAGTCAGAGCGTGCTTGGAAAGATGCTAAATTACGGCACATTGACTCTTTTTGATTGGCGTCTTAATGAGTGTGCTGAGTTGTATGCCGTGCATAATCCTGTGCGATATGTGAGGATTCTTGAGACACTTTTGCCGCATGTCGATGAGAATAAAGAGACATTTGGGAGTATAGAAGAAGATGACGATGAAGAGCTTTCTACGTAATCGATACAACCCATAGTTTGATAAATAGCTTCATTTCTGCTACTATTGTCCGGTATGTTGCAGGAAAACGGATATTTTCCGAGAGTTGATGCGCAGGAAGGTGAACCCATTGAGAGTATCGGGCAACGGTCAATCCGGGAACTCCGTCAGGATCTACGTGGTGCTGTCATGACCTCATATGCACCGTTGGCACAAATCAGTCCGGAGATGTTTATGGATAGGGCACTTGAGACAATGTATCGAGTGCGACCGCGTGAAGCGGAAGCGCTTGAGTCTCTCTCCCAGGAAGTACGTTACCGCGTGAGTAAGGCGTCAGACAAAGAATCAACGAAGAAGCGCTCTGTATGGAATAGCCAAAGAAGAAGATCACATCTCTTAACGGTAATTGCAGGAAATGAACTCAATTTGATGATAGAAGCGCATATCTCAGGCCATCCGATGTTGATCGAGGATGAAATTGCGATACATGACGGAGTGGGAGGGGTGCTTTTTGTGCCCAGAGGCAGTGTCGATGCTGACGGAGAGTACTCAGCAGAGTCGTCTGTGACACGAATTGATGAAGTCTCATATGTACATGGTGAGGAGGACACAGCTTTAGTTCATGCTATTCACGATTTACTGAATGTAACGGGACGACCATTGTTGGAGCAAAATGTGAATGCAATTTTTTTTACAAGGCAGCATGGGATAGGGAGTGGCGCATTTTATCCGGGTTTAAAATCTATCGTGATCGGAATAGGTGTTGATGATGACGGAAGTAGTGCTCCTCTGAGTGTCGCGCAGGTGCTTGAGATATATGGGGTCGTAGTGCATGAAAGGAAACATGGTCTGCAACATGTCGATGGACTCACTGATTTCCCGTCTGTAGTGAACGAACTTGCCGCTTTTTATGCTAGTTTCATCGCACATAATCTGTTGCCTTATGCTCAAGTTCGAAGATTAGAGTCTGAATTTACGGGATCGACTGAAGATCAAATATCTCAGGTGAAATGGGAGTCGCTTGAAACGTACACCTCATTTCAGTCATTGCTTCATGATCCTGATCCGAAACGCTCGTTCTTTACCGATCACAACATTTTTGATACCCAGGTAGCATCTGATGCAGCTGCTCAAGGCATACATGAAGAGCTTTTTCCGAAATAATTTTTAGTGAGTCATTTTTTACTATGATTGAAACTGATCAGCAACCTTATAGACAGCTCTCGATGCTTCAGGCTGAGAGTCCTGAAGTATCTTCGGGAGATGTGACTTCATTTACCCCTCTTGAAGAGAGAGTGCTTCGATATTTACGTCCTGGTTTTACAGAGGATCATGAGATGGCGTTTCGGGAAATAGCACGTTCTTATGATATCTTGGATCATCAGATTATGGTGTTGCTGCTTCTTCATTCTGTGTATAGGCAGGAGGGTGATCCCGCTTCAGCTCGTTTGAAACGACGCGGGCGCGAGTTGTATGACCGCATCGCACGTCATATGGGTCAGGAAGTGACCCCTCAAAGACATGTCATCGATGAGTATCTTGCGAGGAATCAGGTTGATGCAGTGCTCGATATAGATGGAATTTTTCTCGTGCAGCGGGCTGAAGAACGGATACCTGGTGAGGTGTGTTTTAATTACGCGTTTCAATTTCCTGCTGGACAGGACTTTGCGACATTTTGGGAGGAAGAGGGGGGAGCAAGATATGAAGCAAGCCATCCGGTACCAGGGGCAATCGCGCTTTACTACAATGATTTTGTTCTTGATCCAAGCCACGCGGGAATTTTGACGAAGGATGGGAGAGTCATCTCAAAATGGGGCGACGCGCATGTCTTTGAGCATGAACCTCATTTGGTGCCAAGTATTTACGGAGAAATAAAAACATATCTCACACCTACACGATAGTTTTCTAATTTCTGTGTAACTATTCAACTCTCAATCTCCGTGCTACAATGCAGAAATGAAGCGGGTTCTGGGCATATTTTTATTTCTGCTTTTCGCTTATTGCTTATCGCTTATTGCCCCACGTGTTTATGCCCAGGAGACCGGGTGGGTAATTGATTCATTTCATTCAGAAATTGCTGTTGAAAAAACCGGAGATGTGAAGATACAAGAGACGATTGAAGTCGATTTCGGGACACTTCAGAAGCATGGAATTTATAGGGATTTACCCTACGTATATGACCGGGACGGGAAGCCTTATTACACTGAATTGCATATAGACAGTGTGATGCAGGACGGACTGAGTGCGACCACGAACGTAACGAAAAATGAGAATAATATCAACATACGAATTGGAGATGCAGATAAGACACTCTCGGGAACACATAGGTATGTGCTGACGTATTCTGTAAAAGGGATACTGCAAGGTTTTGACGGTTATGACGAGCTTTACTGGAATGTGACCGGTAACGGATGGGGGGTTCCGATAGAACGTGCGTCAGCCGGTGTCAAAGTCGAAAGTGCTCCTGTGCTTCAAGCGACCTGTTTTCAGGGATACTCGACATATAAAGATCCGTGTACCTATACGATAGCTGAGGGTGCGCAGTCTGTCTCATATGCTGCAAGTCGTCCGCTTCAGCCAAATGAAGGGCTGACGCTTGTGACAGGGTACGAAAAAGGTGTAATTCCACTTCTTGTCGTGCAAAAGCCAAAGACATTATTTGAGAAAATGATTGAGCCGGCATCGTTACTATTTCTGGGCGTTCTGTTACTTGGAGCAGTGGGAATCGCATTTGTTATCTGGCTGAAAAACGGGCGGGATATGACATATATGGGGAAAGGGCTTTTTGTGAGTTCAGACAATGAGCGGATACGTGGAGTCGGAGAGCATGAAACGGTGGTTGTGGAGTATACGCCTCCTGAAAAGCTGCGTCCAGCTGAAATTGGAGTGCTCAGTGATGAACGGGCTGATACACTTGATGTCGTCGCAACAATCATTGATCTGGCAGGAAGAGGATATCTCAGCATCACTGAAGTTGAAAAATCTTGGATGTTCGGGAGTACTGATTATCTCTTGAAGAGAAAAAAAACAGAGACGAAGGAACTCGTGCCATATGAAAAAATGCTTTTTGAGAGGTTGTTTGACGGGAAGGACGAAGTCAAAGTCTCATCACTGAAGCAGAAATTTTACACAGATCTTGCCGATGTGAAAAAATCACTCTACGAGCGGGTGGTTTCCGAAAAGTTGTTTCCGAAAAACCCTGAATCAGTGCGGGGAATTTACCTTGTTTTGGGAATTGTACTTCTAATTTTGGGATTTGTATTTTTCTCTTACGTCGTGAACGGGGAGTCGCCATATCCCGTCAGTGTTGCAATCAGTGTCGTGGCTCTGGGAGTATTTTTCCTGATACTGACACCGTTTATGTCGCGGAGAACGGCAAAGGGGAGGGAGATGTATCGACGCATCAGAGGGTATCGACTTTTTATCTCAACTGCGGAAACACACAGACAGAAATTTTTTGAGAAGAAAAATCTGTTTAATGAAGTGTTGCCGTATGCGATTGTGTTTGGACTGACTGCAAAATTTGCACAGGCAATGAAGGATATTGGACTGCCTGAGAAACAGATGGGGAGCGGATGGTATTACGGTGCGCATGCGTTTAATTACATGTCATTTCAATCCAGCATGAACTCATTTGCGACATCTGTCTCAAGTTCGATCGCATCCGCTCCGAAAAGCAGCGGTTTTTCCAGCAGCGGAGGATCCTCAGGAGGTGGGTTTGGCGGAGGTGGTGGCGGAAGCTGGTAAGGTTGCTATTATAGGCAAAATCAGCTATTATTCCATCCATTATGGCGATCGAACTCGAGTTGTTACCACCTGAAACTTCTGTTGAAACAACAAGTCCCCAGCATAGATTTGAAAATGCAGTTGATGCATTTCTTACGTCAACGCGTGAGATTTTTTTGGAGCAGTTGAGTCAGCTCCAACCTCATCAGGTTCCGGTGCTTGCTGTTGAGGTAAAAAGAGGTGATAAGTTGGAAAGAGAAGAGCATCCGTTGTTAAGGATTCCAGGTCGCGTAAATCCCGGGGAATCTGTGTATCTCACTGAGCAGGGTGATCTTTATGCGGTGATGCAGTCAGTTCGTCCGGGAATTCTTGATGGAGAACAGGCGAGGCCGTTATTGCCTGAGGAGATGATTGCTTTTGCTCCTGTCGCTCTCAGGCAGATTAACAAAATAAAAAATTCTCCGCCGAAACCTTAGTGCATTTATGGCACGGGGATTATTGTGACTCCTATGACTTCAATTGCGTTATCCTGTGTCAAAGTTGGTGTTGGTACATTTTGCTCAGCCGGATTTATTGTCGGTTGTTGTGTTGGCTGTTCGGTGGGATCAGGTGCATTTGTCGGCCCCGATTTAATCGGGGTCGGTGTATCTGTTGGGAGTGCATTGGTGCAGAGTTCTTTGGGCAGAGTTCCTCTCAGGAAAAATTCCGTGTACGCACTTGTCGTTGCCTCTTCAGCACGTTTACCGTTTTCTTTACAGATATTCTGGTCGATGATTGAGAATGGTTTTGTGAAATTTTCCCGTGGGAGCGTTTTGAAAAATTGTTCCATTACCTGTCTCCAGATCGGAGCAGCTCCTAGTGACCCTGCGACGGTGTCCATCGGTGTGTTATCGTTATTGCCGACCCAGACCCCAACGACGAGATTTGGTGTGTAGCCAATCGTGAGAGCATCGCGATAGTTTTCAGTCGTTCCTGTCTTTACTGCTGCTGGACGTGAGACGGTCAGTGCGCCGCCGAATGTTTCTTTGCGTATTTCATTGTCTGAGAGAATGGAGGAGATAATAAATGCGACACCCTGATCAAGAACGAATGTTTTTTTTGGTCCGTTGGTAAAAATAGTTTTTTTATTCTTATCTTTTACCTCCATTATTGTCGTCGGAGTGACGAGATACCCTCCATTTGCGAAGACGGCATAGGCATCTGTCATCTGGAGAAGAGGAACTTCCGCTGCTCCGAGGACGAGTGACAGGCCATACCTTTCAGGCGAGGTGAGGGAGGTGATGCCGAGTTTTCTGGCGAATGCGACGGTATTTGCGACACCTACTTTTTCTATGACATGGACTGCCGGAATATTGAGTGAGTTGGCGAGTGCGAAGCGTACCAGCACATGGTCTCTGAATTTGTTGTCATAGTTTCTTGGTTTGTAGCCATCCGGGAAAGTGATTGGTTTGTCTTCGAGTTCTGTAGCGGCGGTGATGAGGCGGCGGGAGAGAGCATCAGCATAGACAATCGGTTTGAAGGATGATCCGGGTTGGCGAGCTCTGACAACCATATTTATTTTTCCGTTTGATTCATCAAACCAGTCATGGCTTCCAACGAGACTGAGGATTTCACCTGTTTTTGGATTCATCGCGACGAGTGCGGCGTTGGTTGCTTTGTTTCCACGTAGTCGTGCGACCTGATTTTTTACGACTGTTTCTGCATGCTCCTGGTTTGTCAGATCAAGTGTCGTTCTGACAATATAACCGGATCTCGCGAGTTGCTGTTCGCCATATTTTTTTGCCAGCTCGTCTTTGACCATGAGTGCAAAATGCGGTGCTTCAACATTTAGCTCGCGGATTTTCGGATCAAAAATGATCTCTTCTTCTTCGGCTGCTGTGGCTTCTTCTTTTGTGATGTAGCCCTGTGCTGCCATCTGCGTCAGTACTTTTTTTTGTCTCGAGAATGCCTTGTCCCGATCTCCTGAGAGTGGAGAGTAGGCTGAGGGAGCAGGGAGAATACCTGCAAGAAGTGCGCTCTCAGCGAGTGTGAGTTCTGAGGCAGGCTTACTGAAATATGCTTCAGCGGCGTCTTGAATCCCAAATGCACCCTCACCAAAATAGACAGTGTTGAGATACATTTCGAGAATGTCGTCTTTGCTATACCGTCTGTCTACTTCAAGTGCAAGGATCGCTTCCTGATATTTCCTGAGAAATGTCTGCTCGGGGGAAAGTAACGCATTTTTGATGAGCTGCTGGGTGATTGTTGATCCTCCTTGTGAGATTTCACGGTTCTGGATATCAGCGAGTGCTGCTCTGATCACACTGGTCGGAGAGATACCGGCATGAGAGTAGAAATCTTTGTCTTCAACTGCGATGACTGCTTCCTGCGTGAACTTCGGGATCTTCTCGAGGGGAATCACGTTTTTGGTTTTTGCTTCATAAAAAGTAAAAAATGGTTTGTCGTTTCGGTCTAGGAGCACGAGGCCACCGTTATTGCGGTTTGTGATCCGTTCTTTGCTCCCCAGGTCACGAACAAAGTAGAGATAGGTGAGAACCGGTGTAAGGATGAGGAGAACGATCAGACTGACAAATATGTAAAAGAGCGGCTTTTTTCCGATCAACCAAAGTTCACGTATGACTGATTTGGCAATTGATGCTCTCTTTTCCGGGTGCTTGCGGAACTCATCAATATCTCTCTGAAGTTCGTGCATACCTCATTATACGAAGATGCAGTC
>JBDKFM010000001.1:0-45727 GCA_039798685.1 Candidatus Parcubacteria bacterium | reverse complement strand
AGCTCAGGAGGAATATTCGGGAGATCAATTTTTAATACAAGAAGTGTTGCCGCAAACGCAAAAATCGCATCGCTGAAATTGAGCACACGATCTCGGTCAATCACTGTTTCAACTCGTTCGACGAGCTGTTTTTCATCTTTACTTTCCATATATCAAGAGTAGCATGTCCGAATGATTTTTTGCAGAGGGTCAGATATACGTAGGGTTGTTTCTTTTGTGTAGTCTCTTTATAATTTTATAATCTATGGTTGATCTGCAATGGCTGATTGGTGGTGAGGCGGGATACGGTATTATGACGACGGGTCTGATGATGTCAAAAATTTTTACCCGTCTTGGTCTTCATGTGTTTGATTATGTAGAGTATCCTTCACTGATACGGGGTGGCCACAATGCATATTATGTTCGCGGTTCAGACGAGGCGATAACTTCTCAGAAAAAAACAGTTGATATTCTTGTATCGCTCAATGCGGAGACGGTAAAGCTGCATATGGATGAACTTGCAGAAAATGCAGCAGTCATATTTGATCCCAGTGTGATAAAGCTGAGTGTTGAGCAGTTTCCTGTTTCGGTGCGGCTTTTTCCGATTCCATTACTTGAGCTGACAAAGAAAGTCGAAGCGGATCGCTTGATGATCAATACTGTCTCTGTGGGCTCATCCCTAGCGCTTTGTTACAAAGAATTCACTGTTCTTGAGAAAATGATGCAGGATACATTTGGCAAGAAGGGGGAGGATGTTGTCGCGATAAATATTAACACTTCAAAAGCAGGGTTCGATTATGTTGTTGAAAATTTTGGTCCTACCCATGTCGCAGATATTCAGGCAATGCCACAGAAGCACATGCTCATGAGCGGTGCTGAGGCAATTGCATTTGGAGCGATTAGAGCAGGTCTTTCATTTGCAGCGATATATCCTATGACTCCTATAAATACTGTGATGACAATGCTCGTCTCTCATGCGCTGAAATATAACATTGTCGTGAAAGAGCCAGAGGATGAGATAGCCGGGATAAATATGGCGCTTGGCGCATCATTTGCAGGAGCAAGATCAATGGTTGCTACTTCAGGTGGTGGTTTTGCACTTATGACTGAATCAATCGGACTTGCTGCACAGACCGAGACGCCGATCGTGGTAATTCTCGGTATGCGTCCGGGTCCGGCGACAGGAATGCCGACATGGACAGAGCAGGGCGATCTCCGTTTTGCACTTCATTCGCCACAGGGTGATTTCCCAAAAGTAGTCCTCGCACCCGGAGATATGTATGAGGCGTTTGAGGATACTATGAAAGCTCTGAATTTAGCGGAGAAATACCAGCTTCCCGTGATAGTGCTTGTTGATAAGCATATAAATGAATCACATGCGACTGTTGAGATTGATGCGTTTAAGTCGCTCAGTGCTTCATTTAAGATTGAGCGAGGAAAAATAGTTAGTGATCAGGAAGCGCTCTCTGAGACTGAGTATAAGAGGTATGCGCTCGTAGAGGACGGGATTTCGCCTAGGAGTCTACCCGGACAGCAGGGTGGAATCGCATTGTCGGGAAGCGATGAGCACGATGAAAAGGGGTTATACAATGAAGAATCAGCGATGCGTATCAAAATGATGGATAAGCGGTTCAAGAAGCTCGATGTTGCAATTTTAAATAATGAATTTACAGGTCCGAAATTGATTGGAGATCCTGATTCGCAGCTGACTATTGTGAGCTATGGTTCAACGAAATTTGCGATACTTGATGCGATGCGGCAGCTTAAGAAAGAGAATATTTCCGTTAATTTTCTTCAAGTAACCTATCTTGAACCTTTTCCCTCTGTCGTATTTAATGAGATGATAGGAAAAGCAAAGAAAACTCTTATCATAGAAAATACAAAAGTGGGACAGTTTGAAGGGTTGATTCGTGAGAAGACAGGATATGTGTTTGCGCATAATCTACGAAAGTATGATGGAAGACCATTCTATCCGGAGGAGATTGTAGAGTGTGTCAAGCAGCTGTTCTAAAATATGGCGACAACATTGCAGGATCTTAATATCGATTACGACAAGCCGAACTGGTGTCCGGGGTGTGGTGATTTTGGTATATGGGTATCGCTTAAGAATGCGATTGTACAGCTTGGTCTTAAGCCATGGGAGGTCGTTCTTGTGTCCGGAATCGGTTGTTCAAGTAAATTGCCGTATTGGGTAAAGACATTCGGATTTAATGGCCTGCATGGCCGTCCTATGCCCGTTGCTGAGGGGATCCGACTTGCGAATAGTGGTTTAACCGTAATTGTGATCGGAGGAGACGGTGATCAGATGGCAGAAGGCGGGAATCACTGGCTCCATGCGGCAAGACGAAATGTGAATTTGACACTTATGGTGCATGATAATCAAGTGTACGGCCTGACCACAGGACAATTCTCTCCGACGACAAATATAGGAGAGAAGAATAAAGCAACTCCCGTACCTGTTGTCGAAGCTCCGGTAAATATTATGCAGTTAGCACTTGCCTCAGGTGCGACGTTTGTTGCGAGGGGGTATGCGGGAGATAATAAGCAGGAAACAGAGCTAATCACCCAGGCAATTCAACATAAAGGGTTTTCAATTGTGGACACCATGCAGCCCTGTGTTACCTTTAATCACCATAACACGTTTGCCTGGTTTTATGAGCGTGTATACAAACTTGAGGAGCAGGGGCATGATCCTCTGAATAAGTTGCTCGCTTTCGAGAAGGCAGAAGAATGGCCACTTCGACGACCTCTAAACGAAGGTGAGAAGGAGAAGGTAGCGACGGGAGTTTTCTACAAAGAAGATCGTCCAACATGGGAAGAAGGGACTCCACAGATTGCAGAAATTCCTCTCGTGAAGCAATCAACAGAAAATCGTGACATCATTCCTCTTTTTGATGAATTGCTCTAGATCTTTTTTTGGATATCAGGGCAGAGATTTCCAAGAGGGCAGTTGCTGCACTCATGTGGACGTGCGGGGCAATATTCGCGTCCGAAGAGAATAAGTAGATGTGAGAAGTCTATCCAATCCGTTTTTGGTACTATCTGCATAAGATCCTGCTCAATTTTTTCCGGATCTTTTTTATCGGTTAATCCTAATTTAGTCGCTAGACGCATGACATGTGTATCGACGACGATTCCTTCAGCTTTGTGATAGGCATTTCCCAGAACGACGTTTGCAGTTTTCCTGGCAACTCCTGGTAATGCATCAAGTTCCTCCATTGTGTTAGGTACTTTTCCGTCGTGTTTTTCTACAATCATCTCCGACGTGGCTTTTATGGATTTCGCTTTATTGTTATGGAAATTCACTTTCCGTATCATTGCATCAATGTCCTCGACGGATGCATCTGCATAGTCTTTCGCAGTTTTATATTTTTTAAAAAGATCCGGAGTAATAGTATTTACAAGCTTATCGGTCGCCTGAGCTGAGAGTATTGTTGCAATGAGAAGCTCAAGAGGAGTTCTGAAATTGAGTGCGGTTTTTGGATCTGGATAGGTCTTTCGGAGTCGTTTGGTGATTTCTTTTACTTTCTCTTCACTTGTCATGCTCACATTATATCGAACTTTTGTTGTGAGTGCGACAAACCCTTTAAAAACAATTGTTTAAATTTGAGTATCACCAATAGTTTCTCACAATGACTATAAAAAAACCTCGCATTGCTGCGAGGTTTTTATGTGTTTCTTGAGAGCCTGTAAAGGTCTCCCAAGAAGAGAAAGAGTCCGCTTTCGCCAAGGCTCGGCGGATTTCAGCTCCTAAAATGGAGCTTCAACAAATTAAGCTTTTCCAATCTTGTACATTCCTGTACCACAAACTGGGCATTTTCCTTTCATTGCTGGTTTACCGTTCTTCATTGTGACCGGTGTTGCGTTTGGATCGTCTCTCTTTTCTCGACATTTTACACAGTACATTTGTGCCATATTATAATTCACCCCCCTTCTCAATTAGATGTTTAAAAAATATAGTACACAGTGAAAATTTCATGATTTATCGAATCAGAACGAATAAGAGCAATTGAGCAGTAACGATGCTTCCAACAACGATGCTCGTTTTGATAAGGTCATGTTTTACAAATTCGTATTCGTTTGGGTTAGAAGCGCGTGTTGTGGTTGATTGTGTTGTCTGATCAATCTTTTTTTGTGAAAAGGTAAACGTAAATGCGCTTTTTTTCTGCGATGGAGTTGCTGTGTCAGGCGGAGTGGCAAACACGGGTTCTTGACGGTGGTCAGACCGGATTTTTTCTTTCCGTGTCTTTCGATGTTTAGCCATGATAGTAGCCTAGGTTACACTATTGACAGCGAGGCTGTCAAGAGGCTAGTATGGAGTCGATATGCCGCTTTCTTTAGAGCTGGTTTTTATTTTTTTACTCTTCCTCTGGCTTTCTTGGGTTACTTTTGTTTTCTGGAAAATACGGAAACAGTACGGATCGTTTCTTGACGGCTCAAATAAAGATACTCTTTCGGGTTTTTTGGAAAACGTGACACATAATCTGAGTGATACGAAGCGGTTACTGAAGGATTCAACGCTTCGTATTGAAAAGCTTGAACAGGATGGCGCTCTGCATATTCAGAAGATTGGCTTACTTCGCTTTAACCCATTCCGAGATACCGGAGGGGAGCAAAGTTTTATTCTCTCGCTCATTGATGCAAATGATAATGGCATTGTTATTTCTGCGCTATATTCCCGGTCGGGAACAAGATGGTATGCCAAGAAAGTTATTGCCGGGAAGGGTGAGGAACACGAACTTTCAGATGAAGAACAGAAAGCAATAAAACTTGCAAAAAATTTAAAAAAACTTTAGAGTTATACGATACCCATGAATAATAAAATCACCCTTGTTATCCTTGCTTTGATTGTATATTTTGCTTCAGCAGCAGGTTCTTATATGTTTTTTGTTGCAGTGCAGGGTGAGCCATCAGCACCTACTACATCAGTCGTAGAAAAAGGGAACGATTTTGATGCGTTGGTTTTTGATCAGTCAAAACCCAGAACAGAAGTGTGTCCACTGAACGGAGCGAAATATTCCAAGGAACAGAAGAAATGGTGGGAATCCCATAGGCCTCTCGGTATCATGATTGAGAATCATGAAGATTCAAGACCTCAATCCGGTTTGTCTTTTGCAGATGTCGTGTATGAGGCGGTCGCTGAGGGAGGAATTACCAGGTTTCTGGGAGTCTTTTATTGTCAGGATGCGGGAATCGTAGGACCTGTTCGGTCTGCGAGAACCTATTTTCTTGATTGGATCTCAGAGTATGGTGAGTATCCTCTCTATGCGCATGTGGGAGGAGCTAATACGCCGGGGCCGGCCAACGCCTTGGGACAAATTGGGGATTACGGTTGGAATCAATATAACGATATGAATCAGTTTTCCATAGGATTTCCGACATTCAGGCGTGATGAGAGTCGTTTGGGTCGCGAGGTTGCAACGGAGCATACCATGTATTCAACAACGTCCAAGCTTTGGGAGGTCGGAAAATCAAGAGGTCTGACGAATAAAGACAAAGAAGGGGCATTATGGGATACGACTTTTGAGCCATACGATTTTAAGAATGATGCTCCAGAGGCAGATCGCGGTACGGTAAAAGATATTCATATTGAGATGTGGGAAGGTTACAGTGCCTACTTTATAGATTGGGTGTATGACCCTGCAACGAATAGCTATCTTCGTTCCAACGGTGGTAAATCACATACTGATCGGAACACGAAGAAGCAGTTTGATGCGAAAAATATTGTTGTTATGGAGATGCAGGAGAGCGCAGCAAATGATGGCTATGATGGGAACGCGCACAGGCTTTATAAAAATAAAGGCACCGGTACTGCATATATTTTTCAGGATGGCAAAGAAATAAAAGGAAAATGGAAAAAGTCATCACGCGAAGATCGAACAATCATTACGGGTCCAGATGGTTCACCTATCAAGTTCAATCGTGGTGTAATATGGTTTGAAATACTCCCGACAACCGGAACACTCGACGCGAAATAATTACTGCCACAAAGAGATAATAATCCCCTTTTGAGTACTATTGATATACGGATCAGAAAGAGCTACAATAGTGAAAATTTATGTTGGCAGATCTTATTACCTCAAAGTCCAGAATTAAACTTCTTACAGTGTTTCTTACATCGCCATCGGAGATGCTTCATGTGCGGGAGTGCGTTCGAAGAACAGGAGATGAGATAAATGCAGTTCGCCGTGAACTGCAATTTCTGGAGAAAAAAGGAATATTTACCAGAGAACAAAGGGCAAACAGGGTATATTATGCGCTCGATAAAAATTACCCGTTTTATTATGATTTGCTTGAGATAGGTTCAAAAACAATTGGTCTTGGACATGATCTTCTAAAGAATAGAGCAAAACTTGGAAAAATAAAATTTGCTATGTTTTCAGGGGCATTTATTCGGAAGATAAAAAATAATCCTGATGATATTGATTTTATGGTTGTCGGTACGATTGTTCTTCCTGAATTAGCAGTGCTTGTGAGGAATGAGGAGGCAAGAATCGGCAAGGAAATCAATTACACTGCGATGTCAGAAGAAGAGTTCCGTTTTCGGAAGAGAAGAAATGATCCGTTTCTCGCTAGTGTGCTGGTAGGATCAAGGGTGATGATAGTTGGTGATGAGGAGGCGATGCTTTCGGCATGAGAAAACGTCCAACATTTGCACTCGTCGTCATTTTTCTCCTCGCTTTTTTTGGTTTGCTTATAAATCTTCCAAAAGAAATCCCAATCCATCTGACAATCCCAGCTACTCCTTTAACCGGAAATGAAATTGTGGTTGATCAGAAAATTCCCGGGATTCCCACAGCATCGTTTTTGAAGCGTATCGGTATTACAAGGAGTTTTGAGTTTCAAAAAGGTCTTGATCTAGAAGGGGGTACGAGTATTGTCCTTCGTGCTAACACCGATGACCTTCCTGCGTCACAACGTGAGAACGCTGTTGAGTCTGCAAAGCAGGTTATCGAGAGAAGAATCAATTTTTTTGGTGTTTCCGAACCGATTGTTCAGACGTCTAAAACAAATAATGAATATCGGATCATCGTCGAGATTCCTGGCGTCACAGATGTTGATCAGGCAGTGAGTCTTATAGGAACGACAGCAAAGCTAACGTTTTGGGAACAGGGAGCATCTGGTTCAGCCCTTCTTGATCCTTCAAGTATTCCTGAGAATGCGCAGACATTTCTTGGGGATACTCCTAAGAAAACAAATCTTTCCGGAAGTGATCTGAAGCAGGCTGTTGTCACATTTGATCAGCAAACAGGTCAACCGGTTGTGCAGCTTACCTTTACCTCAGAAGGGGCTAAGAAATTTTCAGACATTACAAAAAGAAATATAGGTAAACCACTCGGGTATGCGCTTGATAATATCATGTACGATGCACCGATTATTCAGAATCATATTCCAAGCGGGGAGGCTATTATCTCAGGTGCATTCACAACAGAACAGGCGAAACAGCTGCAGCTTCAGCTTAACGCCGGCGCATTGCCAATCTCTCTTTCTGTTCTTGAGCAGCATGCAATCGGTGCGACGCTTGGAAATGACTCATTGCAAAAGAGTGTTTTTGCGGGAGTAATCGGTTTTATTATTATTGTGTTTTTTATGTGTATGATGTATGGACGATTGGGAGTTGTCGCCAGTGTAGCACTCGCGATCTATACTCTACTTGTTCTGACAATTTTCCGTTTAGTTCCTGTCACGCTCACACTTGCCGGTATTGCGGGTCTTATTTTGTCTATTGGGATTGCAGTCGATGCAAATATTCTTATTTTTGAGAGAATGCGTGAAGAGCTCCGTCACGGAAAATCTAAAGAAACTGCTCTGCAGCTAGGATTTTCACGGGCATGGACATCAATTCGTGATTCAAATATTGCCAGTCTGATTACAAGTGGTATTCTCTATTACTTTGGTACGGGTGTCGTGCGTGGATTTGCGCTGACACTTGCAATCGGAGTGCTGGTCTCAATGTTTTCCGCTATTACTGTGACGAGAACGATTTTAAAAACGTTTTATAAAAATTAAGATGATAAATATCATAAAGCATCGTCGTTGGTATTATTTAGCCTCACTCCTGCTTATCGTGCCAGGTATTGTGTCATTGCTGCTTTTTGGTCTCAAGCTTTCTATTGATTTTACAGGGGGATCGCGGATGACCTTTGTGAGCAAGCAGACGATTTCACAGCAGACTGTTGAAAAAACAAAGCAGATAGTGCGGGAAGAGAATGTCACAATCGCAACAACACAACAGTCGGAAAAGGCACTTATTATTCGCACCGTCTCAATCGATAAAAAAGCGAATACTGCGATCCTAAAAAGAATAAAGCAAGAGAAGTTACCGCTTATTGAGGAATCATTTGAAACGGTTGGTCCGACGATCGGAAATGAAACAACGCTTAACGCAGTCAAATCAACTGTACTTGCAACATTTTTGATTGTGCTGTATATCGCGTTTTCGTTTAGGAAAGTTCCAAAACCTGCGAGTAGCTGGAAGTTTGGCGTCTGTACGGTCATCGCCGTGCTGCATGATGTATTGGTCGTCATAGGAATCTTTTCGATCCTTGGTCATTTTGCAGGTGTTGAGATTGATAGTCTCTTTGTGACTGCTGTTCTCACCGTGATAGGATTTTCAGTCCATGATACGATTGTTGTGTTTGATCGAATCCGGGAGAATCTGATTCGAGTAAGTGGGCACTCGTTTGAAAAAATCGTAAATGATTCAATTTTACAGACACTCAATAGGTCGCTGAACACATCTCTTACTGCGATACTTGTGTTATTTGCTTTGTTACTTTTTGGAGGAGGATCGACACACTGGTTTGTTTTTGCACTCCTTATCGGTATTGCTAGTGGGACGTACTCATCAATATTTAATGCTGCGCCGCTTCTAGTAAGTTGGTACGATTTTGACAAGAAGAGAAGCCGGAAGTAGAGAAGAGGTGGTTTAAGGGGTTGGGGAGAGAGCCTCTTTCACGATTTTACTTACCAATCCTCCATCAGCTTTTCCCTTTACCTGCGGCATAAGTACGCCCATGACTTTTCCCATATCCTGTGGTAAAGAGGCGCCTGTTTTGGAAACAGCATCTGCAACAATTCGCCTGATATCTTCTTCTGTCATTTGTTCAGGAAGATATACTTCAAGAATTGCTTTTTCTTTTAGTTCTTTCGCAGCTAGTTCTTCGCGTCCTGCCGTCATAAATTGTTCAATAGCATCATTGCGTTGTTTCACCTCTCGTCCAATGACTGAAAGTACATCCTCATCGGTAGCTTCGTATCCGGCACCACCTTTTTGGATTTCGTAGTAACCTATTGCTGAGATAAGCATGCGAAGTGTTGAAGTTGTTACTGCGTCTTTGGCTAGCATGCTTTGCTTGAGGTTTTCCTGCAGTTTCTGTTTTAGCATATGCCTATTCTATCAGACAAAAAATTACTTCACCACTAGTAGACTTTGACGAGTCCTTTTTCAAGAACTTTGTTAAAACTTTTTTTCAGAAAGATTGTAGCAATTATGAGGAACACAAGATTTAGTATGAAGCTCATAATTAGATTGTGTGGACTTACTATCCCTGTGTTTATTGCCTGACGCATTCCTTCAAATACATAACTTGTTGGTATAATTGCTGCAATTACTTGAGCCCATTGAGGAAGAGCGCTGACAGGATAATAGATTGCTGAAAATGGAGAGAGGATTGCGAGGGTAGTCCACGCAAATGCTTGTACTCGTGTTCCGAATCTCAGGATCAGTCCTGTGACAAAGAAGCTGACCCACCATCCCGTCATGAGAAGCAGAAGTGAAAATGGGAGAAAGTACCAGCCGAATCCGAGGAAATTAATTTTATATAACATCATCGCAAGTGTAATAGCAAAAACGAAACTCATCGCTGTTTTGATTATGCCAATTGCCATAAGTGCGAGAATCCATTCTGAGAATTTAAGGGGGGCGACGAAAAGATTGATTAAATTCTTATTCCACACTTCATCAAGTAAGCCAATGTTAATTTCATACTGCCCTCTATACACAACAATCCAAAAGAGAATACCTGAAAGAAGAATTAATACAACAGGTGAGTTAAGAGGTGCAAATTGAGTGAAATATGAACTGGTCATTCCCCACACAATCACATCAATTGCGGGCCAATAAAACGCATCAGTAATACGGTCATAGCTTCTTCTGAAAAAAAACAAATTTCTTAGGACGATTGCGTATATTCTATGTAGTTTCATATTAGTCTTTTACAAGTCTCTCTGTTTTTTCGTGTGGAAATGAACCACTTGCGTGACTGTCAGAAGGCTTATCATCTGCATCAAGCGCCTCGTTTGATACTTGCAAGAAATAATCTTCGAGAGTGGGTTTTTCTATACTGATTTCATCGTACTGAATTCCTGCATCCATAACTCCTCGTAAAAATTCAGGAATCTCTTTTTCTTTTACATCAATTACTGTAATATTTTTTGCTTTTTGAGAATATTTTAATTTCATTTTCTTACAGAACACAACAAGTTTTTCAGATTCTTTTCTGACCAGTAGTTCAATGTGGCATATCTCTATTGATTTTGATAGATTTTCAGGAGCATCGTCTGCAATAATTTTTCCTTTATTAATAAACATTACGCGATCGCATACTTCCTCAACCTCCGCCATGTTGTGAGAAGTGAGAATTACTGAAAGTCCTTCTTGTTTATTTTTTTCCATGATTAAGCTCCTTATGTAGGCTGCAATGTCTGGATCAAGGGAGGCGGTTGGTTCATCAAGAAGTAGAACTTTAGGATTATTTAGAAATGCTTTTGCGAGGTTAACTCTGGTGATCTGACCTGCTGAGAGTTGGTGCATTTGATGATTTGCGAGCTTGCTGAGTTTGAAAACCTCAATAATCTCGTCTACTTTTTTCTTTCTATTCTTAATGGTGTAGAGATATGACATAAAAGTTAAATTTTCTTTTATTGTCAGATTCCACGGAAGATTAATGTAGGTTGTTGAAAAATTTACCTGTTCAAGAATTTCCTCTCGGTGTTGTTTTAGATTTTTACAAAAATAGAGTATCTCTCCAGAGGTAGGCGCTAGAACAGAAAGTAGCATCTGGATTGTTGTTGTTTTTCCGGCACCATTTGGTCCGAGAAATCCCAGAAGTTCTCCTTCTTTGACGGTAAAGGATATATTATTGACTGCGGTAAAGTTGCCGAATTTTTTTGTGAGATTATTTACCTCAAGAACATTTTTCATCATATGAGTGTTTCGGGTAGAGGCTACGTTTTGTGAGGAGGAAGAATCTTAGGCGATTAATTGTAAGATACAATGCGTCATAAATTCATTCGCGAACCATGTACAAACCCGGAGATTCTACGCGTCAGAATAATTATAGTCAAGGTTATTTCTGCTTTGCAAGTACGAGAATACGTTCGGTTAAATATTCTTTTGTGTTTTTTGAAAGATCTTCGTCTACTTCCTCAAATAATTTTTGCAAAATATCTCCGATCTGCCTTCCGGGTTTGATATCGAGTATTCGCATGACATCGTTTCCGTCCAGTGCCAGATCATTGATTGAAAAAGGAGCAGGAGCAAGTTGTTCCTCTATCCGTTTTTTAAATAATTTCAATCTCCAACTTTCAGCAGTTTGTGTGCCGCTTCCTAATCGATCACCGATTCTGAGATCAATCATATCCTGAATATTTTCTACTCCGACATGACGAATGAATCTGCGGATTGAGGCATCTGTTGTGTTCTCATCTACTGTAAACATATGCCACCGTACAAGTGTGACCACTTTTCGTCTGTCCTTTTTTGAGAACCGAAGGCGGTCACAAATAAGATATGCCAACTTTGCACCATCAATCTCATGATTGTGGAAAATCACATAGCCTTCGTTATCGGTTGAAGCAACGCGTGGTTTGGCGATGTCATGAATAAGTGTTGCAAAGCGAACTACCGGATCTGTTGAAGGACAGAGTTTTAGCGCCATCGTGTTATGGGTGAAGACATCTGTTTTATGATGCCTTCCAGGCCGTTCTTGTGAGACATCGACACCCTCGAGAAGTTCAGGAAGGATATGTGCAAGAAGTCCAGTGTTTTTTAGAAGCATAACACCTTCATAGGGATATTCACTTGCAAGAATTCGCATCAATTCATCTCTTACTCTTTCATGTGCAATCTCATCTAAAAGGGCGGCATCCCTGGTGAGAGCTGTGAATGTTTTTTCTTCAATCACAAATGAGAGTTCAGTCGCGAGACGGATTGCCCGCATGAGTCTGAGTGCATCTTCCTTGAACCTCTTATCGGGATCACCTACAGCGCGGATAACTTTTTTTTGTATATCCTCCTGTCCTTGAAAAGGATCGATGATGACGAATGTATCGTCATGAGGGAGATCTGTTTTTTCCGCCGTTGTGCGTATCTGAAGTGCAATTGCGTTGATTGTAAAATCTCGTCTCTTTAGATCTTCTTCGATTGAAGTACCCCATTGTACCTTTGGGTGTCGGCGGTCGCTGTATCCGTGTTCTGTCCGGAATGTCGTTACCTCGAGTACACTTTCTGCGTAAGTCTCGTCTACAGGTATTCCGGATTTTTTCAGAACCTCACTGGGAAGTCCTACGGTTCCAAATGCATTGTCATAAAATCCTTCTGGAAAAAGTGTAAGAATTTCTTCTGGTGTCGCATTTGTTGTAAAATCCCAATCTTTTACACCGCGATTGAGAAGAAGATCGCGAACGCATCCTCCGACAAGATAAAGTGAGTAACCATGCTCCATAAAACGGTCGACGAGATCATAAAGAAAAGGAGGGATTCTGTCAGTCATATGCTATAGTATACCAGCATAATTTTTAATTTGAAATTTGCAATTTAGAGTCGTTATCTGCAAAGATTCCTCGGAAATTTTCTCGAATGAATTACTGACAAAAATGAAGATAATATGAAATGGGAACTAAAAAATGGGGGGAATGTAAAAGGCAATATTTCTACGACCGAAGAACTACTTGCTTATCTACTGACATTGCGTGGGATTGTGACGGAGGAGCAAAAAGCTGAATTTGTTTTTCCAAAACTCGAGGCAGTGAACGCGAAAAGTGTTGGTATAGATAAGAAACAACTTCAGCGGTCAGTGTTGCGGATACAGAATGCGATTGAAAAGGGAGAGCAAATCATTATTTTTGGTGATTATGATGTTGATGGAATTTGTGCAAGCGCAATTCTTTGGGAGACGCTTCATCATAAGACAGCAAAAGTGATGCCGTATATTCCGCATAGGGTTGATGAAGGGTATGGGCTCTCAGTATCCGGGATCACAAATGTATTGACACAATATCCGGAAACAACTCTTATCATTACCGTCGATAACGGGATTGTAGCAAATGAAGCAGTAACGTTTGCGAAGTCACAGAACATTGATGTGATTATCACCGATCATCATCTTCCACATGAGGATGAAAAGCATGTGCTTCCGGACGCGTTTTCTATCGTTCATACGACAAAACTTTGTGGTGCGGGAATCGCCTGGGTTGTCGCAAAAGAGTTCATCCAAAATGATCAAACCCTGCTCCGCGAACATTTGACAGACCATCTCGTCTTTGCAGCGCTAGCGACAATTGCAGATATGGTTCCATTGATTGATGGAAACCGGGCAATTGTAAAATTTGGATTACCCGAACTCAGAAAAACAACACGTGTTGGGTTGCGTGCTCTTTTTGCAGAGGCAGGTATTGAGCAGAGATCAATAGAGGTGTATCAGATCGGGCACCAGATATCTCCACGTCTTAATGCGGCAGGACGCATGGAGTCTGCGATGGATAGCCTGAGACTCTTGTGCACGAGAGATTCTAGGCGGGCGAAAGAGCTGGCAGATGCTCTTGGAGAGGTAAATAGATTCAGGCAGGAGGAGACGATGCTTGCAACGGAGCATGCGATAGGGCAGCTTGCAGATGGTGTCTGGGAGAAGGAGAAAATACTTTTAGTCGCCCATGAATCGTATCCCCAGGGAGTAATTGGGCTTATCGCCGGAAAGCTTGTTGAAAAATATTATCGTCCGGCAATTGTTATCGCGATTGGTAACACGCAAAGCAAGGCCTCAGTCAGGTCCATTAAGGGATTTAATATCATCGAGTTTCTCAGGACGCAATCGGAATATTTTGTGAATGTCGGGGGGCATCCTATGGCAGCGGGATTTACTATTGAGACGGAGAAAATTACCTTACTAAAAAGTGTTCTTGAACGGGCAGCAGGAGATATCTTGACTGAGGAGCAGCTTACGAGAAGTATCTTGGTTGATGTTGTACTGCCATATGAATTGATTACTCAGGAGACATATGAAGCACTGAAGACACTTGCCCCTTTTGGTATAGGAAATCCGGAGCCTGTATTCTCAAGTTCTGCGACGATTGCAGATATCAGGATTTTGGGTCGGGAGGGAAAACATCTGAAACTGAAACTTTCAGATGGGTCTCTGTCAGTTGATGCAATCGGTTTCGGGATGGGCGAGCGGGTGAGCGAGATAAAAGTCGGTGACATGATAGATGTTGCATTTAATTTGGATGAAAATGAATGGAACGGGAGAAAGAGTTTGCAGCTGAAGCTTAAAGATTTCGTGAAAAAATCATAAGATATACGAAGTGGTTACAAATACTTCGATTGCGATTTATCGAAGTTGATATCCATATCCTTGTGGATTAGGAATTGTTGGTACAGGTTCACCTAGTAGGACCTCAAACATCTCCGGATCAACTGGAGCTAGAGAGAGGGTGACGCTCTCAGCTACTTGGGCAGGATATGATCCTGCATCGCCAACCAAAGCGAGGACGAATCCGTCTGCCTCGGTAACAATTGTAATATCATTTTTGAACGCGATAGTATTTAGATTCCGAAGAGTTTCGAAAGTAAATGGAGTTTGAATGTCTTCAGAGAAGAATCTTACGAGATCATGAACTTTTCTCGGGCAACTAATTTTTATTATTGATCCTCCTTCAATCACCGGGTTAATTCTTTCCGGGGTAAAAATGATTTTCTCTCTTGGAGGCGGTTCGCTGTGTTTCCGTTCAACCATACTCTATTCCTTCTGAACACGATGTAGTGTAATGTAGGGAGTAGTGCTTGTCAATGATCCTGATTCGAGTTAGAATACGAATCGTAATGTGCGGGATAAATGACGCGTGTTATATCTACATATGGTAAAAAAGCGAACACTTATTTATGAACTTTCATCAAAAGTTGGTGACGAAGTAGTCCTTTCAGGCTGGGTGCAGACGGTTCGTGCACATGGAAAGATCGCATTTTTCGATATTCGTGATCGTTCAGGTATCCTTCAGGTTGGAGCATTCTCGCCTGAGCTTGCAAAAATAGTCTCAGGACTTCATTCGCAAGATGTTATTTCTGTAAGAGGAATTGTCAAAAAGCGCGGTGAAAAATACATCAATGAAGAAGTTCCGTTTGGAGATTTGGAGCTTGAGGCAGTCGAGGTTTCTCTACTTCATGCAGCTTCAGAGATGCCGTTTGATATGGGAGGGAAAGAGCTGCATGTTGAACTCCCGACACTTCTTGATTATCGCTCGCTGACACTAAAGCATCAGAAAGTTGCAAATATTTTTGTCATTCAGGCTGCGCTTGCAGATCAATTCCGGAAACATGCAGAAGCGCTTGATTGTACTGAAATTTTTGTTCCGACAATAGCAGCTGGGGCGACTGAGGGAGGAGCTGAGGTTTTTCCGATTGAGTATTATGAATATCGCGCGTTTCTCACACAAAGTCCACAATTGTATAAGCAAATAATGGTTGGAGTTCTCGAACGTGTGTATACGATTGCAAAAGCATATCGTGCTGAGCCGTCAGTGACGACGAGGCATATCTCAGAAGCGACCCAGATGGATATCGAGATGGCATTTATTGAGGATTTTACTGAACTTCTTGATGCGTTGGAGTTTGTCGGAACGGGGATGATTAAGAAAGTGAGTGAGTTGTATCCTGAAATTTTGAAGCAATACGGTGTCGAGGTGCCGCTTGTTCCAAAGAGCGTGCCACGACTGACACTTCGTGAGGCGCAGGCAATTGTGCAGGAAAGAACAGGTCGAGATCTTTCGAAAGAGATGGATCTTAATCCTGAAGACGAGAAAGAAATCTGTGTATGGGCAAAAGAAGAAAAAGGGTCTGATTTTGTCACGATTACCCATTTTCCTACAAAAAAGCGTGCGTTCTATACTATGCCAGACCCGAAAGATCCTGAGTATAGCCTCTCATACGATCTTTTGTTTAGGGGACTCGAGATTCTCAGTGGAAGTCAGAGGATACATGATCATGAGAAACTTATCGCAGCGATGCAGGCAAAGGGCGTGAATCCCGAAAATTTTCCTCTTTATCTTATGGCGTTTAAATTCGGGATGCCACCAGAAGGTGGATTTTCTTTCGGGCTTGAAAGACTTACAATGAAATTACTTGAACTTCAGAATGTTCGAGAGGCATCACTCTTTCCAAGAGATATGGAGCGGGTAGATGTGCGATTAGCGACATTACATGAAAAAGACAAAGATTCCTCAGAAAAAAAGAAGTAATTTTCTCCTGTATGTTGTTCCCTATTTTCTCGTCCTGGTTCTTGCAGTGTTGGTTTTTGTGAATCTTCTTGTTATACGCAGTGTCGAGAGTAGATCGCTCCCTATAAGAGTTCAGTCAGTTCTTATTGAGCCATATCCGCTCTTCCGATATTTTTATGAACCTTATGTCACAGCGCAAAGTGCGATCATTATTGATAACAAAACAAAGCGTGAGCTTTTTGTAAAAAATCCTACCCTTCGTCTCTCAACTGCTTCTACAGCAAAGATTATGACGGCGCTTGTTGCGTTGGATTATTACGAGATGGATGCAGTTCTGACAGTGATGGGAGATGGATACGAAGGGACTGTTGTCGGATTGCAGAAAGGAGAACAGTTATATTTTAAGGATATATTGTATGCGATGATGCTTCCATCTGGAAATGATGCAGCATACACTATCGCTGAAAATTATCCCGGGGGTGTACAAGCATTTGTTGAACAGATGAATCAAAAAGCGAGAAGTTTTCATCTGCAAAACACGCACTTTGCAGATCCTGCCGGGCTTGAGGACGATGCCAGCTTTACGACTGTCTCAGATCTTGCGCTTCTTTGCTCAGAGGCGATGAAAGACACGAGATTTTCTGCAATCGTGAGTACGAAAGAAAAAGTCTTCTCAACAGTCGCGGGAAATGTGTATGACGTTTTTAATATTAACAAACTTTTGGGTGTTGATGGTGTCATCGGGATTAAAACCGGTCAGACAACGGGAGCAGGAGGCGTGCTGACGACGGCAAAAGTCGAGGATGGGAGACTCTATATAATCGTCGTGATGCAGAGTTCTGACAGGTTCGGAGACACACAAAGCCTGCTCAACTTGCTCTCCAATAATATTACTTATTTTGTCCCGAAGCAGGAGTTAAGGAAGCCGTCGTCTTAATCAAATCTTCGCTGATTGCGGAGACATACGCATAGAATTCATCCTCTCTGCCTTTAAAGATGTATATCGGCATAAGATATTCTTCGTACTCATTGCCCAGATAATATCCAAGAAATATGTCTTTTATCTGAATTGTTGAGCCCTTGACGAAATTAGCGGCTATGTATCCTTTCCCCTCCTTTAATTCAGAAAACGCTGTCTGTACGGACTTGATCGGATACGTAGATTGTTGCTCTCCGATTCTTTGATGAAAGAAGTTGCTTAGAACGATACCGGAATCTTTTTTTGTCGACGATCCGACGAGGAAATACATCGTAGAGTAAACTCCTTTTGGATAATAGATTGGTAGTTGGTTTTGAGCATTCTGGAAGTAATCAATCCGTATGATTTGTGCTTCCTCACGCGTTTCCGCATCTAAGAGTACCCCGTTTTTTAGGCGAAGTAACTGGATCTTCGTCTTTGTCGTATCGATATCATCTGTAGATGCACCTAATGTCTTTGCGAGAGTAGTCGTTATGCGGATTGCATCTGCTCCTTGCGGGAGACTACCCCCTTGTAAGATCATCTCATTAAATGCAAATGCCGATGAGAGAGTAAAGTTTCTTGAGACTATATCGATATCTAGCGTCTTCGGTAAAGTCTCGTATTTTTGAAATCTATAGATGTCTCCTGAGATCTGAACGCCTGTACCTGTAAATCCTGCCTTTTGGACGCTCTTTCTCGTATCCTGCAAATCAAGGAGTGTGAGTTCTGAGCGCAGTAGTTTGTGTACAGAAATTCTATCCCGGGGATTTTTGTTTTCATCAAAAAGTTCGGGGAGCTTTCCTGTGACAGTGTCAATTGTATAGCTTAGTGAATTTGAAGTATTTGTTTGAGGAAAGACGATAGGGTCGAGTTTTCCGAACGCTGCTGCCGGAGGAGGTGCTTTTTTGGGGAAAAATGTGTTTTTTACGAATAATCCTCCCCTGTAGAGAAGGAGGATGGCAAGAAATGCACCGAGTGTAATGCCACCCCATTTCAAAAGGAGCTTTGTTTTATCGGTAACATCATGAAGTGTAGGCATGAGGTAATAGACTTAAAAATATAAGCGTATCTTGAGTATAAAAAATGCTTGATGTAGAATGCAAGAGACGTACCGGTCGGTGCGTCTTACTGGGAGGTATATAATGGTACATCCTCTCAGAGCTTTACGACATTTATGAAAACTGTACGAACACGCATCGCACCAAGTCCAACCGGAGAGGATATCCATATAGGGAATCTTTATACTGCGCTCATTAATTTCGCTGTAGCGAAAAAGCATGATGGGGAATTTATAATTCGTATAGAAGATACTGATAGAACCAGGTTTCAGGAGGGGGCTGAGCAGAAGATTTTGAGATCAGTAAACGCATATGGTCTCAGGTACGATGAGGGTCCGGATATCGGAGGTAAATTTGCGCCATATCGTCAATCCGAGCGATTGCCGCTTTACAAAAAATATGCGGAAGAGCTCATATCCAAAGGGGCAGCCTATTATTGTTTTTGTACGAAAGACAGACTCGATGCGTTGAGAAATGAGCAGCAGAGTGCAAAAAAAACACCACGCTACGATAAATATTGCCTGCAACATGTCATAAATGCTGGGGAGAGGATCGCCAGTGGTGAGTCATATGTGATCCGCTTAAATGTTGTTCCCGGTAAAAAGATGTCATTTAATGACGTCATTAGGGGGGAAATAATTTTTAACTCAGATGAGGTTGATGATCAGGTGCTCATGAAATCAGATGGGTATCCGACCTATCATCTTGGGGTCGTAATTGATGATCATCTGATGGAAATATCACATGTCATTCGTGCTGAAGAATGGATTTCATCGACACCAAAGCATGTCTTACTCTATGAGTCATTCGGTTGGGAGTTACCTCTTTTTGCGCATCTTCCTATCCTTAGAAACCCCGATAAGTCCAAATTGTCAAAACGGAAGAATGCTGTTTGGGCATCATGGTATCTGTCAGAGGGATATCTGCGGGAGGCAGTTATTAATTATCTTTCACTCATGAGTTGGAGTCACCCGGAAGGAAAGGAAGTGTTTTCACTCGACGAGTTTATTCAGTTATTTTCACTTGGCTCTGTGCATACGACCGGGCCGGTGTTCGACATTCAAAAACTTGAGTGGATGAACGGTGTTTATATACGTGAAGTATTAACTGAGAAGGAGCTTCTTGAGAGGCTATCAGATTTTTACAGAGATGATCAGGATATCATGAGTATCTTGCAGGATGAGGATGTTTCCCGCAGGAGCAGACTACTTGAATTGACAAAAACACGTATGAAGACACTTAAGGATTTTCAGTCTTTTTTGAAAAGTCCAGCACGGGAGGATCGGTATGAAAATGAGCAAATTGGTCTGGCAAAATTCCTACTCGATACATTAGCAGTAGTTTCTGATACATCGTGGAGAGAAGATGAAATATTACGGGTATTAAAATCATTTTGTGCGGAGAAGCAGGTGTCGATGAAAATTGCCTATGTGTTGTTGACGGGAAATCCTCAGGGGCTTCCGTTACCTCAATTTATGGAATATCTTGGAAAAGAAAAGACGCTTGAACGGCTGAGAAGATATTTTTAGACATGCGTGTTTCACTTGCCCGTTTTATTTCTTTCGTTACAAATCCATTTTTTATCGCAATTCCTCTTCCGTTTCTTCTCGTCTATCATGAGACGGATAGTATCTCAGTTGCAATACGATGGACATTTTTTTCAGTTGTTTTTCTACTCATGATTGGTGCGTTTGTTTTTTATGAAGTGAAACGTCATGTATTTAGTGACATCGATGTTTCCAAAAAAGAGCAGCGACCGTTGTTCTTTGTCTATGTGATTTTTGTCTCTTTACTGTATCTCGGAAGTCTTGTAATTTTGAGAGGCCCGTTTTCACTTTTTATCGCAGTTGGAGGTGTACTGGGGAGTGCTGTTGCGCTAGGGTTTGTGAACAGAAAAATTAAAGCAAGCTTGCATGTTGCGACTGTCTCAGCTTTTTTTACTGTCTTTGCATTGCTGTACGGTGGGATGTATGTGCTTCTCCTTCTCGCAATTCCCATTGTCGCCTGGTCGAGGATTACAATTAAGCGTCATAGTCTAAAAGAAACAGTAGTTGGCTGCGTAATGGGAATTATGTTAACATTAATTGTTTATTTCAGTACTTTAGTGGTATAGTCACATATGATCAAATTACGAAAACTGAGAGGTTCATTTTCTTACGCAGGTGAAGGGTGGCAATTTGCCTTAAAAAAAGATCAGAATCTTAGGATTCATCTCATAGTTGCGCTTCTTGTGCTTATTCTTGCCTTTTTTCTAGGGTTGTCGTTACTTGAAATCGGGATTCTTGTAGCGATGATTACAATTGTAATCGCATCAGAGCTGATGAATACTGCAGTAGAAAAAATTGTAGATCTTATTACCGCAGAGCATCATCCTGATGCAAAATTCGCAAAAGATGTCTCATCTGCGATGGTATTAACTGCAGCAATTGGATCAATAATTGTAGGGTGTATCGTGTTCTTGCCCCACCTACTCTAGTCTATTATGCTTCAAAAATTCACACTTCCTAATGGAATTCAGGTTGTCGCGTATGATATGCCGTCGGTTCGTTCATTTCATCTTAGGGTGAGCGTGAAAGGCGGATCACTTGTTGAGTCTGATCAGGATAATGGAATTGCTCATTTTATGGAGCATATACTTGTACAGGGTATTCCTTCGTATCCGACTCCGGAATCACTGTCTCAATTTATAGAGAGTCTTGCCGGAAGTTACAACGCGTTCACCTCACAGCTCTTGGTCTCTTTTTCTATTACAGTTCCTAATCTTCACGCGAAAGACGCGACAAAAATTGCAAGTGAGGTGTTTTTTCATCCCTTGTTTAACGAGAAGGACATCGAAAGAGAGCGCTCTGTTGTAATCAATGAAATTAAGCAGGATATGGATTCAAGGTGGTATAAATTTAGCGAGTTTTTCAGAGAAAAAAGATTTACAAAAGAAAGTAAGCTCAGAATAAAGACTGTCGGATCAATCGACGTTGTCGAAAGACTTACAAAACAGGATTTAGTTTCTTACTGGGAAAAATATTTTCTTCCGAAAAATACGTACATTCTTGTGATCGGAAATCTTTCAGAAATTGATCTTGAAGGTTTGATTGCTCAGTACTTTGGAGAGATACAGTCTGACAAGATTTTTGAAGGATTTGAAAATCACGGTGCAGATGATCTTTCTGGACGGACAGTGGCGATTAGGAATGATCCGGAGTTGCAGGTAAATTATATCGATCTTACGTTTCCTTCCCTCTCAATGAAAGATGCTTTGCAGGAAAGAATTGAAGAAAATATTGCAGATGTGATACTTGGTGGTTTGAGCAGTAGTAGGCTTTTTCGCCTCCTGCGACATGAGCGCGGTCTTGTGTACGGAGTGACTTCGCAGAATACCCGTTATCCATTTGTCGGTTATGGTAGTGTCAGCTCCGAGGTTGCATCAGATCGTCTGGATGAAGTTTTGGCGCTGATTACGACAGAATTGCGTACCTATCTTCAGACCGGACCGACCACAGCGGAGGTTGATTTTACTAAGCATTATCTGACAAACAGCTGGTTGATGTCGTTCGACCATCCAGGATCGATTGCAAATTGGATTGAGAGTGAGTTGTTATGGAAAGATGACCAAGAGGGGGAGAAAATTCTGTTACCTGATGATTATATTGCACTTCTTGAGAATGTCTCAAAAAAAACAATTACGCAGACTTTGCAAAAACACTGGGATTTTTCAAAAGTAAATTTACTTCTTCAGGGACCACTCGTCGATACGAAAGAAGATAGGGAGAAATATGCGGCAATTATTGAAAATCTCCGATAAGTTAATTATTCAATCTGTTTCCTATTTTAAGTCCCAGATAAATGCCCACAATAGAGCCTATGCCGTTTCCGAGAACGACACTCAGTGAGAGTAATGAATGGCCGAAGAGAGTGGGGATATATCCTCCCACAACTGATCCGATGAGGACACCAAGCCAGACATATATCTTTGTTGACATGCATAAAGTATACATCTAACCTATGATTTTATGGCAATTTCGATGATTGATTATGCGCCACAACGGCGTCTAAGACAGCGTCCGCCAGCGAGAAAACGATTTTTGGTGCTTATTTTTATTTTTTTTCTCATCTGGGGAATATATGGGAGCGTACGCACTCTTTTTTTTAGAGACAGAGACATATCAGAAATTTCTCTCTCACAAAAATCACGCAGTGTGACTCAGGGCAATTCTCTTGCAAATGTAATTGAGAAGGTTTTACCAGTGAAGAATGCAGAGTATGGGATCGTAGTAAAAAATTTAAAAACAGACGAAACGTATTTGAGAAATGAGCATCAGAAGTTTGATTCTGCGAGCCTTTATAAGCTTTGGGTTATGGGATCGGTATTTGAACAGATAAATGCGGGGAAGCTTAGCGAAGAACAAAAACTGGAGGAGGAAGTCTCTGTGCTGAATGAAAAATTTCATATTGCATCTGAGTCTGCCGAACTCACTGAGGGAACTGTTGAGTTTACCGTGGGTGATGCACTTGAGAAGATGATTACGATCTCTGATAATTATGCTGCGCTTCTTCTGACAGCGAAAATACGGCTTTCGACTGTTGCGTCATATTTAGATACCCATGGACTTAGGGAGTCAAGGGTGAGTAGAGGAGATGAGAATCCTGTAACAACCGCATCAGATATATCGCTTTTTTATGAGAAGCTCTATAGAAATCAGTTGGCTGAGATTGAATACACTGAAAAGATGCTTGCACTTCTTCGGGGGCAACGTTTAAATGAGAAATTACCAAAAGATCTCCCTGAAGATGTTGTCATAGCGCATAAAACAGGTGAGCTTGGAACAATCTCTCATGATGCAGGGATTGTGTATTCACCACAAGGCGACTATATCATCGTTGTGCTTTCAGATACGAAGGAGCCCCTTGAGGCAAATGCAAAGATCTCTGTTCTGTCCCGTGCAGTGTACGATTTTTTCTCAAAATAGCAATTTGGCTTCAATTCTAGTAAAATTACCTGATCCTCTCTACTATTGCCGAATCGTCTAATGGTAGGACAACGGACTCTGAATCCGTTTATCTAGGTTCGAATCCTGGTTCGGCAGCTCATAAAAATAGGCACCTTTTGGTGTCTATTTTTTGAATTGTCAGTGAGCTTGATTTGTGCGATAGCACGAATCTCGAAGATGCCCGCAGGGTACTGGTTCGGCAGCTCACTCTCTTCTCGAAATGTGAGATAGTCTTTGCTGAGATCCTGAAGATGAATTAGCTACTGAGATACTTGAACCCGAAAATGAAATATGAAGAACGAAAGAGGAGTGGTTGGGAGTTAATAGTAAAAAATTCAAGAAAAAATTCGGAAATCATTTCAGAGCAAATGCTAGATATTTATCGACGGTAATTTGGCCTCTACCATAGGAAGATTGCTCATTTAGCCTCAATTTTGGTATAATCCCGCTCCTTCATGAAAAAAACAGTTTTTATCATTCCTGGCTTCAGGCATGGACCAGGAACTAAAGCATATAAAGAAATTGCAAGAATTTTACGAGAAGAAGGATATTTTCCGGTTCTTTCCCGTATTTCGTGGAAAAAACGAACCGTTTCGGAGAATGCTGTATTTTTTCTTAAGGAATTTAACCATATAAAAAGGAAGAAAAAATATATTCTCGGATTCTCATTTGGAGCGATGGTAGCACTTCTTGCTTCGACAAAAGTGCGTTCTTCAGGACTGATATTATGTTCACTTTCTCCATTTTTTCGTGAGGATATAGCCAGAGTAAAGACTAATCTGATGTCAGCATTGATGGCTGAGAGGTATCAGGATTTTGCTCAGCTTCAAAGTGCTGTACTTGCCAAAAAGATAAAAACCAAACAGGTACATATGCTATACGGTGCGAGAGAAGCGAAGTCCCTTAAGAAGCGAGTTCAGAAGACATTTCATCAGATTCTTTCATCACGAAAACATCTTACTCGGATTCAGAAAACTGAACATGAGATCGGAAGTATTCGATACCTGCAAACGATTCAGCAAATTGCCCGTGTGCTCCGCTGATTATTTCCCCCGTTTCTTCATAGAATAATGAACATAAAAACTATTGAGATGGTTTTTGCGAGTTAAATAAGGGGTTGACAAAACAACCTAAACTCATTGATACTTTTATTTATGAAAGATTATTCAAGTATCAATAAGAAATGGTGGAATGATGTGACATCTGTTCATGCAGAATCTAGTCTCTATGACCTTAAAAGTTTTAAAAAAGGGAAAACCAGTCTGCAGTCGATCGAGCTTAAGGAGTTAGGTAACGTAAAAGGAAAAACCCTGCTGCATCTTCTCTGTCATTTCGGTATGGATACACTTTCATGGGCGAGAGAAGGAGCAATAGTGACCGGGGTTGATCTGTCGGACGACTCGATAAAATTAGCAAAAAAGCTGAGCAGGGAAACGGGAATACCGGGAAATTTTATTTGCTCAGATATTTATAAACTTCCCGACGTGCTTCATAAAAAGTACGATATTATTTTCGCTTCGTATGGTGTGCTCTGTTGGTTATCGAGTATTAAAAAATGGGCTAAAGTGATAAATCATTTTTTAAACGATGGGGGAAAATTTTATATTGTCGAACTTCATCCTTTCACAAGTATTCTCAGCCATGATTTTAAGATTTTTTATAAATACTTCCAGAGAGGTCCTTTCATCGATGATTCATCAGGGACCTATACAGACTGGGATGCTAAAGTGCAGGGGGTAACGTACGAGTGGAGTTACACAATGGGTGATGTGATTAACTCGTTGATCGATGAAGGCTTGAGGATTGATTTTGTTCATGAGTTTCCGTTTACAATGTATGATCAATTCCCTGGCTTTATGGAGAAAAATACTTCAGGTCAGTACGTCCTGAAAGATAAAAAAATACAGATCCCTCTCCTTTTTTCATTACAAGCAACAAAAAGTATCATATAGTCTCAATTCAATTTTTCTCAGTCTTTCTTCAGTTAGTTTTGTTATAATCTTTTGCATTCAAGATGAAACATAAAAGAGTAGTGACAAAAAAATATACAACACAAGCTGCCATCCTTGCAAAGAAGAAGGGTGTTCTTCGGGAATGGGTGCAGGAATTTCTGCTCTCCGAAGGAAATGAGGGTCTTGCCAGGGCTTTAAGAGATGAAGAAGCGACAATGATAGAGATTGCAGAGGTTCCTCTCTCGCTTCTTCGGAAGATAGATGGTCCGGAGGAGAAGCCTCATGAGCGTCAACCGCTCGGTAAATGGGAAGAGAGAGTCTCACGTCTTGAGGAGGTCGTAAAAAATGGAGAGCCGCTTCCTCCACTCATTGTGACTGACTTTTGGAAGCCTCTTGAGATAGTTGACGGTAATCATAGGCATGAGGCAATGACTAGAAACGGAGTTGAGCGATACTGGACTATTTTTTTTCTTCGTGACCCTCATCACCTCAAACTCGTTCGGGATCATATTGAGTAACTTCTAAAAATTCTTTCCTCCCTCATTTGTTATACTTTTACTATGCCAATAAAAGCAATTATTTGTGATGTGGGAGGGGTATTGGTAAGAACTGGGGATACGAGTAGGAGGAAAGCATGGGAAGATAGGTTTGATCTAAAGCCGGGTGGTCTTTCTGAGTTGGTGTATATGATTGAACCAGCTGATCGGGCAACAGTTGGAGGGGTGAAAAGCGAGGTAATCTGGAACGATATTGCAAGACGGTTTAATCTTACTCGTGAGGAGGAGAAGATGCTACAGGACGATTTTTATGCTGGTGATATTCTAAATCATGATTTCTACTCATTCATGAAGCGGTTAAGAGTCAAGTACAGAACCGCTCTTTTGAGTAACGCGTGGGAGAATGCGAGAACTATTTATACGGAACAATATCGACTGGGTCCATTGTTCGATGTGATGGTAATTTCGGCTGAGGTCGGAATGCAGAAGCCTGAGAGGAGAATCTATACCTATACGCTCGAACTAATCCGTGCAAAAGGTGAGGAAGTGATATTTATTGACGATATAGAGGAAAATTGTGTGGCTGCAGAAAAAGTCGGGATACATGCAATTCCTTTTACTGATGCACCATCAGTCATCGCATCAATGAAGAAATTTCTTGTAAATAATTAATTTTTTGGTGTATAAGAAGAGTAAAGTCGGAAAAATGTCATCGTACGATCGAGAACGAGTACGAGAATAAACCACAGTAATCCGGTCAAATATCCTGCGAGTACATCACTGGGATAGTGCACTCCTAAATAGATTCTACTTATTCCTATAGAGGAGATGAGAGCAAGCGCGACAAATGCAAGAAAGATTGTGCTGCGTATTTTTTTTGTGAAGTGATAGTAAAAATAAGTGATTGTCGCGTAGAAAACAAAAGAATTCATTGCATGTCCAGATGGAAAGCTATACGAACCAAGTATAAAAAGCGGGTCAAATGTCGGTCGTGGTCTCTGAAAAATTTCTTTGAGTAAGAGATTTAAGAGGGCTCCAAAAAGTAGCATGATGAGAAATAGAGTTGATGCTGATTTATGCTTTCTCCAAGTAAAAAAAATCATTATGACAGTTGAGACGGCAAGTATGAAATCCGCACCAAGCCATGAGATAAAGACCATGAACTGCGTGAGAGAAGGTGTACGAAGAGCATAGACAGTCTGTGAGATCCTCCTGTCAAATTCTGTAATAGTGTTGTCAATAAGCGTGTCTTTTGTGAGATCTGCGAGGAAAAAAGTGGTGATGAGAATGAGAAATATACCGATAAGGATTTCTACAAATAATACTACTGTGGCGTTTGAGCTGAATGAAAAGTCGATAAGTTTTTTTATCCGTTTTCTCATAGAAACAGTATAAAACAAAGGGTTTTGAAAGAACAGATGAAGAGAACTGTGTATATTTTTTTCTGAATTAAGAAGAAATGAGCGCAGGAATCGGCATTATTGTATAATGCAGACGTGGCGTTGAATAAAGAAGGAAGCATTATTCTCCTTACCTATAAAGGAAAGGTGTTATTATTTCTCGAAGAAAGTACCCCAATACGCTCCTCATCAGATGTGTGGTCTTTTATTATGGGTGTAAAAAGGAAGAAGGAGACATTTGAGGATGCAGTTGTACGAGCGGTGTTTGAATCGATGCAGATTAAACTCAGTGAGGTAACGCTTCTTTCAAACTGGGTGTATGACGGAGAGAAAAAATATTTTTATCATGCTCTGTTGTCGGACAAAGATGTGAACAACATTCAGAGAAGTGAAGCGAGAACAATTGATTTTTTTACACTTCGAGAGCTTGAGAAGGTAAAGCTTGAACAGATTACGAAGCTTTTTATTGAAAAACACAGAAGTTTGCTTGAAGAACTTTGTGGGAATTAGTTGAATCTTCTCATCCACTATTTGTAGATATATATGATCGATCTTAAAAAAACACTACATTTTATTCCTGTTTTTCTTGTGAATCCAAGAGCAGAAAAAGAGAACGTTATCCGTATGGGCGAAGAGTTGGAATCACTTATTGAGACCTTTGGTGGTGTCATTGTGGATCGTGTACTACAGAAGCTGGATAAACCTGATCATACGACGTATATCGGAAAAGGGAAGGTGCAGGAGGTAATGGAGAGATTGAAAAAGCATCAAGTCGATGTTGTTGTATTAAACGCGATGGCAAAACCAGGACAGGTTCATGAATTACAAAAACGTTTTCAGACAGTGTCACCATCAATTGAAGTGTGGGATAGAGTTGATCTTATTTTGCATATTTTTGAAAAACACGCGACCACAACGGAGTCGAGGCTTCAGATTCAGCTCGCCAGAATGAAATATATGGGGCCGAGAATTTATGGTATGGGGTATGTTATGTCCCGTCAGGGGGGTGGTATCGGCACACTTGGTGTCGGAGAGACAAACACCGAGCTAATGAAGCGGCACTGGAGAGCTGAGTTAAAACGTGTGGGTGAACAATTGGAAAAAATTAGTAAGAATAAGGCGATGCAGTTGGATCAAAGGAAGAGGTCTGGTTTTTTGACTGTGTCTATTGTCGGCTATACGAATGCGGGAAAAAGTTCTCTTTTTCATGCGCTTTGTGGTAAAGAGGCATTTGTAGAGAATGCATTATTTGCAACACTTGATAATAGTGTCGGGAAATTTTATTCTCCTGAATTGATGAAAGATGTGTTGGTAACAGATACAATCGGATTTATTAGAAATCTTCCACCGAGACTCATTCAGGCATTCAATGCGACGCTTACTGAGTCGCTACACTCCGATCTTTTGCTGCATGTTATTGACAGTGCTGATCCTGAGTGTGATTATAAAATTCGTGTGGTTAATGAAATTCTACACGGATTGGGGAGAAGTACTGAAGACGCGGTGTATATATTTAATAAATCCGATCTTATAAATGAAGAGACAGAAATCAGATTGCTTGAAAAATACAAGGAATTTTCACCTCTCTCAACCTCTGTCAAAACAGGAAAAGGGATTGATGAGCTTCGAGCCTCTATAGGCGTGAGATTGCATCAAAGGCTTCAGGTAGATTGAGTACTTATTTTGTTCATAATATACGTCACCTTGAAGTTGACCTACAATTTTGCTATAATGATTTAAAGTAAAACTGCTCATCAGTTTGGATTTGGTAAGATAAAGAATGCTCCATTTATTGTAGATTTTCTCTTCGTCTCTCCACTCTTTGTAAACAATTTGTCAGCAGAAAAAAATATGTATAACAATCGAACAAATAATAACCGTCGGTTTAGTAGGGGATCTCAATATCAACAAAGAGGTGTCTCTCGTCCTATGCGGAATAATAAAACATTTGACCCGACACATATCATCTCACGGGGTGTTGTTGCGAAGCCAGTTGTACTTGACGAGCATGTCCAAAAACATGAGGTTTTTTCAGCATTTCCATTGCTTCCGGTATTAATTGAAAATATAGCCAGAAAAAATTATACGACCCCGACACCGATTCAGGATAAATCAATCGTTCCGATTCTTGAAGGAAGAGATATTATCGGTATTGCAAATACAGGAACCGGAAAGACAGCGGCGTTTTTGATACCTCTTATTCAAAAAGTTCTTGAAGATAAAAATAATAGGATACTTGTAGTCGCTCCAACCCGTGAGCTCGCCGTACAGATTAGGGATGAGTTTTTTGGTTTTGCAAAAAATCTCGGGATTTATTCAGTGCTTTGTATCGGTGGGGTAAATATCTTTCGTCAGAAAAGTGATCTGAAAAGACAGTTTAATTTTGTGATTGGTACTCCGGGAAGATTGAAGGATCTTGTGCAGGGAAGAAATCTTGATCTCTCTGGATTCACTCATGTTGTACTTGATGAGGCTGATCATATGGTGGATATTGGATTTATTCAGGATATTAAGTTTCTTATCTCTCTTCTTCCAAGTGATAGGCAGTCGCTCTTTTTCTCAGCAACAATTGACGGTAAAGTGAAAGAGGTATTACAGGCGTTTGTGAATAATCCTGTGACTGTGTCAGTAAAAGTACAGGATACCGCAGTCAATGTGCAACAGAATATTGTCAAAGTCGTGAATAAAGGGAGAAAAGTTGACCAGCTCCATGATCTCTTAAATCAAAAAGAATATGAAAAGGTGCTTATCTTCGGTCGTACAAAATGGGGTGTCCAGAAACTTTCTGATGAACTGGTCAGGCGGGGATTTAAAGCAGCCGCTATTCACGGAAACAAGAGGCAAAGCCAGCGACAGAAAACACTTGATCAATTTAAGAGGAATGATATACAGATTCTCCTCGCAACAGACGTCGCATCACGGGGTTTGGATATAAGCGATGTGAGTCATGTCATCAATTTTGATATGCCGGCAACGTATGAAGACTACATACATAGGATCGGGAGAACCGGAAGAGCAAACAAGACAGGTATCGCATTGACGTTTGTCGAATAAATACCCGTCACTTCATCGGTAGCTCTATCGTGAATGATGTTCCATGATGCTCCCGTGATTTTACATGTATCTTGCCTTTGTGAGCCTCAATAATTTGGTCGGTAATGTATAAACCAACACCAAGTCCCTTATACTTCTCTGATGCGCCTCCTCTCTGGAATAACTCAAATATTTTGTCTTTTTCCTTGCCTGGAATTCCTATACCATGATCAGCGACAGTTACTACCGCGTAATTGCTGATCTCCTTTACAGTGATGACAATCGGTTTTGCGTCCCCATACTTAATTGCATTTGAGAGGAGATTTGTCAGCGCCTGTTCTATTCTTACTTTGTCCCACTCTCCGACAACAGGTGTATCTGCGTGAATTGCTATCTCATATCCTTCGCGTATGATTTTTTCTGAAAAACTCTCGACTACTTCTTTTGTGAGTGCAGAGAGGTCGAACTCTTCCGGTTCTAGTTCGAGTTTTCTTGTCGTCATGAGTGATACGTTGAGGAGGTCGTTGATCATTTTTGAGAGTCTGCTTGTTTGTCTCTGTACGCTTTCAAGCATTTTTAGGAGGTGTTCAACGGAAAAATTCGCAAGAGACACGTTCTGAATATTATGGAGAGCAGTTTGGAGTTGGAGGAGCATCGATGTCAGAGGTGTTTTAAGCTCGTGTGATGCGATGGAAAGGAATTCATCACGTGCCCGAATATCTTCTTGAGCTTCTTGAAAGCGTTTCTCAAGTTCAGAATATTTTTTCGAAAATGCCTCTTCTCTCAGTTTATAATACCCGACAACATCATATTGTTTTGCTTTATTTATAAACACACTAAGTGCAATTCCCTGAAGGAGAAAAATATAGACCTCAACGATGGTGTGTGCATGCGCCGCGCTCAGTGAATCAAGACGCGGAAAGAAAAAATAAAAGACGATCAGCGAGGCAGCTGCGCTTGTCGCTATGCCGGGTTTTGCCCCCTTTTTCCAGGCGACTACGAAGATGACCGGAAAAAAGAAAAGATAGATCGCTTCTTTGTCAAAGAAAAAGTTTAAAAACGCTTGGAGTAGGGAGCTCACGATGAGAAGTCCGATTATGAACGAAGCGGTGATCAGGGAGTTTTTCATGACACAGAGGAGATCGTACAGTATGATAACATACTTTTTTTTGAGTTTTGTAAGGATTAGTAATTGATATCTTTTATTGAATAGTGTCGTTCTCCGGAGGGAGCCTTAAGGATTGCAGTATCATTTTTTGTTTTTCCATTAAGGACAGATCCTAATGGAGAGAGAAGTGAGATCTTTCCGTTTCCAGGATCTGCCTCCATATCCCCTACAATCTCAAAATGTTCAACTGTACCGTCAATTTCTAACGTTACCTTGCAACCTATCCCGATCGTTGTGTTGTTGTGTGTACTGATGACTGTCGCACGTTTTAGAGAAGAAGACATTTCTCGCAATTGCCGGTCGATAAATGAGAGCTTTGCACGTGAAGATTTATAATAACCGTTTTCACTAAGATCGCCCATCTCTCGGGATTTACGCAGATGCTCAACTGCGTCAGGACGTGATGCCAATGTTTCCTGATATTTTTTCTGAAGGTCTTCATAGCCCTGTTTGGTAAATCGTAGTGCTTTCATGCTCTGAAGATACCTTTTCTAGAGGGTGAAGTCAAATAAATGCCTCAGAATTCTACGCGTGATATAATCACGGTGTTTATTATGAGACAAATTGAAGCAATGCATGAATCAGTTCATTTGGCTCCCTTTGATAGACGCGGTGGTTCGGCAACTCCTGCTCTTCCCCTACCTGAATTAAAGTTGTTGCCGAGCAATGCGTCTCTTCGACCGATGGATCTTCTTTTTGATCAAGCAAAATCTATGGAGAGGCACATAGAAGATTGCTGGTGGGCTAAACCGATTCAGTTGGACTTTGATATTCCTGAAGGGACCGTGCTTAGTCCTACAAATCAACGATTTAAAGATCAGCTTACTTCGTCACTTGGGAATCAGGTTATAAATGGGGAGAGCCATGGTACCCCTGGAGTGCCAAGTGAATCGTCAGATATGATCGTCGGATTTTTCGATATTCCTGAGGGTGACGGATCGTTATGGGACAGGATACCTGAAGTTCCCCCGATGGTTATGAGGGCTTCAAAAGATTATGGTGTAAATGCTCTTCATAAAAGCTACACAATAGTTGTTAATACTCCTGAAGACTTGACAGGTTTGAAAAAGCGCGACATGGAGCAGCTAGTGAGACGAACGATGGGAAGTCTTGGTGCGCTTAAGTTAGTATTTATCAACGATCAGGGTCAGATGTCATTTGCGACACTTGAAGGGGGATTGGGTACTGAAAATGTATTAGAAGAAGGTGGAATAGATAGATTTAGAGATCGGATGGTTACGCACGCCTGTGCCGTCGAGTCAGGGAGTTATACCTTCGTTAAGGAAGCTATCCCCGCAGAAGATGCAGATGCATCAAAGATGCCTGATTATATATCCGGTATTCTCAGAAAATTCGGAGAGTGGAAATATATTGATGGTCCGTTTGAGGTTGGATCAGTTGTCAGTAGTCAGAGAGCAGCATTGGCACAAAAACTACTTGGTTGGGGGAGGCAGAGTGAATCTGCTGCGTCAGCTCACGATGTCAGTATCATAGCTCCTGATGGGTATGACATGGGTGATGATGACGGACTGATTTTGTCAACAATTTCAGGACGGAATAATATTAATCTCGATAAACGAAATATGGGAAGAGAAGGGAGTATGTATGTCTCAATTGTTTCGAAAGATGGTGATTCGACATCTGAAGATCCGTTGAATCTCTATAAGTTTAATCGATATGCATTGGGTGTTTCTGGTGTGAAAGAAAAAATGCCCTCAATTGAGTTTGATGAGATGGCATCTGTCTACAGAAATTCACCCAGTATCACTGTTGAACCAGTCATCAGAGAAGGGAAGCTTATCGGGTACAGGAGAGATGAGAATGGTTCTCTGAGAATGAAGCGCGTGAGAGGATTTGTGCATTTTCACGGTACGGTTGAGGAAGTAAGAGCAGCAGAGATACACGGAGCAAAGGTGCAAAATATGCTTGAATATATTCCTGCAAACCTTGAAGAATATCCCTATCCTGTGGGATGCGGGAAGGACATTCAGTTTGGTGCGAGTACTGATGCTGCGCTCCGTTCACATGGCGTACAGGATCCTGATTCAGGCATCCAGGTCGCATTTTTTGATGCAATAGATCATGGAACGCATATGCTTGTACTCGCGGAACCTATTCCTGGAACAGATATCATCCCTGAAGATCCTTTTTACATGCTCTCACAGATAATGGATCCTGAGAATGGGATTGTTTCGGTTACGGCTGAGATTCCTCAAATTTAGTTTACATATACATTTACATATATATTTACAATTATTTAGCCTCAAATCCCTTATTTTAGCTCATAGTTTACATATATATTGACAAATAGCTTTACATATGCTATCATAGCTGAAATCTGCCATGTTTGAGCCTAAGTTTACCCTCACATTACGCACAATAAACGATATATCCAAAATCGAGCGTTTGTACGGCAAAATAGCTGCTGAGAAGCTCATTCCGTCTCTTGCGCTTCAGTTAGCCACGGAAAACCAAATCCTCGCAACACACTACTCAACCAGTATTGAGGGTAATCCGCTCTCGACGCTTGATGTAACAAATATTATTCTCGGAGATCAGGTAGCTACGACTAAACCCGATCGTGAGGTAAAAAATTACTTTTCAGTTCTGACGAGGCTATTTGATCTGCAGAGGCGGAGAGTTCCTATAGATACGAAGCTGACGCGGGAGTTGCATAAAGAGCTTATGGATGGCTTGGAGACAAATGATCTCGGAGAATTTAGAGATAGCGGAGTTTTTGTAGGGCATAAAGAAAAAGGGCAGCTTGTTGTGAAACATAATCCTCCGTTTCATACACGAGACGAGATTGAAAAAGCACTCTCAGTAAGATATACGTGGCTCATGCAGGAGGATGAACTGCATCCTATGATAAAGGCAGGAATTTTTCATCACCAATTTGTCTATGTACACCCGTTTCTTGATGGAAACGGACGTCTTGCGAGACTACTCACAGCGTATTATCTTCTACTCAAGCAGTATGAGGTTGCAAGGTATTTTATTCTTGATGACTACTATGATGTCGACAGACATCTCTACTCAGATTCACTACATACGGCTGATGATGGTGATGAAACACAGTGGGTTGAGTATTTTCTGGAGGGAATTGCTTATTCTCTGCAGGCAGCATCAGGCAGAATTGAGCTCATGCGGAAGGCAGGTGTCGAGGAGGTTATGGGTGAGAAGAGAGTTTTGGTAACCCCGCGTGAGGAACAGGTGTTGGAAATTGTGATAAATAAAAAAGCGGTCAAAACTTCAGATATTGAAGGCGCATTGTCAGTCACAAGACAGCAAGCGCACGCGCTCCTCTCATCATTGGTCGAAAAGCATATCCTTCAGAAGCACGGGAGAACGAAATTAAGCTACTATACGCTCCTTAAGAAGGTCGGGAGTTAAGCCGCCAGTGATCGGCCTACACTGTTGAGTTCTGAGACAATGATTCTATTTGACTCCAAAAAGCTGACGTTTGTGTACTCAAGTTTTCGCTTCCTGCAAAGTTCTTTGACGTATGGAGTGAGAAGTTTCAATTTGTTTCTTGGTGTATTAGGGAAGAGATGGTGCTCTATTTGATAATTGAGTCCCATGTATATAAAGTCTGTCAGCCAGTGACCGTTGATGTTGCGGGATGTGATGATCTGCTGCTCTAGAAATGAAAATTTTACTCCATCGTCGATCTGTGGCATCCCTTTATGGTTTGGTGCAAAGACATTAATCAGATAGACACCTCCTGAGAAATTTACAGCTGCAAAAAGAATGAGTGCTTTACTTAGATCAAAGATGAAAAACGGAAGTACAAAGTATGTGAAGATGCCGGCAAGAAAAAGAAGTGATTCCCACCAGATTTTCATACTGAAGTGATTTTTAAGATAACGCAGCGCACCGATTCTAGGCGAGAAGACGACCAGAATTCCCATTGGATAATATACATACGCTTGATAGCGTATCAGTAGCTTTGCCAATCCTTTTTTGTTTTGTACTCTTTCTTTGGTAAATGAGAGTAGTGGAAGTTCTACATCCGGATCTTCTCCTTCCTGATTTGTATGCGCATGGTGCTTATTGTGTTTTCCTCTCCAGAATGCATAGCCATGACCAACAAAAAAACTCAAGAAATTTCCTGCAATGTCATTATTTTTTACAGATTTAAAAATAGTTCTGTGACCTGCATCGTGGATGACTCCAGCAATCTGCACGGTAAAAAATGAGAAGCTGAGACCCCAGAGGATGATGAGTGCAGGAGAAGTTGCGATGAATATTTGATATGCACTGAAGAAGTATCCTGCAAAGATACACAGAGTAAGAAGTGCATAATAGCGATAATCCCTGTCGAGAATGCCGGCTTTTGTAATTTCTTCCCTCAGTTTTGCATATTCTTTTGCACCATCAAGCGTTGTGATTGTTTGTGAACCTTGGCGGAGAAGTCCTTTTCGCCTTTTCATAGTAGAGGATCATACTATCAGAAATACGTATGAAATGAAATGCGCAAACTATTTGACACCCACCCCGGCAGTTGCAATACTGATAGATAATGCCTGATCAAATTTTGTCATCAGTTCCTGTTTCTGTGGAGTCTCAAGTTGATCATTTCCAGTTTATAAAAAAGCATATGGTGCTTCTTTTGTGTTTTGTCGTGATAGTGAGTCTTGTCATGACCGGAGTGTTGGGGTATCTGTATGTACGTCGTGACCAGAAGCCGGAAAATAAGCAAAGTGTTGTGATGTTTGGAAACGCTACGCTGTCGGGAAATTTTGATATTAATGGTCCGATTCCGCAGTCTGCAACCATCACAGTGCTTGCCAGGCAGGTGGGTGCGAGTGATTTTAATGTCATTGCACGTAGCTTGTCTGCAGTTGATGGAGGTGCATGGAGCTGGACCGGAGCAAAAACAGGTGATCCATATGAGATTCAGGGGATACTCAATGCTGAGGGGGGGATAAGTGTCAAATCTGGAATTATTACGATTGTTGCACCTGCTGATGGAGAGAGATTGAAATTCAGCATCGCTTCTGCACCATCAAAAACGCAGACGACGTTGTCCGGTACTGTCAATCTGAATGGATTCATACCTCAAGGAGCAACGCTTACATTGTCGAGTCAGGCTGAGGGGCAATCGGGATTTACTTCTTTTGCCTCCGGTCTTCCGGCAGCTGATGGAGTCTCGTGGAGTTTACCTACTGCGTTAAGCGGACAGTCTTATTCAGTACAGGCATCACTTGTGCAAAATGGTGTAGTGATCACAACCTCAACGCCACTACAAGTTATTGCCCCTGCGACAGGTGAAATTTTGACGATAAATTCTACAGCGACTCCTCCAGTGCCAGCGACTACCGTTATTACAGGTTCGATTAATCTCAATGGAAGTCCTGTTTCCGGAAGCAGTATCTCAGTCGGAGCAAGGATAACCGGTACAACGACGTTTGCAACATTTGTATCAAACATCAGTCCGAGTGATGGCGTTTCATGGAGTTATCCTTCAGCAACTTCGGGACAATCTTATGATTTTCAGGCGTATCTTGTAAGCAATGGCTCAACAGTCAGTCAGTCGCAGGTGCTGACGGTTGCCGCACCTGCTTCGGGCGAGGTGCTTACGATTAATGCACAAACACAGCCTCAGGCTCCCCAGACAAATAGTATGACAAATACTTGTGTCTCACAAAATTCCTCAACAAATCTCTGGCAGGTGCAGATCTCATTTAATACAAATAATGCTGTACCGAGTGCGCAGCAGTATCTTCTCACAATTGGGAATACGCAAGGAGGAACACAGATGCTGAGTAATACTGCAAGTCCGGTAAATAGTAATAATCCAGGTGGTACCCAGACATATACGACTGGATTTCTCTTTACGACCGGGCAGACATATTATGCGCAATGGGCGTATGCGACATGTAGTACCTGTAATACATTTTCATCATTTTCTCCAACAATGCAGTTTTATTGCACAGCACCCGCTCCGACAAATACCCCGTCCCCAACAACTACCCCAACAAATACACCCGTACCGACTGTGACGCCGTTACCGACCAGTACTCCTCTTCCGCCATCCAATACGCCGACTCCTCCGCCTCCGACAAGCACTCCTACGTCTTAAGTGGTGAATGGTTTTTCTTCCATACAAATATTCGCGAAGTATGAATGAGGCTGTAGTGTTTCTTGATAAAGGCTGCGATTGTTGAGTCGTCATTTTTTAATGGGTGTTCTGTGACGATGAGTTGCACAGCTTTATTTTGGAGATCGATTACTATTTCCCGCTGATCCTTTTCATTGAGTGGTGGAAAAAAGTCGAACCGTGTCGGATTTCTCCGTTCCAGAAGCATGTAATAGAGTGGGGTATAGGCGTAGAAGAAAACAAAATCATCTTTATCGGAGTATTTGTTAACAACGGTCGTGAGAAGTGAGAGTGTCGTTGCAGCGTTTTGGGTCATCAGTATTCCTAGTTTTGGATTCTCGACTTGAACTGTGTGATTAAGAATCGGCGTATCCCATCGATAGTAGTTGCGAAGTAGCGCGTCATAAAGTCCGGATACAAGGAGAAAGAGCGCAAAAATGATACTTATGGCTTTAAGAAGAGGTAGCTTTTTTTGTGTAACAAGAAGAGACAATGGGATTCCCGTGACGGCGAGAAGGGGGAGAAGGTGGATATAATCTGTGGTCGGTCTGATACCGAAAAGATAGAAAAACCCGCTGAATAACGGAAGTATGAGGAGTTTTTTTGTGTATTTATAGGCGATATAAAAAGAGAATCCAGAGATGATAAATGGCGTGAGATAGAGAAGATTTTTGATCAGCATCTTCAGGAGCGGTGCGGGATAGAAGAATGGAGTGTCCTGCAATCGCATAAAAATTGTTTTTTCTATCATGAAGTAATACATATCTGCTGCAAAGTCCCTCAGCGTTCCCGTAAAGAGAAAATAGAGAAGAACTGGAAAGAGCGCGAGAAGAAATCCGGATATGCATGCTGCGACATATTGTATTTTTCTAATCGGAGGATAGAGGAGAAAATAGAGGGATAGAGAGAGGATCATTGCTGCTCCGAAGTTTTGTTTGCTCAGAAATGCAAGGGAAACCGCCATTCCGGTAAAGAGAAAATATTTACTTTTCCTTCCCTGGCCTGCTTTGAGGATAAGGAGACATGCGGCAGTGCACGCGGGAACCGCGAACATAACTGGCCAGAGAAAATTGATATGCATCGGACCCCATGCGAGATAGAGTGATGCTGCAAGTATGCCGGCAGTAGCCCTGCCGGTCGCTCTTTTCACTAATGAATATACGATTAAAAGCGTAAGAAATGCGATGGCAACTGCCGCGAGACGTGCGATGATGACGCTCTCACCAAAGAGTGCATAGAGTCCTGTTGTAAAAAAAAGTGTTCCGGGAGTATAAATAAAATGAAAATCACGATATACCGCCTCCCCATGAAGGAGTCTTGTGGCGGGGTTGAGGATCCATCCTTCATCATGTGCGACAAATCCCCTGAGATGAAAAAAGATGAGGAGAGGGATGCAGAGAAAGAAGAAATAAGTAACGAGGTTGAGTTGTTTCTTTAGTAATTTCTGCATAGAGGTATTATAATAGACGGACAGAATGAATTGATTCTGAAAATATTTGCATACTCTAACCAAGCTGTTTCTGTCATTGATTGTCGTTGTTCTTGTGTCTTCCCTTTCTCTATCTCAGTCAGAAAAAGAAGATCTTAGTGCTCAGCTATTGGGATTATATTTCACAACGACGACTGAGCAGCACGTCCTTTCTGAAAACTCAGAAAGGATATCCGTGAAGAGGGTAATTGATGGGGATACGATTGTTGTTGTGCAGGGTAGTAAACAAGAGAAGGTAAGATTGCTGGGAGTGGATACGCCTGAATCTGTAGACCCGAGGAAAAAAGTGGAGTGTTTTAGTAAGGAAGCGGCGTTGTATCTCAAGGATGTTTCACTCGGGAAAGAAGTGAAGCTTCAGTCAGATGAGACGCAGCAGTTGAAGGATAAGTATGGGCGGTTGCTCCGCTACGTTTTTCTTGAAGACGGCCGTATGCTCAATCTGCTGTTGATACAGGACGGATATGCGTATGAATACACGTATGATCTTCCGTATACATATCAGGAAACATTTAAAAAAGCTCAGTTCCAGGCGATGACTGAGAAAAAAGGACTATGGTCAGATGCGACCTGTGGTGGGAAACGATGATTATTCTGAAGATTTCTTTGAGGCAATCTGTGTCGGGTGGACTCTCGGGGATTTTTCAAGAGACGTAAGTTTTTGTTGAATAAATAACATTGCGTTTTTAATATCATCGAGATCTTTTTGGATATCTTCGACCTCTTCTTCCAGTTCCTCCTGCTCAATATCTTCCTCACGTTGTTCTTGCTCCTCTTCAAACTCGCGATATGTCTCAACAAGTGCCTGACGATTTTGTGAAATCATGATAAATGTTGAGAGGAAAATTGCTTCGAGCGAGACTATCATTGTCAAAAGTCCATACGGATATGGATCGAATTTTGGAACAGTCGGAGCAAATAAGCCTTGATTTGCAAGTATCCAGAAGCTAAACCAGATCACGTGAAAGTACACGAAGTACATGCTTCCCGAGAAGAATGTAATATAGTCAGCAAGACGCCCTTCAAAAGAATGAAGCTTTTTGATCAGATAATCCGGTTGATGTGGCGAAAGAGTCGTTATGGAGGGATTTTTTAGCTTAAGCATAGATTCATTGTAGAAGCTGAGGATAATTTGTCAACCCCGCACAATTGTTTTGTTTAGAAATTGTGTTGTCTATATCATCCGATTGTTGACATGATCCCTGACCCGTGTTAAAAATACAGGAGATACTTGACAGGTAGCAGTTGATATGATAGAGTGCTAAGACATCATGCAGAACACGAAAGTTACCTCCAAAACTACACCCGAAGAAAAAATAGTCCCAGTTATTCCTATTAGGGATGGAATCATTTTTCCAAGCACCGACTCAGTCCTTACTTTCGGAAGACCGAAGAGTCTTGCTGCGCTTGAATCATCATTTCAGCATGAAAGGATAGTGTGTTTCGTGCTGCAAAAAAATGCGAGATTAAATGATCCGAGTATCGATGATCTTTATGGTCTCGGTACACTCTCAAGAATTGAGAGGATGATTAGGGCGGACGGAGAAATCAATGCGCAGGTGCGTGGAATTTCCCGCGTAAAGATTCTCTCATTTGAGAAACATGATTCGTTTTTCATGGCAAAAGTCGTTGAGGTACCCGATGTGATCGAAAACACTCCTGAGATAAAAGCACTCTGCAATCATCTGACCAATGAGTTTCGTCGGGCAATGAATTTTGGTAAATCAGCTGATTTTCTTGTCTTTATGAATATTATGTCTTCTGAAAATACTCCTGCTGAGCTTTCTGACCTTATCGCGTCGGCACTTGATCTGAAGCCCCAGGAGAGACAGGAACTGCTAGAGATGGCTGATGTGAAAGAACGTCTGAAGAAATTGACGGAACTTCTTGCGAAAGAGATTAAGGTGCTTGAACTTGAGCGGAGGATCGCGAGTAAAACGCAGGAGCGGTTTGAAAAAGGAGCGCGTGAAGCAATGCTTCGTGAAAGGCTGAAGACAATTGAAAAAGAGCTTGGAGAGGAAGAGGGGTCTGAGATAAAGGATCTGATGATGAAGCTTCGGGATGCCAAAATGCCTCAGGAGATAGAGGAAAAAGTGAAAAAAGAGATTAAGAAACTAGGTAGTATGAATCAGTTTAACCCAGAGGCAGGATATATCCGAAATTATGTTGAATGGATGCTCTCTCTTCCATGGAGCGTTGAGAGTAAAAGTGACGTTGATATCAAAACAGCTGAGCGCATACTGAACGAAGATCACTATGGTCTTGAGAAGGTAAAAGAGCGCATTGTTGAGTATTTGGCAGTCCATAAGCTTGCGGGAAAAATGAAAGGTCCAATTCTTTGCTTTGTCGGACCACCGGGAGTCGGGAAGACATCGCTTGGAAAATCAATTGCCCGTGCTCTTGGGCGTAAATTTATCAGAGTATCACTCGGTGGAGTCAGGGATGAGGCGGAGATCCGTGGTCACAGACGGACCTATGTCGGTGCGCTTCCGGGTAGAATAATTCAGGGTATCAAAGATGCCGGAACGAGAAACCCTGTCTTTATGCTTGATGAAATTGATAAAGTAGGAGCCGATTTCAGGGGAGACCCTTCATCAGCACTTCTTGAGGCACTAGATCCGGAACAGAACAGTGAATTCTCTGATCATTATCTTGAAGCACCGTTTGATCTTTCAGACGTGATGTTTGTGACGACAGCAAATCTTTTGGATACTATCCCGCCGGCATTACGGGACAGGCTGGAGATTATTCAGTTTGCAGGTTATACACATCATGAGAAATTCCATATCGCCAAGAATTTTCTTACGAAGAAACAGCTTGAGAGTCATGGTCTTGATGCAGCAAAAATTGAGATAACGGATGATGCGCTTCATTTTATGATCAATCATTACACGAGAGAGGCTGGGGTTCGTAATCTGGAGCGGAAAATGGCAGCAATCCTCAGAAAGATTGCCAAGAAAGTCGCAGAAGGCAGTAAGGAAAAGATCGTAATTGATGAGAAACACGTCACGAAGTATTTAGGACCGATCAAATATAGAGGGACGGTTGTGGAGAAACATGATGAGATCGGTATGTCGACAGGGCTCGCATGGACTGAGGCCGGTGGTGATATATTATTTATTGAAGTAGCATTGATGCCTGGACGCGGAAATCTGACACTGACTGGCCAGCTTGGAGACGTGATGAAAGAGTCAGCCCAAGCAGCAATGTCATATATCAGGGCGAGGGCTGAGAAATTTGGACTTTCAGAGAAATTTTATCAAAAACTGGATGTTCATATCCATGTCCCAGAGGGAGCAGTGCCGAAAGACGGTCCTTCCGCAGGATCAGCGATCACAACAGCGATTGTGTCAGCGTTGACGAAGATACCGGTAAACCGTACAGTTGGGATGACTGGTGAGGTAACGCTGCGTGGGAGGGTGCTTGAGATTGGCGGAGTAAAAGAAAAAGTAATCGCAGCACACCGCTCAGGACTCAAAACGATTATTCTTCCGAAAGAAAATAAGAAGGATCTTGAGGATGTGCCGAAGGAAGTTCTGAAAGATTTAACGTTTCATTTTGTTGAACACATGGATGAGGTTTTGCCGATAGCCCTTTCAAAAAGGACTACCGGGAAAAAGAAGAAGGATGAGTCACTCACTCCACTTCGTCCCGTCCTCACCACAACCACGAAGCCATATCCGGCTGATTAACATGAACGGAAAAGAAGGAAGGAGACGTTCCTCTCAGGAATCAATTGTCACTTCTCAGGTATCAGGGATAAACGCAGAATTTCGAAACGTTGGTATTGCATCAGAGGGACGTGTTCCATCTGAAGAAAGACTCCGTCATATTCGGAGTGAGCTTGTGCACACAGGAGTAATAATCCCACAGGATCAGAGCGCGACGCTTCGTTGTGGTGACTTTTCGGACATCGGTACTTTGAAAGGAAATACTCTTGTGCTTCCTCATGTAGTCGCAGAGCATGTCAAAGAAAAAGGGAGGGAGTTTGCTGAAGGAAGAGGGTTCGTCAAGCCGTGGTACTTTGTTGAAGGGAACCCGACTGCTCTTTCATATCCTGGAACAGCAAGAAATAGAAGCACGATGACCACTATCGCAACGCTCGAAGATGGAAGAAGAATTTTTTTAATTGATCCAAAATCATCAGGATTACATCGTTGGTCAGATACGCTCATGCGACATCTCTCGGGCAATCCAGCGAGAAAAGTTTCTGAGTCTGAGTGGAAGAGCGTCTTTATTGGTAAGAGTAGAATTCCAGTGCTAAATGGCGAAGGTGATGATATAGGTGCGTTTCCTTATAAAGACGTAATTGCACTTCCGTATATCCCAAATGTGAATGGTATTGATTTCTTTGCGCATAATAAAGAGATAGATTTTTCTGAAGAATTTTCGTGGGCAGGGAGAGCTGGAGTGGATGAAAAAGTCATGGTTGCAAAAAATGCCCTTTCCGAATTATCTGTCATACACAGTGAAGGGATAGCATGGGGTGAGCCGGCAGCGCATAATATGATGATTGCACACGAAGGTCGATCGGTCATGATTGTTGATCCGGAAGTGCAATATGATACTGGTGTTCCTCTCCTGGAAGCACAGGCGCGCGATGTGCTTGATCTGACTATCTCTATTGCCGGTGCTATGAATATCGCTTCTGATATCGGCGGTGGGGAGTATCAGGATTTTGTGACTGATCTATTTACAGTGTATCCGGATCATGAAGTGCTTGAAGAAGCTGTTCGTATTGTAGAACAGACGAGTCTTACAAAGCGAATGCTCTATCCTGTGTATGAGCAGAAAAGATTAAATAATTTGCCGTTTGCTGAATATCAGGCAATCACAGCCGCAATACATAGTGTGTCGTAAAGAAAGTTGCTGTGAGTTAGGGGGATGTGAGGTTGTAAGATGTCCTGGTGTATTTACAGCCAAAATGCCTCTTAAATATATGCCTCATAGTTACATGCGAGCATTGTCTCCAGCTTCAATTTAAGGTAAAATAGAGCATACGGCCCCATCGTCTAGTGGTTAGGACATCAGATTCTCATTCTGATTACCGGGATTCGAATTCCCGTGGGGTCACATTTCTTATTTCTTCCCAACTTCTGTATTTATAGTATAATTTATCTGTGAAGGATATCTTTCTCTCCGTCGTGATCCCCTCATATGATGAGATGGCAAATCTCCGAAAGGGAGTTCTGGATCATGTGAAATCCTTTCTCGACAAGCAAAAGTATATATATGAAGTAATCGTTGTGGATGACGGGTCGAGAGACGGTAGTGACGGTTTCATTGAAGACTTTGTAAAAGAGAATAAGACATTTACCCTCATTAAAAACCCGCACACAGGGAAAGCAGGTGCGCTTACTGCCGGTATTCTCAAGGCAAATGGGAAATATATACTATTTACTGATATGGATCAGGCGACACCGATTGAAGAAGTAAAACGGCTGCTACCCTATTTTGATGAGCATTACGCTGTTGTGATCGGTTCCCGGAAATCCAACAGAAAAGGAGCACCATGGACGAGAGTACTTATGGCGCGTAGTATGATGCTTTTGAGAAGCACACTTGTCGGGATTTCAGGTATCTCTGACACACAGTGCGGTTTTAAGATGTTTCAGAGAGAGGTCGGGCATACGCTCTTTCTCAGATTGCAAAAACTCCATCACGGTTTTAGGAAGGTGAGTGGGTCAAGTGTTTCTGCGGGATTTGATGTTGAATTATTGTATCTCGCACAGAAGATGGGATATACCGTAAAAGAAGTTCCTGTCTCATGGTTATATGTTGAGTCAAGAAGAGTAAATCCGGTTGGCGATTCAATACGTGGCGTGTTGGATCTTGTGAGAATTAAAGCAAACGCCCTCTCAGGTAAGTACGAAAACATATGAAAATTCCTGGTTTTTTAAGGAATGTATTGCCTGAGTTGATAGGGACTCGTGTGTCATTTTTTCTATATTGCATCTCAGTCGTCCTTTTGTTTTTCTATTCATTCACACAGATTGATCTCTCACTGACTCTGACAAGGGCATCATTTATCCAGCCTATACAGCAGGGTTTTCAGTGGATAGGCTATTTTAATAGACCTTTGTCTACATCTCTTTTTATAGGCATCATTGCAATGTTCTTTGTGAGTTTCATGCTTCTCGTGAAGGATGCTTTGAGAGGTAGGCTGAGAAAACGCTCAGTCTGGTTTCTGATACTTTTTTCAACTGTGTTGCTTGTCTTTTCGTACACTGCATTCTCCTACGATCTTTTTAATTATATCTTTGATGCAAAAATAATTACCCACTATCATGAGAATCCGTATTTTAAAAAAGCACTTGACTATCCTGGTGATCCGATGCTCTCATTTATGCATTGGACACATAGGGTGTATCCATATGGCCCATCGTGGCTGATTTTTACTGTACCGCTTTCTTTCGTGGGCGTGCAGTATTTCGTTCTCACCTACTTTCTTTTTAAGATCGCAATCGGTATGTGTTTCATCGGAACATGTTATTTCTTACAAAAGATTGCTCAGAGGTTACACTCAGGGTCATCAACCGGTGTATTAGTGCTTTTTGCACTGAATCCACTTGTCATTATTGAGTCACTTATTTCCGGTCATAACGACATTGTAA